>NZ_JBHINR010000032.1:0-347158 GCF_042195105.1 Bartonella sp. CL436QHHD | reverse complement strand
CTTTCTACTCTTAGCAACTGTATTTAATCTGATGATGAATATCTTTGCAAACTATTTGAGCGATATGAAACTCGATTACGACCAGAATATAAGCTTCATGTTTGGGGGAGCTCTCATCTTGTCCATTATATCCATCATGCTATTACTCAAACTATCAAGCGTTGCCAATTCTCTCGCAAAAGGCATTACATTTGGACATCTATGGAGACATAGAAACTAGATGAGATAAAAAGCAATGGTTCCCGTAACAAACGCCCTTAATACCCATATGACAAAATAACAAGAATATCCAATCCTACAGTAAAAAATATTCGCACTGAAATTGAGCTGTTTTTATAAATTAAAATGNCGCCCTTAATACCCATATGACAAAATAACAAGAATATCCAATCCTACAGTAAAAAATATTCGCACTGAAATTGAGCTGTTTTCATAAATTAAAAAATGAAATTAAGAAAAGATCAATTATCGCAAACTATACACTTTACTTTATGTTCAAAATAATAATAATGACAACAAATATCAGGATATATATATAACAATAAAAAAGAGTTATATTAAAATGAAGTCGATTNACAAACGCCCTTAATACCCATGTGACAAAATAACAAGAATATCCAATCCTACAGTAAAAAATATTCGCACTGAAATTGAGCTCTTTTCATAAATTAAAATGGAATAAAAAAGTAAAGNGACATCTATGGAGACATAGAAACTAGATGAGATAAAAAGCAATGGTTCCCGTAACAAACGCCCTTAATACCCATATGACAAAATAACAAGGATATCCAATCCTACAGTAAAAAATATTCGCACTGAAATTGAGCTGTTTTTATAAATTAAAATANAATAATGACAACAAATATCAGGATGTATATAACAATAAAAAGAGTCATATTAAAATGAAGTCGATCATTCTTGTAATTTTGATTGCAAATCTTTTATCGGCTTGTGCTTTAGCACCAAAGCTAAAACAGCCAAATGATAGGAACCGTGTGCCTATTAATAAAACAATCCCTGCCGAAATCAAGCGAGGAGACAGATGAAAAAGCGATTTATTATAACAGGAATGATTACCCTTTGGGGAATGATAAATTTGGCACATGCAGTGAATATTGAGGGATCTCATATAGATCGATACAGGAAGACATATATTCCACAAGCACGTACTCCAGCGAAACCATCTGCTCCTGCAGTGAATGTTGGTAAAGCTCATCTAGATTCATACAGGCATACATATGTTATACCACCAGGTACTCCAGCGAAACCACCTGCTCCTGCAGTGAATGTTGGTAACCCTCATCTAGATTTATTCAGGCATACATATGTTACACTACCACGTACTCCATCGAAATCACCTGCTTCACCGAAATCACCTGCTACACCAGCAGAATATCTGGAGCTTATTAAGCTATTAAAAAAAGAGGAAATTATTGAGCTCTTAACAAAACAGCTTGAGNATAATTACACACAACGTACTTTACTTTATGTTCAAAATAATAATAATGACAACAAATATCAGGATGTATATAACAATAAAAAAGAGTTATATTAAAATGAAGTCGATCATTCTTATAATTTTGATTGCAAACNTATTCTTGTAATTTTGATTGCAAACCTTTTATCGGCTTGTGCATTAGCACCAAAGCTAAAACAGCCAAATGATAGGAACCGGGTGCCTATTAATAAAACAATCCCTGCCGAAATTAAGCGAGGAGACAGATGAAAAAGCGATTTATTATAACAGGAATGATTACCCTTTGGGGAATGCTGAATCTAGCTCCAGCATATGCAAATAGCAAAGATGTGGTGTATGATAGAAATAACGCAGACACCTACCGAACAAAAGACGGTCGAATGTATACTACATATCATGGCTTGTCAGATTCAACACGCACTAGAGATGTTAAAATTAGACGTAAAACAAAGCCAAAATCACCTAAAAAGTCGCGACCTGCTTCACCGCCACAACCTGCTTCACCGCCACAACCTGCTTCAACGCCACAACCTGCTCTATCAGCAGAATATTCGGAAATCCTTCAGCTTTTAAAAAAAGAGGAAATTATTGAGCTCTTAACAAAACAGCTTGAGTTGAAAAAAAAACAAGTTTCACAAATAGAAAAAGCCTATCAAGCTATAACAAAGAATCAGAAAACTGAACCTAAAAAAATTGAATTTTCTAGTTTTTTTCTCAAAGAACCAGAATCGCTCTATAAGAAAGATAAGCTTTCAAGNTCATTCTTGTAATTTTGATTGCAAACCTTTTATCGGCTTGTGCATTAGCACCAAAGCTAAAACAGCCAAATGATAGGAACCGAGTGCCTATTAATAAAACAATCCCTGCCGAAATCAAGCGAGGAGACAGATGAAAAAGCGATTTATTATAACAGGAATGATCACCCTTTTGGGAATGATAAATTTAACTCTAACGTCTAACTTTAGTTGGGGTTCTGGAACTCAAGGTTCAACTGTCCAAACTCCTCCCCCTTTTCCAGAAGCAGAATATTTGAAAATTATTAATTTGTTAAAACAACAAATTAAAGCAAACGAAGACCAGATCGAAAACACGAAAAAAGTCTATCAGTCTATAACAGGAAATAAACAAATAACAAAAGAAAAGTTATCGAAATTTTTATTAAAATATTCGCCTTTTTACCCATCTACCCACAAAACATACAAGGGTTTATATGAGAAAAACTTCGAAGGTCATATTTATTTCGAACGGCTTATAACTCAAATTAAAGGAGAGGAGTGGAGAGCCCTCCTCCCGGAGACACAACATAAGATAATATACGATATACTTAATGCGCGTCTTCAATATAGTGGAGTTATCGATAAAGCTGTAAGTTTGCAAGCTTTCCAAGATGCAGAGAACCGCTTTACACAAATTGCCGATTTCTTAAAAGATATAGATAAAACAAAAGATCTGAGAGAAGTTTTCGAGCTGCAAACACGTATCAGAAACATGTCAGCGGTACTCCAAAATGAATATACAAAGCTACAAATGGTCAGAAATTTAAGCAGTAATGAAGAGTTTCTTATCGAAATGCAAAAACGTATATTGTATAAAAGAGTTATGAACAATGCCCTCAAAAATGTGCCTCAAATAAGATTTTAGCCACTAAAGCTCTTTACAAGATTTGCTTTTTTTTCATGAAAACAAAAGCCAATGTAGAAGGTTCAGTACTATCCGAACAATTCAAAGAGGCACAGAGATTTTATCAAAGCCAAGATATCGTAATNGCTAAAACAGCCAAATGATAGGAACCGTGTGCCTATTAATAAAACAATCCCTGCCGAAATTAAGCGAGGAGACAGATGAAAAAGCGATTTATTATAACAGGAATGATTACCCTTTTGGGAATGCAGAATCTAGCTCCAGCAAATGCAAATCAAACAGGTACAAGCGTATCTTTCGAACCCTCATCACCAGCTGCAGTCTCACCACCTGCTCCACCAGCAGAATATCTGGAGCTTATTAAGCTTTTAAAAAAAGGAGAAATTATTGAGCTCTTAACAAAACAGCTTGAATTGAAAAAAAAACAACTTTCGCAAACAGAAACAACCTATCAAGCTATAACAAAGAATCAGAAAACTGAACCTAAAACAATTGACGTTTCTAGTTTTTTTCTCAAAGAGCCTGAACTGCTCTATAAGAAAGATAAGCTTTCAAAGGAATCATATCAAAAGGTATTAGAGGAAGAAAACAAAATTTCTGGGACTTTTGATCAAGTAGGTAACTCTATTTTTGCCCGTTTAGAATTTATATCGGTTCTAGATAAAGCTATAACTTTAAGAACTTTTGAAAACGTAGAAGATCGTTTTAAATACCTCCAATATCTATTCGATAAACTTCAAACAAAAGAAAACCTGAAAGAAATTGCAGATCTTCAAGCACATATCGATGGTTCATTAGCCATGATCCAAAATGAATCTATAAAGATGCAAATGGTAGCGCATTTACGTAATGCCGAGCGNGCGTTTACAATTTGCATCGATACAAGATAAAGCTGTAAGTTTAGAAACTTTTGAAAACGTAGAAAATCGTTTTAAATACCTCCAACATCTATTAGATGAAATTCAAACAAAAGAAAACCTGAAAGATATTGCAGATCTTCAAGCACATATCGATGGTTCGNGCGTTTACAATTTGCATCGATACAAGATAAAGCTGTAAGTTTAGAAACTTTTGAAAACGTAGAAAATCGTTTTAAATACCTCGAACATCTATTAGATGAAATTCAAAAAAAAGAAAACCTGAAAGAAATTGCAGATCTTCAAGCACATATCGATGGTTCATTAGCCATGATCCAAAATGAATTTATAAAGATGGAAATGGTAGCGCATTTACGTAATGCTGAGCAATCACTTATCAAAAGGAAAAGACGCGAACTTGATATGAAAATTTTTGACCATGAAAAAAACGGGATGCCTACCATACGATAAAAACAAAAGCCAATGTAGAAGGTTCAGTACTATCCGAACAATTCAGAGANGATGGAAATGGTAGCGCATTTACGTAATGCTGAGCAATCACTTATCAAAAGGAAAAGACGCGAACTTGATATGAAAATTTTTAACCATGAAACAAACGGGATGCCTACCATACGATAAAAACAAAAGCCAATGTAGAAGGTTCAGTACTCTCTGAACAATTAAGAGGNTAGCCATGATCCAAAATGAATTTATAAAGATGGAAATGGTAGCGCATTTACGTAATGCTGAGCAATCACTTATCAAAAGGAAAAGACGCGAACTTGATATGAAAATTTTTGACCATGAAAAAAACGGGATGCCTACCATACGATAAAAACAAAAGCCAATGTAGAAGGTTCAGTACTATCCGAACAATTCAGAGAGGCAGAAAGCTTTTATCAAAGCCAAGATATCGTAATGAAAACACTTAGGTAATGTATAAATGCGAATAACGCGTTTAGCATGTATCTATGTTTCAAGGTGATAAAAAGTTGAAAATTCGTTAAAGAGGAATTCCATGGACTTTACAGTGTTCACGCAACTTTTCAATAAAATTGATCAGATAACAAAAACATATGTCACGGATCTTTCCTCAAAAACAATAGCTACAATTACACCCTTTGTTTCAATCGGTATCACAATCGCTTTCATCATCTATGGTTGGCTCATCATTCGGGGCGCTATAGATATGCCTCTCTCCGGATTTGTAAATCGTTTCCTACGGATAAGTATTATTACTTCAATAGCTCTTACCACAGGACTTTATCAAAATGAAATTGCGAGTTTGATAACACAAATGCCCTATGAGTTATCAAAAGCGCTCATAACAAATCCACTCGATAATACACAATTAATGAAATTACTGGACACAACAGCAACCAAAGGATTTNCATTCGGGGCGCTATAGATATGCCTCTCTCCGGATTTGTAAATCGTTTCCTACGGATAAGTATTATTACTTCAATAGCTCTTACCACAGGACTTTATCAAAATGAAATTGCGGATTTGATAACACAAATGCCCTATGAGTTATCAAAAGCACTCATAACAAATCCACTCAATGATACACAATTAATGAATTTACTGGATAANAGGACTTTATCAAAATGAAATTGCGAGTTTGATAACACAAATGCCCTATGAGTTATCAAAAGCGCTCATAACAAATCCACTCAATGATACACAATTAATGAATTTACTTGATACAGCAGCAACCAAAGGATTCCAATATGCAGGACGTCTTTTCCAAGAAACCGTCTTCTTCGAAGGCAATGGTCTGCTTTACAGTCTCTTAGGCATCATCATCTTGCTGGCAACAAGCCTCGTAGTCGCAATCGGTGGTGGTCTCGTGCTCCTAACAAAAATCGCTATTACACTTCTCGTAGGATGGGGACCTCTCTTCATCATTGCTTTGCTCTGGCAACCAACTCATCGCCTTTTCGAGCAATGGATAATCCAAGTCGTCAATTATATAATCCTCTTTCTACTCTTAGCAACTGTATTTAATCTGATGATGAATATCTTTGCAAACTATTTGAGCGATATGAAACTCGATTACGACCAGAATATAAGCTTCATGTTTGGGGGAGCTCTCATCTTGTCCATTATATCCATCATGCTGTTACTCAAACTATCAAGCGTTGCCAATTCTCTCGCAAAAGGCATTACATTTGGACATCTATGGAGACATAGAAACTAGATGAGATAAAAAGCAATGGTTCCCGTAACAAACGCCCTTAATACCCATATGACAAAATAACAAGAATATCCAATCCTACAGTAAAAAATATTCGCACTGAAATTGAGCTGTTTTTATAAATTAAAATGGAATAAAAAAGTAAAATAATTACACACAACGTACTTTACTTTATGTTCAAAATAATAATAATGACAACAAATATCAGGATGTATATAACAATAAAAAGAGTCATATTAAAATGAAGTCGATCATTCTTGTAATTTTGATTGCAAATCTTTTATCGGCTTGTGCATTAGCACCAAAGCTAAAACAGCCAAATGATAGGAACCGTGTGCCTATTAATAAAACAATCCCTGCCGAAATTAAGCGAGGAGACAGATGAAAACAAAACAAGCAAAACCAGTGAAAGCCGAACAACTTAGAAGTTATTATGAAGAAAGCCGTGGCTTAGAACGTGATCTTATCAATGAATTTATAAGGTCGCGCAGAACGGCATGGCGTGTCGCGAGTACTGTGGGTCTTTTTGGCTTATTCGGTATGATATGTGGAGTTGTTGGATTTTCTCAACCAGCTCCAACTCCCTTAGTATTGCGCGTTGATAATACGACGGGTGCAGTTGATGTTATCTCAATCATGCGTGAACACGAAGAAAGCTATGGTGAAGTTGTAGATAGGTATTGGCTAAACCAATATGTGCTTAACCGCGAAACTTACGACTACGATACCATTCAACTGAACTATGACACAACCGCACTTTTAAGTGCGGCATCTGTTCAACAAGAATATTATAAAATCTATGATGGAGAAAATGCACGGGACAAAGTGCTTTCCAACAAAGCACGTATCACAGTTAAAGTACGATCAATCCAGCCTAATGGACTCGGTCAAGCAACTGTACGTTTTACGACTCAGCAACTTGACAGCAACGGTGCTGCTACTGGACCAAAACAGCACCAGATTGCAACAATTGGTTACACCTATATCGGTGCACCCATGAAATCATCTGATCGATTGCTTAACCCCCTTGGTTTTCAAGTAACAAGTTACCGTTCTGACCCAGAAATACTGTTGAATGATTAAGGAATTGATTGTTATGAAAAAACTTGCGTTCGTTGTTCTATTGTCTTCGTTTTCTTCTCTTTATACGGTACCTGTGCAGGCGCTCAAAAGTCCATCAAATTCACAATATGATCACCGCATTCGCTATATAACATATAACGAAGCCGATGTGGTTCAAATTGAAACAGTTCTTGGTGTGGCAACACATATTATTCTTGAAGAAGGTGAACAGTACATAACTCATGCCTTTGGCGATTCTGAAGCCTATGCCTTTGCTCATAAAGGGCGGCATATTTTTATTAAACCAAAAGCAGAGCTTGCCAATACCAATCTCATCGTTGTAACTGACAAACGGAGTTACAAATTCCGACTACAGTTTCGGAATGACCGTGCGGGATCAACTTATGAATTGGCTTTCCATTATCCCGATTCAAACGATGAAAAGTCAGAAGAAAACAATCGACGCCTTGCGATTGAACGTGGTTTTCACCAAAGCGTCAACGGCTATAATCTCAGTTATACCATGAGCGGTCACCAAGATATTGCTCCGATAAATGCTTGGGACAATGGGCGTATTACTTATTTCAAATTTCCCGCTAACATGGATATGCCATCGATTTATGTCGTAGATGCTGAAGGAAATGAAAGCTTAATACCACGCACCGTTATCGGCAGTTCTAATGATATTATCGCCGTTCATAAGGTCAATCCTAAATGGCTCATACGGCTTGGTAAACGCGCTCTAGCTGTTTTTAATGAAGCCTATGACCCCAATGGCGGCGTACCAAACACAACAGGGACAGTATCTTCGGTGGTTTATCGTATCAATAAAGGAGGAAAATGATGTTTGACAATAAGGAAGGAGAGGGAAAAGGTACAAAACTGGATAACGTCGAGCAAAAACATATTGAAGGTACCTATGGAGGGTCGGAACTAGGTTCTGAACGTCGTCCGACAGTTCCAGGTACCCGTGCATTGTTAATGGTAGGACTTGTTGTCATAGTAGCGATACCGATTGCCTTGACTTGGAAAGCTTTTAAAATGCGTAATACCGTGGAAGTTGAGG
This sequence comes from Bartonella sp. CL436QHHD, assembly GCF_042195105.1. Lineage (NCBI taxonomy): Bacteria > Pseudomonadati > Pseudomonadota > Alphaproteobacteria > Hyphomicrobiales > Bartonellaceae > Bartonella > Bartonella sp. CL436QHHD. Next base: position 338,858 of record NZ_JBHINR010000032.1, on the reverse strand, counting down.
AAGAAAAACCACAACAAATAGTACAGCAAATTATACCAAACTATGTCCCTCGGATTATAGAAGAGCCAAAAATTGTAGAAGAAGCAGAAAAATCAACACAAATAGAAGATTCAAGCCTAGATATTCCACCGGCCTTGAGTAAACTTCTTCAAACAGCCATTCCTCCACATATGCTCCAAGATTCTGAAGAATTAGCACGCAAACGTATGCTCAGTTCTAGCCTTAACAACGGTGGTAGCGAAGGATCTACAGATACCAATAATAAAGCATCGAATAATGATACAGGTAATGGCGCATTATTCGATAACCTTCAGCCCGTGCGTTTAGGTCAATCACATGCGATGCAACTTCGTAACCGTGACTTTTTGATTACACAAGGAACGCAAATAGATTGTACGTTAGAAACAAAGATCATTACATCACAACCCGGAATGACGACGTGCTATTTAACACGCGATATTTATTCCACAAGTGGACGTGTTGTTTTGCTTGACCGTGGTTCTAAAGTCGTTGGTTTTTACCAAAGTGGCATACAACAAGGACAAACGCGCGTGTTTGTCCAATGGTTACGCATCGAAACGCCTTCTGGTGTTGTTGTCAATCTTGACTCACCAGGCACAGGTCCTCTGGGTGAAGCGGGTATTGGTGGCTGGGTTGACAGACATTTTTGGGAGAGATTTGGTAGTGCAATTATGGTAAGCATTATCGGTGATTTAGGAGAATGGGTAAGAGGAAAAGTTAATAAAAGCAGTAAAGAAAATAAAGAGAATTCACAAAATAAAGATGCTCAGAATGCTGAATCTATAGCAATCGATGTTCTTCAAAATTCCATCAATATCACACCAACACTTTACAAAAACCAAGGCGAACGAGTAAATATTTTTGTTGCTCGTGATCTGGATTTCAGCAATGTCTACAGTCTCGTCACACGTTAACCCGATACAGAAAGATCAAGCAGTTTTTCAGCTTCTGCAACCGCTTGATTGTTTCTTAGAAGATCCCACGATCACTGAATTATCGATTTGCCGCCCCTGTGAAGTATGGACGAAAAGCTTTAAGGGTTGGCAAGTACATAGCGTACCAGAGTTAACAACCACTTTTTTGCAAACGCTTATTACAGCTATTATCGTTTATAACGATATGGCTCCCAGAAGTATTAATTATGTGCTCTTGCCTGGTGGACAACGTGGTACAATTATACAAACACCAGCTGTTGTTGATGGTGCTCTTTCCTTTGTAATTCGTAAACATTCTCTTATAGTTAAGACGTTAGAAGAACTCAAAGAAGAAGGGGCATTTGACGATTTTTCTGATGTAAGTTTTAATAAGCCTTCAGCAAAAGAAGCCAATAACTTGTTATCGAAGCAGGACTTCACACGGTTGGAACCATTTGAAATTCAACTTTTGCAACATAAACGTGATGGAAAAATTCTTGAATTTTTACAAGAATGCGTCCTTCACAAACGCAACATTATTATTGCGGGTAAAACAGGATCTGGTAAAACAACATTTGCCCGCTCTTTAATTGAAAAGGTTCCTGTAGAGGAGCGTATTATCACAATTGAAGATGTTCATGAGCTTTTTCTACCCAATCATCCCAATCATGTACATATGATTTATGGTAACAATGTAGGCCGTGTTTCAGCTGAAGAGTGTCTAGATGCGTGTATGCGTCAGTCGCCCGACCGAATTTTTCTCGCTGAATTGCGAGGCAATGAAGCATGGGAATATCTCAATTCGCTCAACACTGGCCATCCCGGATCGATTACAACGACGCATGCCAACAGCGCTTTGCAGACATTTGAACGATGTGCCACCTTGATTAAGAGATCAGAAGTTGGCCGGCAACTCGAGTTAGAAATGATAAAAATCGTTCTCTATACAACAGTTGACGTAGTGTTGTTCTTTAAAGATAGAAAACTCTCTGAAGTCTTTTACGACCCAATTTTTGCTAAATCAAAAATCGCTTAAGGGGAGCTTCCTCTCTCGGTAATATGATACAAACAAACAATAGCCGTAACTAATTGTTACGGCTATTTATTTAACTTTTCCTATTCTCTTTTCTTTTCCAATGGATCTTCTACACTCTTCATGAATAAAAGAAGAAAAAAGTTAATAGACAACAACTCTACGAGAAAACCAAATTATACATAAGGCTCTCTCTATTCTCTTACCTTTGATCATTCTTCCCATTTATCTTTTGAAAAAGTATGTTTAATGCAAAAAAAATAGCTATAAAATACATATTTCAACAAAAGAAAAGAAGAAATTTTGATTCGCATATCAATGAAAGCTTCGTAAAACAGGTCCTTTCAATCATCATAAATAATTATCGTCATCAAGACCAAAACTTACCGTTTAAAAATTCTAAGTGCTATTTTCAAGTGATTAATAAATATGTTTTTTCACCAAACAATCTCCAGATACGGAAAACCTCATACGAAATAAACTATCATTTCGATTTAGCATCCATAAACCACATTCTATTTGGTAATAAAAAGTATAGTCGCATATCGACGTCTTCTTCGGACGAAGAAAGATTCTTAACCTGCGGCTGTTCGTAAACAACTAAATTTCTCTTAAGCAAGCTTTGCTAACCATATCACGTGGCTTATGTCCCCATCCTAAAGAGGATATCCATAGACTACACAGGTAAGCTCTACTCTCTGAATATTCCTGCTCTCTTCTCTGCACCTCAAAAGCAAAAATTCCTAAAAGCACAGATATACAATCCCTCTTCTTAAGCCACGTCACATTGATTTATAAAGAGTGTTCATTATTTTGCGTGTTGGATAAAAGATCTTAGTACCGTAAGATTCTCTCATTTCAAAGCTGTCTACTAACCAAAACCATGCTCTTGCACATTACAAGCGAATAAAGCCGTATAGAATGAAACTGTACAAAAAAGCACTAAAAATACCTTTTATAAACCATCCACAATGCCAAAAACTGTCGCAACATTGGGAGTTTGCAAAGTGTCTAATGGCACCCAACTTGCTCTTTTATGAAGTGTAAAAATGGAGATGCTCTATAAATTTTATATTATTCATCGGAGCTTTACCATTATACCATCCACGAGCACTGTCGCGAAATGAGCTGGGGCTCCTTAAAGAAAGGTTTCTTTAAAACAAGCGCATAAATTGACAAGCCAGGTGTATTTGGGTTGGGGCGTTCTGTTTTGTATAAGGATTGTGATCTTATTAAAAAACGAGAGAAACAAAAGCGTGAAGCAATGCATAATCTCTATTATTTAAAAGACATTACTCTAGATACTTTTGAAAGTCATAAAACTGAACTAAAAAATGACGGCAAAATAGAAACTGGTTTGCACCTTTACAGCTTCATATTCTCCTCAAATTAGGAGGCTGTATACCGATTTCAAAGATTACGCCAACGAGAGATACGTAATACTCTTAACTCCCATCTGGTAAGTAAAAGCTGCAACAGCAAAAGCTTTTTTAGAAAAACAACGCCATAAAGTCATTAATGAACAGGCAATGAATTGGAGAAATGTTCCAGATTTTTATCAAACACTCTGCAAAGCAACAATAATGATACAACTGGCTTTGCGTCTGCTTATTCTTACAGAGGTTTCTACCATCCCTTGCATCAATTCGTGAAAATCAGATTGAAGGGGATATATGGACAATTCTTGGCTTGAGAATATAAAAGGTCTGCGTAATACTACAGGAGATTTCAGCATACCCTTATGATCAGAAGCATTAAAAATTTTAAAACAAGCGTGCTTGTTTTTTCGCAATGATTTCTTTTTTCTGCAACCGGTCGTGGTCCTTATTAATGTGAGTTTCCTATCACAATATATAAGAGAGATTAGTCTGAAAACCTGTCCACGTAAATTTCGCTCTAGTTTACGTAATTGGCTAACAGACTCCACCTATCACACCTCAAAGGGCGAAGCTTTTTACATGCACTGATCTGCAAATTATCCGCCTCCTCGCCTAGCAGATTTCACCTTCTAACCACTTTAATTACCACATCCTAAATAAGATAGTGTTTTACAGCACAACAGAATAAATATCAAAACAATGACCGATTATACCGTTAATACTTGGACACCTCTCTTTCATGTTAAGAAATATCTTTTATGCTAAAAAATAAAATAAAAAACACTTTTACTGCTTAAATAACTTTCTTCAGCATATATACAAGAAAAAATGAAATCCCCTAACATAATAAATGAGACCTAAACCTAGAAACCTCTATTTTTTATAGATAAAAACATATAAAATCAAAACCTATGAAACTCATAAAAACACAACATGTTTTCTTTGATGATTGAATTCATTCAACTCAAACGAACCTATAAACATCCCTATTCCACATTCGCAACACGTGTTCTTAGAATTCTCACTAGCGTTTTCTAAATTTTTGGAAAAAACTATAAATTTGATATTTTTTAAAAACGTCTTATTTTCTCTTTAATGAATTTAAATCTATGACGTTACAATAGTTTTAAATTACAGCCCCCTTGACTGTATGATTATCTCTACACAAAAGAGAGGGATTTTACGTTCTCCATTTTGAGAACTATAAATTTTGTTTTTTAATGCGATTAACAATAAAATCTTTAAAATAAAAAATATGACCTTTATATATAATGCTTTTATCAAAAATTCCTAATCCATGAATATTAGCAATGTTTTCGATATTATAATAAATGTGTCGTAAAATGACGAACTGTCATAATAATCACTCCTGTGTATTTCATTTAAATAATTTACATGCGTTTAATATTTGTATCAGCATTTATTTTTTGTTCTATATTTATACAGAGTTATCATTTTTTATAAAAAATGATTAATTGAATCTGCATCAAAATATAAATTATGATAATAATTTAATAAAAATAAAAACACATAGCATATTGATTTTATTGTTTTTACATAGAACGCTATTTAAAGTATAGTCTACCCAAAAGACTATTGCCTTTTTAAAGGCAATAATAACTATGCTAACCGCCTCATAGAAGCCAATAAATTTTTAGATATTAAGCCTCAAAGAGGCACAAAAAACACGCACAATTTTCTATTTTTCTTTTTACTGTTCGTTAAAAGGTCAGTTTTCAAAGATAATATTCAACTATGAGTTTTCTGCTCAGCCATTGCAAGAATTGCTTAACTTTTTAGGGATTACTTCACTTTTAGAATGATTATAGCTACTGCGCCCCCATAAGCAGCCGATCTTCTTTTAGAGATTTAATTGCTAAAAGGAGATACAATTTTCCACCTTGCGCTTTATTTTCATCAATCAGTAAATTTTCAAAGGCGGCGTTCAACCATGAGTTTTTTAATTTCAGCAATCGCTTTCGCTGGATTTAATCCCTTTGGACAAGTTTGCGCACAATTCATAATCGTATGGCAACGATAAAGGCGGAAAGGATCTTCTAAATTATCAAGACGTTCACCACACATCTCATCACGTGAATCCGCAATCCAGCGATAAGCTTGAAGCAAAACAGCGGGACCCAAATAACGATCACCGTTCCACCAATAACTTGGACATGAAGTCTGACAACACGCACACAAAATACACTCATAAAGACCATCGATTTTTTGGCGATCGGAGTGACTTTGTAACCATTCTTTTGCAGGTTCAGGAGAAACTGTTTGTAACCAAGGCTCAATAACTCGGTGTTGCGCATAAAAGCGATTCAAGTCAGGAACCAAATCTTTAACAACCGGCATGGAAGGCAAAGGATAGACTTTAATGGGGTGTTTTACATCATCCATACCTTTGGTACAAGCCAATGTATTGGTTCCATCAATATTCATCGCACATGAACCACAGATGCCTTCACGGCAAGATCGACGAAGTGTCAAAGTTGGATCAATGTGGTTTTTAATAAACAAAAGCCCATCAAGAATCATAGGACCACAAGCAGAACGATCCACATAATAAGTATCTAGATGAGGATTTTCCTCATCATCAGGCGACCAACGATACACGTGAAATTCCGTCAGCTTTGTAGCACCTTCAGGTTTAGGCCAAACCTTTCCCGGTTTTACTTGAGAGTTTTTGGGAAGCTTAATTTGTACCATATTTCATTCTCCCCTTAATAAACCCGTTTTTTAGGTGCAATGCGCTTTAAATCGATCCCACCATCAGCTTCAGATGTTAATGGGTCCACATGGACAGGTCGATATGATAATGTCACCTTACCCTCTTTTGACAAATGTGAAAGCGTATGTTTACGCCAGTTTTTATCATCACGCTCTGGATAATCTTCACGAGCATGAGCGCCACGGCTTTCTAAACGTGCTTCGGCAGAATGAACAGTCATGATTGCATTCGCCATGAGATTTTCAAGCTCTAATGTTTCAACCAAATCAGAATTCCATATCAGAGAACGATCTGTGACTTTGAGATCCGACAATTCCCCCCAGATTTTATTCATCCGCTGACATCCTTGTTGCAAAGAATCTTCTGTACGGAATACTGCCGCATCTTCTTGCATCGTGCGCTGCATTTTTTCACGCAATAGAGCTGTTGGTATCGCCCCTTGTGCAAAACGTAAACGATCAAAACGCGCTATAATTTCGTCAACAGCTTCTTCATTGAGGGGTGGAATTTCTGCATTCCGATCAATAACTTCCCCCGCGCGAATGGCAGCAGCACGACCAAACACCACAAGATCAATTAATGAATTTGACCCCAAGCGATTAGCCCCATGAACAGAAGCACATCCTGCTTCTCCTACCGCCATCAGCCCTGGTTGAATACGATCAGGCGAATCAGCCGTTGGATTGAGAACTTCCCCGTAGTAATTGGTAGGAATCCCACCCATATTATAATGGACCGTTGGCAAGATGGGGATAGGCTCTTTTGTTACATCCACACCTGCAAAAATCCGAGCTGATTCCGAAATTCCCGGTAAACGCTCGTGCAAGATTGCAGGATCAATATGGTTGAGAACCAAATGAATATGGTCCTTCTTAGGTCCAACACCACGTCCTTCACGAATTTCAAGTGTGATACAACGCGAAACCAAATCACGTGAAGCCAAATCCTTAAAGGAAGGTGCATAGCGCTCCATAAAGCGTTCGCCTTCAGAATTGATTAAATAGCCTCCTTCACCACGAGCTCCTTCTGTAATTAAGCAGCCAGAACCGTAAATCCCTGTCGGATGGAATTGCACAAACTCCATATCCTGAAGTGGCAATCCAGCACGTGCGATCATTCCACCACCATCACCCGTACAGGTATGCGCCGATGTCGCGGAAAAATAAGCGCGTCCATAACCACCGGTTGCAAGAACAACCATTTTAGCAGAAAAACGATGTATTGTACCATCATCGAGATTCCATGCCACAACCCCCGTACAAACCCCATCCGTCATGATGAGATCGAGTGCAAAATATTCAATAAAAAATTGCGCATTATGCTTTAAGCTTTGTCCATAAAGCGTATGCAAAATGGCGTGGCCTGTACGATCAGCGGCTGCGCAAGTACGCTGAACAGGTGGACCTTCACCAAATTGTGTCGTATGTCCACCAAAAGGACGCTGATAAATTTTGCCTTCTTGCGTCCGCGAAAAAGGAACGCCATAATGTTCTAATTCATACACAGCAGCAGGAGCATTACGCACCAAATATTCCATTGCATCGGTATCACCCAACCAATCAGAACCTTTCACGGTATCATATAAATGCCACTGCCAATTATCAGGTCCCATATTTGAAAGCGATGCAGCAATTCCCCCTTGTGCTGCAACCGTGTGTGAGCGCGTTGGAAAAACCTTCGTAATACAAGCTGTCTTTAATCCTTGTTCCGCCATACCCAATGTTGCACGTAATCCTGCACCACCTGCCCCAACAACAACAACATCAAATTTATGATCTACAGTGCGATAAGGGGCGTTACCTGCTTTAGCGCCCAGAGATGATCCTGTACCCGCCATATTTGTTTAACCCCCTAATGCAATTTTCAAAAGAGAAAAAATAATGATACCACCTATGAGAAAACAAAATAAAATATTTAACGTCAAAAAGAATATCCGGAAACCTTCACGTGGAATATAATCTTCAATCACCACTTGCATACCAAGTTTCATATAATAAAGGACCGAAAAAGTCATCAATCCCATCAAAATAGCAACAATAGGATGTGCAAGTCTTGCACGCACAATGCTATAGTCCTTTCCCACAAGCGAAAGAATAAGAACAATAAAAAATATCAAAAGTGGTAGATTGATAAACCCTGTCAAACGTTCTAGCCAAAAATGCTCTGTTCCTTCATGAGCACTGCCACGCCCCCGTACTTTTCCAAGTTCCGTTCGAAAATCTTTTTTCATATCTCTTTTCACCCCCAGCTAAACAACGGTATATCCAATAATCCAAATCGCAAAAGTAACAATAAGAGAAATAAACACTGTCGCCCAAGCAGTGACTGTTGCCTTTTCTTTTGCCAAAAGGCAAGGTTTCAGATCCCAAACAATGTGGCGAACACCACCAACCATGTGATGAACCCCTGCCAAAGTATAAAGAAACAAAATACACAATCCAAACCAAGAACTATAAATCTCGTGAACCGTTCTGAATGCCTCCTCCCCGCACGCAATAGCAATTAACCAAACAGCAAGAAAAACCGTTCCAACATAAAGTGCCATACCCGTAATGCGGTGTGCAATGGACATAGCCATAGTAATTGTCCAACGATAAATACTTATATGAGGGGAACGAGGGCGCTCTTTTATCCTAGTTGTCTCTGTCATAAAATATCCTGACCTGGTTTTTACTGCAACCGCAATGAACGAGAAAGTTCGCGCAAAACGACTAAATATATTCTCTCGTTTTCACTTGTTTGGCATCTCAAGATACCGATACTACAGGTCGGTTGTCTCAAATAACGGATTAAAGGTCACGCATAAAAAAACCGATTACTCCACGGATATGATCCGCAAAACTTGCTTTAATCTAATACAATTTTATCTTCACGTCAAAGGTCTAACATCTTTTCTCAAATATAAACAGGCATTTTTTCAGATTAAACTTATCCTTTTGAGCATCCATGATATATGCAATGGTATCTTAAATTGCACCCATGATTAAGGATAAAAAGAGGAAAAAATTGATAGATTAAACATTTTTATGTCCCCTCCAAGCCTTTTAAAAGGCAAAACGAATCACGAAAGACACAAATAAGCGGCATAAAAGCCGCTTTTGCATAAAGTTTAGCCGATATAATCTTTACTCAGCAACTTTCTTTTCAACATCTGTGCTGACAGATGCTGCTTCTACTTTCTCAATAACCTTTTCAGCTTTTTTCCGATAATCTCTCTTTTCAGCGATACGCGCAGCTTTACCTCTCAAACCACGAAGATAATAGAGTTTTGCACGGCGCACTTTACCACGGCGCACCAGCTCAACACCTTCAATCAACGGAGAATAAACAGGAAACACCCGTTCCACCCCTTCACCATAAGAAATCTTGCGCACTGTAAAGGTCTCATTCAACCCACCGCCTGAACGTGCAATACAAACACCTTCATAAGCCTGAACACGCGTCCGCGTACCCTCCGTCACACGCACCATGACACGAACTGTATCTCCTGGCTTAAAGGCTGGAAATTGGCGCTTTTCTTCAATTTTTGCACATTGTTCAGCTTCAAGTTGTGCGATAATATTCATTTCTTTTATCCTTCATGTTCTTTATCGAACAGTCAGAGCGCTCAACTCTTACCAAAAAAGCCTTTATTAAGAATAAGGAGCTCTCTAGGCTATGTCTTACACAGGAGCGAATACACCATTCCTTCATTTTAATTTTGGAACTACAGAAAACCTTTTATAAAAAACTCTCTAAAAAGAGAGCCATGCAATACACTACCTTATCATATGAATCAAGTTTTCTGATGATTTTTATCATAACGCGCATAAAGATCAGGGCGACGTTGACGTGTTAACAATTCGGCTTGGCTTTGACGCCAATCTGCGATCGCTTTGTGATGACCTGAGAGCAATACAGGCGGAATACCCCGCCCTTCGAAAAGAGAAGGGCGTGTATATTGCGGATGTTCCAGCAAGCCATTTTCAAAACTTTCACACCTTGCAGAAGCTGCATTCCCCATCACTCCAGGCAGAAGACGTATAATAGCATCTAAGATAACCAATGCGGCTGTTTCACCCCCTGAAAGAATATAATCACCAATAGAAACTTCTTCTAATTCTCGTGCTTCTATGACTCGCTCATCAACCCCTTCAAAACGTCCACAAACTAACGTTACACCCGTATCACGAGCCAAGCTATGCGCGTAAGCTTGGTCAAAAGGGCGCCCACGTGGACTCATCAACAATCTTGGCGAATCCTGTGGACAACAATCAAGAGCCGCCGCCAATACATCCGCCCGCATTACCATACCCGCCCCCCCACCAGCAGGTTTATCATCAACGCTATGGTGTTTGTCTAAAGCAAAATCCCTAATCTGCACCGTCTCCAGTGACCAAATTCCGCGCTCTAAAGCTTGCCCTGCTAAAGAATACCCTAAAAAACCAGGAAACATTTCAGGATAAAGGGTTAAAACGCGCGCCTGAAACTTCATTTTATTTCTCATCCTTATTTTCTTAAACAGACTCTTAATAGCAAAAATAGCACAAACAAGATTTTTAACGCTATAGCGTTAAATTGAATCTCCTTGATCTGCGCTTTATTCAATACGATCCTTCTAAATACTTGCACTAAAAAAGACTCTAAAAATTCAGAACTATTTCGAGATAAAGTGCTTACAATATCTGCTCAAAAGTGCATTTTTAATATTTCCACACATTCCACTTTTTATTGACGAAATTTATCTGTTATTTTTTCCTTCATCTTTATTTTTAGATTCAAGCTATTTCCTTTTTATCATTGTCTCCCCCATCACTTAAACCAGCTGCCATGGGATCAACAACAAGAAAACCAGAATTCATACAAACTTCTGGTACCGCCGCCTTACTAAAGGGAATAAGGACTCTTTTACCCGTATTCAAACGTATTTCAAGCAAATCACCAGCCCCGAAATTAAAAAAACCACACACTTCACCTAAGATTTTTCCCCCACAATCTTGGACACACAAGCCTATTAAATCGACTTGATAAAACTCATCCTCCATCAAATCATCAATTAATTGATCACGCGTCACATAAAGGCGAATACCTTTTAAAGACTCAGCCGCATTACGATTTTCTATCCCTTTAAAACGTACAATCGCCTTATTTTTTTGTATGCGAAGAGTTACAATTTCATAAGAACGCCCCATATCATCATAAAGAGTGCTGTAAAACTTGAAACGCTGTGGCTCAGCACTTAGAATTTTAACAAAAACATCTCCTTTTATACCATGAGGCATACCAATAATGGCAAGATAGACTTTATTTTTAAGCTTTTCTTTATTATACTTCATACGAAAATATTATCTCTCAAAAATGAACCCTTCAATCTTATAGTTTTCTATTCAATCTTGTTGCCATATGAGACAATCTTCTAAAAGACCTTTCTTGGTAACAAAAACAAATTAATAAAGGAGAAAGTCTTATGGCAAATATTATGCTATTTTACAAAGATATCACGCCAATCAACAAAGTTTCCCATAAAAATCTAAAATTTGCTCCTCCAAGTGATATGTCTTTTGCCAAGGATACTCACTGGGTTCCTTTAGCAAGTACTGAATATTTTCAAGCAGCACTAGACTATCCTATTTTATTTATGTGCGCCGAAGATGAACAAAAAAAACGGCACTACACATCCGCAGCTCTTGTCGGCCTTTCTAATGACGAAAATGACTATATCGCTTCTGATAAAAGTTGGAAAAATAATACTTATGTTCCTGCTTTTGTCCGTCGCTATCCTTTTGTTTTGGCACAAATTAGCAATGAAAAAGAACTTTCTGTTTGCTTTGATCAACAGTCAGGTATGTTTAATGAAGTTGCAGGAACAGAACTTTTTAATTCCGACGGCTCTATTTCTCCTTTTATGGAAGAACGTATTCGTTTTCTTGAAAGTTTTAAAATCGCTATGGAAAAAACCTCTGAGTTTATTGATGCTCTTGTAGAAATGGATCTTCTAAGCCAAAAATCTATCAATGTGAAAAACGATAAAGGTCTCTCAGCTCAATTAGAACATTTTTGGGTTGTTGATGAAGAAAAATTGAATAAATTATCAGCAAGCCAACTTGCCAAACTTCATAAAAATGGCTTTTTAGGATTAATTTTTGCGCATTTGATGTCAACGCACAATCTTGTGAAAATACTCTCTCTCAAAGGTGAAAAGCAACTTATCAATCGTGAAGAGCAACCCCAAAACAAGAATGGTCATTCTAACGATGAAAAATCTAAAAAGAAAGAAACTCTCAACTAGATAATGCCTATCAAAAACGACAAGAGAAAAGATGAAAATATTCCTCTCATTCCAGCAGACCATGCAATTTTAAACGCAAGGAAAAATTGGTTAGAGTGTCTTACCCAAACACGTCGTATGTCAGCACAAACAGTGCAAGCCTATGAACGTGATACGCGGCAATTTTTGTCTTTTCTCTGTCAACACTTAAGTCATACACCAACCCTTACAGATCTTGCTCATTTACGCATCAGTGACTTGCGTGCTTATCTTGCTTATCGGCGTACAAACAATGTAAGTGCTCGTTCTTTAAGCCGCGGAGTAGCAGGCATCCGTTCTTTTTTCAAGTACCTATCACGTGAAGGAATCGTCAATGTTCCGGCGGCTCAACTTATCCGAAGCCCCAAACACCCAAGATCGCTCCCAAAACCTTTAGCGATCAAATCAGCACTTCACATAGTCAAACAAGAAAACCAGCTAGAAAATGAACCTTGGATTAGCGCTCGTAATGCGGCTGTCCTCATGCTTCTCTATGGCTGTGGAATGCGAATATCAGAAGCCTTAAGCCTCACACCAGAACAATTTTCTGATCCTGAAAAAACAAGTTTATTTATAACAGGAAAAGGTGGAAAAACACGCCTTGTTCCTCTCATCAAAATTGTTTACGAAGCTGTACAAAATTATCTCAAATGTTGCCCATATCCTTTAGTGGATAACCAACCCATATTTCGCGGGGCACGAGGCGGTCCCCTACAGCCCGCCATTATTCAGAAAACTGTACGCAACTTACGAGCAAGCCTTGGTTTACCAGAAACTGCAACGCCCCATACACTGCGCCATTCTTTTGCCACCCATCTTTTATCACGGGGGGGAGATTTGCGCACGATTCAAGAACTTCTTGGGCACGCTAGTCTTTCCACCACACAAATCTATACCCATGTCGATACAGACCATTTGTTAAAAATTTATCAAAAGGCCCATCCCCGTTCCTAAAAGTGTCTCATCAAAAAATTAGAGTGTTTCAACCTCAAGTGCCAAAGCATGAACACAAGTAGCTAACTCTTCTTGTAAAACTTTATAAATCGCTCGATGTATTTCTACGCGTGTCATATTAGAAAAAGAAGAAGATAAAATTTTCACTCGAAAATGTGTTTCTCCTTTACCATCAAAAGCATGTTCATTATGAGAATGCCCCTCATGAAGATGACTTTCGTTAATCACTTCAAGCTTTTGCGGATGAAAAGCATCCTGAAGCTTTCTCTGGATTATTGTTTCTATAAACATTTTTCATTCCTCAAACAAAATGAACGTGCAAAAATACACCTTTTTCATAATAGAATAAGTGTGAAAACAAATTTTTCAAAAGTCAATTCTTGTAAAATTAATCAATTTTGCATAAACCAATAATATGACAATAACATCTAAATTATTCGATTCAATTCGCATAAGCTCAAATAAAAAACAAAACGCTGAGCCAGAAGCACAACAGTGTCAGTGGGAAGGTTGTGAAAAAACAGGGGCCCATAAAGCACCAGCAGGTCGAAATCACGAAGGACAATATTTATATTTTTGTATTGAACACGTACGTGCCTATAATAAAAATTTTAATTACTTCTCTGGTCTTAGCAATAAAGATATCGCAAAATTTCAAAAGGATGCTCTCACAGGACATCGTCCGACATGGCCTACAGATCTGAGCAATGGTACATCGAAAAAAACAGCCGCTAATTATGCAAAGATTCGCTCTGGAACAGCTGCCTATCAAAATCGTATGCGCGATCCCTTCACGCTTTTTACTGGGCAGCATTCAAGCAATAAATTCTCACGAAAATTAAAGCCCTTAGAAGCAAAAGCTTTTGATACACTGGGACTACAGGCAAACGCTTCAGCAGAAGACATCAAAATGAAATATAAAGAATTGGTAAAAAAGCACCATCCTGATTCCAATGGTGGTAATCGTGCTTCAGAAGAGCGCTTTCGTGATGTTTTACATGCTTACAATTTGCTAAAAAAGTCTGGTTTGTGCTGAAAACATGCGCTTATATGAGTCTATTTTCATTTAGACCATCATTATTTGCGCAAAATGTTATTTTTTTTGCAAAACATTATAGAATACGTAAAAAATCTTTCTTCAATATCTAAGGCTCTCATTATAGAGCATTGCATAAATACTCTAACTCTTGTATCGTTTCTAATGAATAAATAGCATCCTCTCCCTTCCAGAAACACAATGACAAATCTTACCGTTGAAAATTTGCCCGATATTACACTTTGTGCTCGCGATCTATTTCATATTGAAACAGATCTGAAAGTCCCTGCTTTTAGCACAAAAAGTTCCCATGTTCCTGATATCGATTCTGATTATCTTTTTGATCAGCAAACAACTTTAGCGATTCTCGCAGGTTTTACCTTCAACCGCCGTGTAATGGTTTCTGGCTATCACGGTACAGGGAAATCAACGCATATTGAACAAATTGCTGCACGTCTCAATTGGCCTTGTCTTCGAATTAATCTCGATAGTCATGTAAGTCGTATCGATCTTGTAGGAAAAGACGCTATCGTTTTAAAAGATGGCTTACAAATCACTGAATTTAAAGAAGGCATTTTGCCATGGGCTTATCAAAATAATATTGCTCTTGTTTTCGACGAATATGATGCGGGGCGTCCCGATGTTATGTTTGTCATCCAACGCGTTCTTGAAACCTCTGGAAAACTAAGCTTACTTGATCAAAGCCGAGTCATCTCTCCACACCCAGCCTTTCGTCTTTTTGCAACAGCAAACACCATTGGTCTTGGTGATACAACTGGTCTCTATCATGGTACCCAACAGATCAATCAAGCTCAAATGGACCG
This sequence comes from Bartonella sp. CL436QHHD, assembly GCF_042195105.1. Lineage (NCBI taxonomy): Bacteria > Pseudomonadati > Pseudomonadota > Alphaproteobacteria > Hyphomicrobiales > Bartonellaceae > Bartonella > Bartonella sp. CL436QHHD. The sequence continues at coordinate 323,677 of NZ_JBHINR010000032.1, read as the reverse complement.
CTGGTCTATTGTTACGATACTCAATTATTTACCCCATGATAAAGAGGTTAATATCATTTGTTCAAAGGTCAAATCCTTTCAAACGACTGAAGGAAAAAAGATAATTTCACAAATGGTTCATGTTGCTGATATGGTACGCCAATCTTTTATCAATGGAGATCTTTCAACTGTCATGAGTCCACGTACCGTCATTACTTGGGCAGAAAATACAACGATTTTTCAAGATGTCGGCTTTGCCTTCCGATTAACCTTTCTCAATAAATGTGATGAACTCGAACGTGCCACTGTTGCAGAATTTTATCAACGCGCCTTTGGACAAGAGCTTCCCGAATCACTTATTCATGGTGTTTCGCCTTAAGGAATCTGTCACTCATGGCTACCGATATTGGCGACAACAAAAATCCGGCAAAAGATTCTTCCAACAACACTCTTAATATTGAAGCTTTTAAAAAAGCACTTTCCACCTGTATGCGTGCAATTGCAGGCACAAACAACCTTGAAGTTTCCTTTAGTCATAACCGACCATCTTTAAGCGAAAGTTGCGCGCGTTTACCAGAATTACCTCAATACGCAACGAATAAAGACATCACCATTACCCGCGGATTAGGTGATTCCATGGCTCTGCGCAAAGCATGGCATGATAACCGCATTCACATGCAATTTTCTCCACTAGAATCAGAAGCACGTGCTGTCTTTGATGCCTTAGAACAAACACGTGTTGAAGCAATTGGTACTTTAGCCATGGAGGGGCTTGCAAAAAATCTTGATATCATGCTCGCCGATAAATACAAAAGAGCCCATTATCATAAGATTAGCAACCAAAGTGAAGCCCCCATCCAAGAAGCAATTGCACTTTTATTGCGTGAAAAAATAACAAAGCGCGCAGCTCCAAGAGAAGCCGGTCCTGTCTTAGAACTGTGGCGTCAAGAACTCGAACAAAAAGCAGCAGCAGAACTCAATGAACTCCCACATCATATTTACAACCAACAAGATTTTGCACAGATTGTTCGCCAAATGCTTGTTACACTCAAAATGACAGTGCAACAAGCTGAAGCTTCTAACAGTGAAAACAATAAAAAATTAAAAAATGCGTGTGAACCTCAAGACCAAGGAGAAGAAGAGAGTAAAAACAAAAAACACGCTCAAAGTGAAGAACAAACCAGCACTGAACAAGAAAGTGATGTGCAAGATGACGGAAAAACACAAGCGACACAATCAAACAACAATGATCAAGCTGACGGCGAGCAAAAAAATGGACCTTGGCAAGAAAAGCCGAGCAAACCCAAACACCTTTTTTCTGATTCGGAACAAATGGAAAGACTTGGCAATTATAAAATCTTCACCCGTCAATTTGATGAAATTTTGGAAGCAACAGATTTTTGTTCTGAAAACGAGTTAGATCACTTACGCCGTTATCTTGATAAGCAAATCAATCATCTCCAAAACATCGTTGGACGTTTAGCAAACCGTCTCCAGCGCCGCTTGATGGCGCAACAAAATCGCAACTGGAACTTTGACCTTGAAGAAGGATATCTTGATACAGCACGGCTTCCACGTCTAATTATTGACCCCATGCAACCCCTTTCTTTTAAAATGGAAAGCAACACCCAATTTCGGGACACAGTTGTTTCACTTCTCATTGATAATTCTGGCTCAATGCGCGGACGCCCCATTAGCGTTGCTGCAAGTTGTGCTGATATTTTGGCACAAACTCTTGAGCGTTGTGGTGTCAAAGTTGAAATTTTAGGTTTTACCACCAAAACTTGGAAAGGGGGCAAATCGCGCGAACAATGGCTTACCCAAAACAAACTCCATAATCCTGGACGCCTCAATGATTTATGCCATATCATCTATAAAAGTGCTGATACCCCATGGCGTCGCGCACGACGCAATTTAGGTTTGATGATGCAAGAAGGATTATTAAAAGAAAATATCGACGGAGAAGCTTTGATTTGGGCTCATCAACGCCTTTTATCACGGCGTGAACAACGTCGCATCCTCATGGTCATTTCTGATGGCGCTCCTGTTGACGATTCGACATTATCGGTCAACGCCAGCAATTATTTAGAAAAACACTTACGCGCAGTGATTCAAGAAATCCAAACACACTCCCCTATCGAACTCATTGCCATTGGAATTGGTCATGACGTCACACGTTATTATCAACGTGCTGTAACAATTATGAATGCTGAAGAACTCGCCGACGCCATAACAAAACAATTAGAAATACTTTTTAGTGATAAAAGGACTCATTTTCATAAGAAATAAACCTGCCTTAAATCAGCAACGATTACATTTAAAACATTATCTCTATCATTAAACCATCGGAATTTGATGACTAACAACCTGAGAAGATAATCCCACAAATTGAATAGCGAACTTTAAAGAAACTTCTACTTTACTGGATGCATTATAAATTCTAAAAGAAATGCTCCAACCATCTTCAAAAATTATAATGAGTTTGTTTTTACTTTCTGGTTTTAGTGCAACTGATAAAACTTTTCTTGGAATTTTTCATTTACGTCCATATCCCAGAGTGCCATTCAAATTAAAAGACTGAATAATTACCCGTTTTGGTCTCGATCTTGTGTTATTTCATTATATTTAAATATTGAAATACACGTATATAGAAAAATATCTCCACTAGACATAGCTCTAAAGTGCTGCTCTCACAGAAAATATAATGCATAGACTTTCACCTTCAGTAAAACAAAAAGATAAAAGTTGTATTTATTATACGCAAAAGAAGAATCATCCAAAGAGGATATTTTAAACACTAAGAATTATTTTATAAAAGAATCAGCATAAATGGATTCATAGCGATTTTTGCCGAAAAATCGCTAAAGCAAGCGAGAGCCAACCTGTTCCTAACCTTCCCAAAACAGTACTCACCACGGGTGATCTATCAACATAAGCTCCCATCTCCTAGATAAAAGAAAAAATCTTTACTCACATAAAATATAAGAAAAACACGAAAAAAAGAATATTACTTCATTCACGAAAAAGAACACACCATTATATATCTTATCCGCACTCCTACTTTAAAGAAACATTCTTCCTTGCTTCCAAGCTTATTTCACGACAGCGCCCATATATGGCATAATGCAAAATCCAGAATCATCCTTTACTTTACAAGCTACAAGCCAAAAGCAAAATCCTACTTTCAAGCTTCCAATGTTTTTAAGATAAATCAATATACTTCCAGCGCCTAATATTGCACTTCTATTACATTAAAGCTCTTCATAAGAGTATTGCTTTCTCAAATGACGTTGTCCGCACGCCAATTCCTCTTATAACATAGGCAAGCAAATGATTTTTATTAACTCAATATAAGAGTATTTAAAACGCGTAAAATTTTATGATATTGAGCTCTTTCACTCAAATGAAAAATATAAGTTATCATTTTAAATCAATCTATTAATAAACATCAGTTGCAATTTCTGTCACATTTAATCATTTGTAAAAAGTATATTAGCCCCTTCTCAAACAAATGACTTTATCTTTTCCTCACAAGAGAATTTTGAAATAAAAAACGCGTTTTGTGTTGGAACTCTTACTTAAGTTGGCAAATGATAAAGTATCCATTATAAATAACGTGCCACACCAAGCATAGCGTACAATTTTCTTGGCTTCATGAAAAAAAGACAAAAATCATTATTTATGACAAACAAAAGAAGAATCATCCTTTGAATGACTTTGATAAAGAGGAAGCTTTACAATATTAAGAATTGTCCCATAAGGAATCAACATCAACAGGCTCATAATAATTTTTACCGAAAAATCACCAAAAGCAAGCGATAGCCAAACTGGCATGCCTATCCCTCCCAAAACAGTACTCTCCACCAGTGAACTATCAGCATACCCTGTTATCTTATCAAGAACAGAAAACGAGCTAGAAAAAGCAAGAGCAAAAAACAGCACTGTATCCAAAGCTGAACCAACCAACGCTGCTGCTAAAGGTGCTTTCCACCATGTTTTACGTCGTAAAGGAGTAAAAACAACAATATCAAGGAGTTGCCCAAATAAAAATGCAAAACTAGAAGCAAGGGCAAGCCGTGGTGTCGCCAATATCCAAGAAACAAAGACCCCCGCAAAAAAACCAGCATAAACCACACGCCGCGCCGCAGATGGACCATAAAAACGATTGGTTAAATCATTGATCAGAAAAGCAAATGGATAGGTAAAAGCCCCATAAGTCAACAGCTCATTTAAATCAAACCAATAGACAGGATATTGAACCAAAATATTAGAAGCCGTAACAGCAAGGCACATTGCAAAAATAGAAAAAACAACATACCTTTTCTTTTGCTGTTCTAATAAAGGACCGCTTGAAGACATTTTTTTTAACCTGGGATATGGAACCAAATAAAATGAAACGATCAACCTGCAAAAAACTTAACTTCTAGAACAGAAAACCGAAATCAAAGCGTTAATAAACCAAAAAGAATGGCGCTAACAATTACGCTGCCTGTTCAGCCTTTTGCTCACCTTCTTGCTCAGCTTTTTTCTTAATGATTTGGCGTTTTAGCAAACGCGCACGTTGCGACAACTCTTTATCATCTGCTTTGACTAAAAAACCATCAAGGCCACCACGATGCTCAACAGAACGCAATGCACTTGCTGAAATACGCAAGCGATAACTTTGCTGTAACACCTCTGAAATCAATGTCACATTGCAAAGATTTGGTAAAAAACGACGCCGTGTCTTATTATTCGCATGGCTAACATTATTACCATACAGAACCGTCTTCCCTGTCAATTCACATGCACGAGACATAAACTTCACCCTTAAACTCTAAGAAACTTTCAAATCCCCATACCCAAAGGACACAATGAACGCAAAACACGCGCAATGCAACCTTGAACGGGCATCATTGGGAAGTTTCTTTCTAATAGGGGGTCGACAACAAAAGGTCAAGTCTTTTATAAAACCTTTTTCATCTCTTGTTGGCTCATTTTTCATCTTTTTCCTCAATAAGACGTGCAAATTCTGCCAAAAAGCGTACAAAATGTTTTTTTTAAATACATACCATGTTAGAATAAAAGCCTATTGTCCCGAAAGGAAGCATAAATCATGAGCAAAAAAGGGCCCCCCATGACAAAGCTTCAGGGAAATTCTTGCCGTTTTTCTTCTTTTTTATTTGGAACTTTATGTATTTGTTTTTTTCTTCTCTTCAGTGCATTAGGTATATGGCAAGTACAACGGTTAAACTGGAAAACAAATCTTATCACCAGTGCTAATCAGCGCATTCATTTACCCCCCATAAAAGCCCCCAAAAAAAATCAATGGTCAGATGTTACTTTTGAAAAATATGAATATCAACCTGTTGTTATCACAGGAAAATTTTTAACAGATAAAAATATCTTAGTCACTGCTGCCGCTCAAAATACTACAGGCTATTGGGTTTTGACTCCTTTACAAACTGCTGATAATACACTGATCTTTATCAACCGTGGCTTTATCCCCATGGATGAACGTAATAATTTTCAAAACTCAGAGAAATCGCATACAAATGCCTCATCTCAGCAAAATTCTACCACGGACACAGAACAAACAATGATTATAGGTTTATTACGCATGAGTGAAAAAAATGGATTTTTCCCGCGTAAAAATAATCCTGACAAAAATTTATGGTATACGCGCGATCTCCCCGCTATGGCACAAAAACTTGGTTTGTCCACTGTTGCTCCTTATTTCATTGATGCCAGAAAAACATCTCCACAAGCAAATCTTCCCGTCGTTGGTCTTACGATTATTCATTTTCGAAATAATCATCTCGTTTATGCAATCACGTGGTTTATTTTAGCTGCTGGTGTGTTAGGAGGTTTTCTTTTTCTGCTACGGCAAAAAAACTAAAAAAATACCTTTTCCATCTCAAGTAACAAAAATTTTTAGAATCTTGAAAACTGATAAAGAGAATAGAATCTACCAACTTGCGCCTTTGTTAAATAAAGATCATAGGCATACAATAGATCTTTATACCATTCACAAAAGATTTACGCGACACTCTTTAAAAAATCATCATAAAATGAGGGTTTATTCATTAAAAATGTAATGCCCAAAAATGTGAAGCAATGCATTATCTCCACTCTATAAAAAATTCACTCTTAAAAAACATTGTCATAAACGCTTTTGAAAAACATAAAGCCAAATTTAAAAATGATAGGAAAGATAGGCACTCATTTTTGCCTTTATAATTTTATATTCTTGCTTCATTAGATTGTTTCCCATTTCAGAGATTATTCCAATTGATATACGTAATACTTTCGCCTTCATATAGTATAAAAGCTAATATAGCAGAGAACATACGGAGGCATTTTTTGTTTCACAACTGCTATGAAGATGAGATGTTGAGTTATAAGCAACAAAAAAACATTTAATTTCTCAACGCGACTTTTATACCTATCACCACACCTCAAATGAGAGGTTTTTACAGGATAATAGAAAAAGGTGAGCATCCTATATTCTAAAAAGACAGTTTATCCTTTCAGTGTATTTTGCTAAAGGCTTATGCTATAAACGTATAAGCGTGTTTTACTAGAATTTTAACTCTTTCATTTTTAAGGCTTCTGTTATGGGTGTTGTTGCCAAAAATTTTCCCATACCTGATCTTCATCGGGTTCGTCGTGTTCTCTTTTCTGTGTCTGATAAAACGGGTGTGGTTGCTTTTGCACAAGCCCTTCATGCTACTTACAATGTTGAATTAATTTCAACAGGAGGAACAGCAAAAACCCTCATAGCAGCTGGTTTACCCGTAAAAGATGTTGCTGAAGTTACCGGATTTCCTGAAATAATGGATGGGCGTGTAAAAACACTCCATCCTTTGATTCATGGTGCTTTGTTAGGGGTAAGAGAAGATCCTAGCCATAGGGAAGCTATGGAAAAGAACAGCATTCATGGAATTGATCTTTTGGTGGTGAATCTTTACCCTTTTGAAGAGACGATCCTATCGGGAGCCGATGGGCAAACGATTCTTGAAAATATTGATATCGGTGGACCGGCGATGATTCGCGCCGCGGCAAAAAATTATGCTTATACCGGTGTTGTAACAGCGATAAAAGATTATGATTCGATTCTAGCTGAATTAAAGCAGCATAATGGATGTTTAAGCTTATCTATGCGTCATCAGCTAGCAATGCGCGCTTATGCACACACCGCTGCTTATGATACGGCAATAGCAACGTGGTTTGCACGGGATTTAAAAATTGAAATTCCATCATGGCAGAGTTTTTCCGGTCATCTTGAAAGTGTTATGCGCTATGGGGAAAATCCACATCAACAGGCAGCATTTTATCGCAATAATGAAAAACGTTTTGGTATTGCAACAGCAAAACTTTTACAAGGCAAAGCGCTTTCTTATAACAATCTGAATGATACAGATGCAGCCTTTGAGCTTGTGGCAGAATTTGATCCGCAAAAAACCGCTGCTGTCGCTCTTATTAAACATGCCAATCCTTGTGGTGTTGCGGAAGGAGAAAATTTGAAAGAAGCTTATTTGAAAGCTCTTATGTGTGATAATGTATCGGCATTTGGTGGAATTGTTGCTTTAAATCAAACCCTTGATGAGGAATGTGCTGAAGAAATTGTTAAAATTTTCACAGAAGTGATTATTGCTCCTGATGCCACAATGGCGGCACGTGAAATTATTGCCCAGAAAAGAAATCTTCGTTTGCTCATTACAGGTGGAGTTCCTGATCCACGCTGTGGAGGACTTCTTGCGAAAACACTTGCAGGAGGCATTTTAGTGCAATCACGTGATAACGTGGTGGTGGATGATCTTAAATTGCAAGTAGTGACAAAGCGGGCACCAACTCAAGATGAAATGCGTGATCTTCAATTTGCTTTTCGTGTAGCAAAACACGTTAAATCAAATGCTATTGTGTACGCGAAAAATAGCGCAACAGTTGGAATTGGAGCCGGACAAATGAGCCGCATCGATTCAGCAAAAATTGCTGCAAGTAAAGCAGCAGAAAGTGCGCAAAGAGCAGGCTTAACAGAAACTCTCACAAAAGGATCTGTTGTTGCATCAGATGCATTTTTTCCTTTTGCAGATGGTTTATTAGCAGCAGCTGAAGCAGGGGCAACAGCAATTATTCAACCAGGAGGCTCCATGCGTGATGAAGAAGTTATCGCCGCTGCTGATGCACAGGGTTTAGCAATGGTTTTTACAGGAACACGACACTTCCGCCATTAATAATTTTGCTGATTCCCTCTTCGTATGAGACAAATGTTTCAAGGAATTTTTCATAATCATCGTATAACTATTGATAACTATTGAAATGGAAGCAGTTATTCAATCCAAAGAATCTACACGTGAAGAAGTTTATCACCGAAGAAAATGCACATAATTTAGCCATTGTTTAGGGAAAGAATATTGTTCTTGTTGATATTTTTAATGGTTGCCCTTTCACATGAGGAAAATGTTAAAGGGATGTTATCTTGTATGTAGATGCATACCTGTTATGATATTATAACACAACTCTTTTTAGTAATATGCTCTATTCTTAAACTAAAGAGTGTAATGAAAAGTTTGAGTAGAGGATATGAATATTCTACGTTTTTATAGTAATTGGCGCCGTTATCGTCGAACCGTTAATGCGTTAAGTCGTCTTTCAACATATGAACTCAGCGATCTTGGAATTTGTCGAGGTGATATTGATTCAATTGCACGACGTTATTCGCGTAAATCTTTATGAAAGTTGTTTGAGATATTTGAGAGAATGCTTTGCTCTGAAAAAGCGTGCATTTTGTGATTTGTTATTACGCCTTCATTTTTAAGAGCAGAAGAGTTGTTTTTCTCAGCCATTGCTGTGTATTGTTTCTCAAATTTTCAGTGTTTCTGTGATATACAACATTTGATTTATAATGATAATTTAGCGTTATTCATATTGAATTAGAACTCCGAATACCGTGAGATTCTTCCATTTCAAATCTATGTATGTTGAATCAACCAAAACCATTCGCCTGCACGTTACAAGCGGGGAGAGCTGTATGGATAAAAACTATTAAGAAAAGGCTAAAAATGCCTCTTATGAACCATCTCTAGTGCCAAGAGTTGTTACAAACATTGGGCACTGATAAATAGTGTGATAGTGCCGAACTGCTCCTTCATAAGCATAAAGATGGGGGGTGCTTAATGGATTTACCGTTATACCCATCACGGGCATCGTCGCAAAATAGGCTTGGAAGCATTAAGGAATTTTTCTTTAAAATAAGTCCGTGAATATACAATACAATAGCGCTCTGTTTTTCGTGAGGAGTGTAGCCCTATTAATGCAACTCTCTCAGAGATAAATATTGATCCCAACAGCACACTTAAAAACTTATCGAAGATAAGCAACGGCTTAATTTTCTCTCCATATCTTTAAAGATATGAAGATCCTTAACCAGTACTCATCTGTCAACAATGGTCTTTCCAAAAACTTTTTTTCTGGAGCCAATCCCTTTTAGCATCACCTCATGAGATTCTATGAGCAAACCTTGCCTAAAAACATCCAACCCATACTCTAACAAAACTCTTCATGTATAAAATTGATATGATCTTCAAATTTTGAGAATATTACCACAATAAACGATAATGTTTTGCGACACGCAAGATAAAACGCAATATACTATGGGTTGGAATAATGTTCTAATTTTTTATCAAACGCTTTACGGATAAAACGCCAACGAACTTTTTCCTGAAATGCTGGACGAAAATATAAAACAATCTGTTGTGTCCGTTGTGGACCTGTTAATTCTGCAAAATCAATCGAATCTTCAAGACAAATATCTGCGTCAGGCGATATAAAATACCATACTTGTTCGCTCTTCACGTTCTCATTCTTTACGGTTAAACATACACGTTTGCCATCATAGTTAACTTCAACTTGTGGATGAAGATGAAACCGAACAGCAACATGATTTTTTTCATTTTGCACACTCTTGTGTCTCTTTCCCCCTTTATTGGGCATAAAAAAGCGATCAAAACCCTCAATCATATCTCCATTTGTCGCCAAAATAAGACCACGCTCATGAATAAGATTAAAGGGTCGCATATAACCATTATGACTCGCAATAAAACCCGTCTTCTCTGAATCCTCTATACGGCACACTTGAACATCTGTTGGTCCATCAAACAAAAATGGCGCGCCATTTTTCTTTTTATGATAAAAAGCACCTACTGAACAATCATTAAGCGTAGCTGTTGAATGTGCTGCAGTAACACGCCCTAAATGTCGATAATCTTCCCGCCCATCAGGATTAACACCGGTATTGATAATAAAACGGTGCCCTTGTGAAGACATTTCAAAAGACAAACACCCCGAACAAGCCTGCTGTGCTACAGAGCGGGGTGGAAACTTTCCTGTATCTGCAAGCACTGTTGTTTGATTGGCTTTTAAGCGCTGAAATCCTGAATAACGGGCATAACTAAAAGGATGGCCTCCTGTTTCATCAAGCTCCAAAAGTGATGATAACCGTTCCGATACAAGGGGACCAACCCCATTAAAATGGGCCAACGTTTGATCCTCATGGATAAAGAATCGTAAAGCTGGCAACATACGCTCAACAGAATCAATCAAAATACGGGGTGCTGTTTCATTGCTACGCATAAAAAGATGCCGTAACGACAATAAATCCGATAACAAATTCAGCAAAATAACAGGACTACGGGAAATATGCCCACCATCAACTAGGATTTGACGGGAAAGCTCCTCTATAAGTGTGGTTTGTACCTTTTTTTTCACTGCCGCTGAAACAGGCAAAGCAAGAGATGCGAATGTCAAAGCCACTGCTGCTTGTAAACGTTGATCATTGTGCTCCATACTACAAATTGTTACGCGCAAATAACGAAATTGCAAACCAAGTGCACGTAAAAAGCGTTTTTCAAACCGTTCACTTGCCCCTTCTAACAACATTTTCGAATGACAAATCCATGAAATCAAGCGCCGCGCCACAACAGGATCACTCCAAGCAAGCCCTTTTACCTTCTTACCAGCATGGTCAAACCAGTCTTCTAAAAGAGAGCGTGCATGTGCAGAAGCTAAATCACTTCCTGCTGCCTCCATATGGCGCAACCAATGAAAATCATGTAGAGCCGCTTCCCATTCTAGCGTTGGTGGAACCAATGAAAACGGAGAAACAGCACCAGAATGAACAATGTGACCAGCAAAAGCAAAACGACCATGATAAAATTCATGCGCCATCATCGGATCAGCTACATGCAAATCCATGGGATGCGCTAAAATTTTATGAGGACGAAACCCTGAAAACCGCCAACGAAACAATGGTCCAACCCATAAACGCCGCATAACATTCTGTATCGTATCGATACAGGCTGCCACTTTTACCTGAGGAGCTTTTACCGCAACCGCCAAAATTTTATCTCCATTTATGCTGAATCAAATACAATTTCGACCATTTTTGTAAATGAAGCGTTAATTAAGCAATTTTTCGTAAGCGCGCAGCAAAAAAACCATCCATTCCTAAAAATACGGTTTTCTCAGCATCAAAATTTTTATGACAAAAATCCGCAGGCGTTGTCCGTAACATCCCCCCACAAAGCAAATGTTCCAGTGCTCCCATTTCCTCTGGATAAATAGGGTCTAAAACAATGTCATTGCGTGTCGATAAAATTTTTTCAATAAGATCTTCACCTTCTTCTCTTGCCAATGAACAATTGGAAAAAACAATCCGTCCCCCCTCCTTTACCAAAGAAATTGCTGCGACAAGCAAATCATATTGCAACGCCACTAACTTGACGATATCTTCCCTCGATTTCGTCCATAAAATATCCGGATGACGACGGATTGTTCCTGTAGAAGAACAAGGAGCATCAAGAAGAACTGCATCAAAAAGCTGTGTGGGATAGAAATTTCTCACATCGCCCTGCCAAATGTGAACTGAAAAATGAAGCCGTTCCATATTTTCTTTTAAACGCTTTACGCGGTTAGCAGAAAGCTCAATTGCTGTCACCTCTGCCCCTTGCAAAGCCAATTGTGCTGTTTTTCCCCCAGGGCTCGCACAAAGATCAGCAACGCGTTTACCCTCAATACTCCCAAGTAAACAAGCAGGCAAAGCTGCTGCAAAATCTTGGACCCACCAAGACCCTTCACGATAGCCTGGTAAATCAGAAACAGAACACTCCAGACGCTTCAATCGAACAGAACCATTGGGCAATACCACACCGCCAAGCCTTTCAGCCCATCCACCACTATCAGATTTCACTGTCAAATCGAAAGGAGGTTCCACACTTTGAATTGCGATAATCTGATGTGCCTTTTCTGTTCCATAAGCTGATATTAAAAGCTGTCCAAACCACGCTGGCACACCTTCAATGGTAGGAACTTGTTGACGTAAAGGCTCTGCCTCACGTGCAACATTGCGCAAAAGAGCATTCACCACCCCTGAAAAACGGCGCATTCGAGGATCAAGTTTCGCCACACGCACAGCTAAATCAATAGCCGCATGATCGGGAATATCAAGATAAAGAATTTGTGCAACACTGATATGCAAAAGATGCTGAAGTGAAAGTGCTTGTGAAGGCAAAGGACGCGCCAAAAAGCGTGAGAGAGCCGCCATAATCTGCCTTCGATGACGCAATGAAGCTGTTAAAATAGCCCGACATAACAAACGATCTCGTTGTGAAAGCTTCAAATATTGTGGATGTCCGTGTTCATTATCCGTCAAACCAGACAGAGGCGTGTACTTATCAACTACCGCCCCCAAAAGACGCACACACACCTGTCGAACAGCTAATCCTGGAACATTTTTTTCAGACACATGCCCCGCTTTTTTGTGTTTCAAACCACCACCTTTATATCACAGTTTTCTCAAGAGCTCCCTCAATAATTCTATGAACGAGATCTTTTTGAATTTTCATAACGAAGCCAAGAAGGACGTTTTGTAACACGCTGAAAAGAACTATTTTCTTTCTCACCTAATGCATGAGTCTGACCACTATGAAAATCTCCATAGTTCATCCCGCTGCTTTTTTCATGTATAGCGTCTTCTTTATTCCATCCCACACTTTTGGCAAGAGCCCCTTTCATCTCTTCTGCTTGCTGATAAAGAGCAGCAATACGATTTGCAGTTGCTGGATGTGTCGAAAAAAGACTATCCGCTCCCTCACCGCTCAAAGGATTAATAATAAACAGATGCGCGGTTGCTGGATTATGCTCTGCTTCTTCATTATATACCCCACGTCCCCCATCAGCAATCTTACGCAATGCCGAAGCCAACCATAAAGGATTACCACATATTTCAGCCCCTCTCCGATCCGCAGCATATTCCCGTGTACGGCTAATCGCCGTTTGCACCAGCATCGCTGCAAAAGGCGCCACGAGCAATGCAATAAATCCTCCAATTGCCCCAGCGCCATGAGAATCTTCTGAAGAGTTACGCTGTCCTCCCATAAAGAAAGCAAAATTACCAAGCATTGAAATTGCCCCTGCAATCGTTGCGGTTAGAGTCATTGTTAACGTATCACGATGCTCAATATGTGCGAGCTCATGCGCCATAACGCCGGCAATTTCCTCAGCGCTTAACCGCTCTAACAACCCAGTACTTGCAGCAACAGCTGCATTTTGCGGATTACGTCCCGTTGCAAAAGCATTTGGCTGTGCATTCTCAATAACATAAACCTTTGGTTGAGGAAGAGAAGCCTTTTGTGCTAAATCGCTTACAATCTTATAATAAACTGGTGCTGAATGCTGATCAACTTCACGCGCCCCGTACATGCGTAAAACGATTTTATCTGAATTCCAATAAGAAAAAAAGTTTAAACCACTTGCCATCAAAAGAGCAATGACCATGCCACCGCCCCCTCCAACAAGATAACCAACTCCCATAAAGAGAGCAGTTAAAAAAGCCAAAAGCATAGCTGTACGCATTATATTCATTACTCAAAAAACTCCATGATAAAAGTCAATCAATACTATATGATGGTGTTTTCTTTCTGCTTCTTCAATGGAATAGGTGTAAAATGAATAAAAAAGATGAGAAAACAAGCAAAAAAAATGCAACTGTCGTTAAACAGCAATCTCTTTCTCCCGCAGCACAACGCGCCCTTAAAGAAGCTGAAGAAAGACGAAAACGCGCAGCAAAAAAAGAACAACCTTTAGAAAACGGCGGACGCGGCGGCAAAGACCCTTCCCGCTATGGAGACTGGGAAATTAAAGGCCGCGCCATTGATTTTTAAAACCATTGATTTAAAAAAAAACGGCGCAATTTAAACAAGCAGCTTTTTAATGAAAATCCGTTTTTGATAGACAAAAACGGATAATATTTATTTTTCTAAAGCTTTTAAAAACACATTGATTAAACAATCATGCTTCTTATGCTGAAGCAGATTCTGCTTCAGCCGCTGCCGCTGCTTCTTCTGCTGCTTGCTTTGCTGCTGCTATACGTTCTTGTGCTTTTTTACCCGGTTCACCTTTATGTGGATTATTACGAGTTGGACGCTTTTTCAAGCCAGCTGCATCTAAAAACCGTAAAACGCGATCTGTTGGTTGAGCCCCTTGCCCAAGCCAATATTGGATACGTTCTTCATTAAGTTTCACCCTCGGTCCATCTTTAGGCAACATTGGATCCCATGCACCAACACGTTCAAGAAACCGCCCATCGCGCGGACTACGAACATCTGCAACGACGATATGATAGTAAGGACGTTTTTTTGAACCTCCACGGGACAAACGAATTTTCAATGCCATATTTTATCTCCTATTGTCAGCTCTGGCTTTCGTTTAAATTGACTTTTTTTGTTTTTTGCTCTTCAGCAATAACTTCATGATGACTCACAACTTCTTTAATAATAAATTTTAAAAATCTTTCAGCAAAATCAGGATCAAGATCACTATCCATAGCCAATTGCCGCAAACGCGCTACCTGATATTGCTCACGCAGAGGATCTACTTTAGGCAAATCATAACGGGCTTTTAAGCGCCCAACAGCTTTCGTACAACGAAACCGCTCTGCTAAGATATGAATCAAAGTTGCATCAAAATTATCAATGGATGCTCGTAAATGTGCCAATTCGTTTAATACTGTTTCCTGCATTATATTCCTTTCCCTCTTTACATCTTATTTTTTCTTAGGATGCTGAGGAAAATTTCCCCCATCGACAATGCCATTGGAAAGACCAGGAAAAGTAGGTCCACGCTTGGGAAGTCCGGGCAAAAGCTTCCCTCCATTACCATTTTCAATTTGCTTTTGAAGCGTTGAGAATTGCTTTGGATCCAATCCCGACAAATCCGGCATAGCTGGAGAATCCCCTCCCAAGTTTCCCATACCACCAAAACCCATTTTGGAACCAAGGCCTCCCAACATCTTTCCCATAAAACCACTTTTTCCTTTACCACCCATGGCTTTCATCATATCAGCCATTTGGCGATACATCTTCAAAAGTTTATTAATATCAGCCGCCGTCGTACCAGACCCCTTAGCAATTCGTTGTTTGCGGCTATGTTTTAAAAGCTCTGGATTCGCCCGCTCTTTGGGTGTCATAGATGAAATAATGGCCAATTGACGATCAAACAAACGATCATCAAACCCCGCAGCCGCAATCTGCTCTTTGACCTTCCCCATTCCTGGCAACATGCCCATAATACCGCCCATTCCACCCAGTTTTTTCATTTTCTGCAACTGTTCTGCAAGATCATTCAGATCAAATTTTCCGGCTTGCATTTTTTTTGCAAAAGCAGCAGCTTTCTCATGATCCATTGTTTCAGCAGCTTTTTCAACCAAAGAAACAATATCCCCCATTCCGAGAATACGATCAGCAATACGACTGGGATGAAATTCTTCTAAAGCATCTATTTTTTCACCAGTTCCAATTGCTTTAATTGGTTTACCTGTAACAGCACGCATAGAAAGAGCAGCGCCACCACGCCCATCACTATCCATACGTGTTAAAATAATCCCCGTAATCCCTACACGCTCATCAAAAGAACGAGCAAGATGAACGGCATCTTGCCCCGTCAAACTATCAGCCACCAACATAATCTCATGAGGAAGGGAACATGCTTTAATTTCAGCCAATTCGAGCATCAAAGCTTCATCAATATGATTACGTCCTGCTGTGTCAAGAAGAAGCACGTCATAACCACCTAATTTAGCAGCCTGCACGGCACGTGATGCAATATCAACGGGCAGCTGACCCGCAATAATAGGCAAGCTTGCAAGTTTTGCCTGCTCTCCCAATTGGCGCAATTGCTCCTGTGCAGCGGGACGGCGTGTATCTAATGACGCCATGAGAACTTTTTTATTGTGCTTATCAGTAAAACGTTTTGCAAGCTTTGCTGTTGTAGTTGTTTTTCCGGAACCTTGCAAACCAGTCATCATGATAACAACTGGAGCTGGTGCATTTAAATCACTCAGAACGCTTTCATTTCCAAGAATATGAACCAATTCATCATGAACAATTTTAACCACCATTTGGCCTGGTTTAATTGATTTAACGATTTCGGCCCCAACAGCTTTTTCCCGAACTCTATCGGTAAAAGAGCGCACAACATCAAGAGCAACATCAGCTTCCAATAAAGCGCGACGAATTTCACGCAGCGCCTCTACAACATCCTGATCCGATAAAGCGCCACGTCCCGTCAAATGAGACAGGATAGAACCAAGTCGCTCTTGCAAGGATTCAAACATCATTTACCTCATTGTTGCATAACAAACAAACCAAAATAGCATCCGAGAACGCATCGCGCCGTCGGATGTTGACCTCTGAGATCTCTTTATACCCTTAAACTGGGGTCTCAGTCGGTGGCTCCAAGTTAATTTTGTCACTGAAAGCTTGCTCCTTCAAACAATAAAACCCCAGCTTTGTCAAGTTTTATCATAAAATATCTTTTTATACGAAGAAATAAAAACAACAAATACTATACTTCAAAACTTTCAACTTCAACACGCATAAAACAACCTGTTTCCTGTTCCATGCTCCATAATTTTCCGCTAGAGATATCAAACCAAACACCATGCAATGTCAAAAAACCTTGATCTTTGCGAAGCTTAATCCACGGAAACGTCTCTAAATTTCTCAACGAATGGCGAATAGAAAGCTGCTCTAATGCCGTCTGTTTTTCTGGCCAAGACAGCGACTTATTATTCAAAACGATTTCTGCTGCTGGTGCTAAGAGACTTATCCATTGACCGATAAAATCATTTGATAATAAAGATTTATATGTCTCATTAAGAGCAGTACGAATGCCTCCACAATGGGCATGACCAAAAACGACAATATGTCTCACCTCAAGCAATTGCACAGCATATTCAAGAGCTGCTGATGTTGCGTGATATTGGTCATCAGGAGAAAAAGGAGGAACCACATTCGCCACGTTGCGCAGGGTGAAAATTTCCCCTGGCTTAGCATCAAAAATCATTTCTGGTACTGCACGCGAATCACAACAAGCAATGACCAAAACTTCAGGTTTCTGCCCCTCAATCGCCAATTGCTGATAATCTGCTATTTTATATAAAAAATGATTGTTTATAAAGTTTTGGTAACCACTTAAAAGTCTTTCTGGTAAACGCGCCATTCTCTCTTTACTTTTGCTTCTTTTTTTACTTTTATTTTGTATATTTTAAAAAACAAACTATTAACATACAAAAATACTAAAAGTGCCCTTTCCTTGAAGCAAAATATTTCTTTAAAGTGCAAAATATTACTAAAAAATAGCAAAAACAAACTCATTCTTTCCAAATAAAGAGCTATTTTCTTTAGAAAGAAGGTGTTACAGTATATAAAAAATATAATGGTCTGCTTTTAATTAAAGACCCCTTAAGAGCAAAAAGGGAGAGTGAATGTGTTGCAACAAAAAAAAACAGAGACAAAAAACACCCAAGATAAAATAGAACAAATCCTTTTTGCCCAAACCGATAAAGAAGATATTGCTTATTACGAAAATGAAGAACTTCAAAAAGCCACAGCCATCGCGGTAAAAGCTTTTAATCTCCATCAGACGGGAAAAAATACCATCTGCTTTGAGCAAAATTTAACCCGTAGTAACAGACCTATAACCGTTATCACGCTTGTCAATGATAACAAACCCTTTCTTCTCGATTCTATTTTAAATGTTTTTAATCAACACAAAAACCATATCTATTTGATTGCACACCCCATTATTGATTGTGCTTCTGGAAAACGCATCAGTCTGATGCAAATTCACATCGAGTCATTAAACAAACAGCAAATACAAAAACTTGAAAATGAACTCACCTTAGTTCTTGAACAGGTTAATGCTGCTGTACAAGACTGGAAACCTATGCTTGAAGAAGTTGAAAAGCAGATTCATGCCTACCAAATAAGTCTTCCCCCACACTACAAACAAGAAGGCGAAAAAGCTATTGAATTTCTTCACTGGCTAATGGACGATAATTTCATTTTCCTTGGTATGCGCACTTACAACTTCATCAAAGACCAAAAACCCCTAAAATCCTTTACAGCCAGTAATATTGAACTTGGTATACTCACGGATGCTTCTATTCATATTGTTGACGATAAAAGCATGAAAGAACCTCCTCAAGAAGTTTTATCCTTCATGGAAAGCGATAATCTGTTTATCGTGACAAAAGCGAACAGCCGCTCCAAAATTCACCGTTCTGTTTGGCTCGATTATATTGGTCTTAAAATCTTTGATAAAGAAAACCAACTCTGTGGAGAATTACGCATTGTAGGGCTTTTTACCTCCTCAGCTTATACACGTTCTATTTTGCAAATTCCTTTCTTAAAAGAAAAAGCCCGAACTATTATTCAACGACTTGGACACAATCACGCCGATTATTCAGGAAAAGCACTCATCAGTGCTTTAGAAACCTATCCAAGAGATGAAATGTTTCGCTCTGATGTTGATACATTGACAGAAAACACTAAGCTTATTCTACAATTAGATGAGCGCCCACGTTTACGGGTTCTTGCCCACACTGATTCTTTTGGACGCTTTGTTTCTATCCTTGTCTACGTACCGCGTGACCAATATAGCAGCAGCTTGCGTGAAAAAGTTGGCGAACATTTTGTTGAGCTTTATAAAGGTGACTTTTTTGAATCTTATCCGCTATTTTTGGAAAGCACCCTTATACGTGTCTATTATATCATCCATCGCAAAGGAAACGAAACTGTTCCCCTTCATGAGCGCTCCACACTTGAACAACATGTACGTTCGATTGCACGAAGTTGGGAAGACAGGGTTCAAGCCATCGCTCTTACCCAGAAAATAACAGAGCAACAAACACGTCTAGCCAGTGAATTCCCCAACAGCTATCGTGATTTATTTTCAGCTGAAGACGCTATTAACGATGCCGGACATATTCTAAGTCTTCATGATGAAAAGCCCCTTTTCGTGATCTTTTATCACGCACAAAACAAAGAAAAACAGTACATTTCTCTTCGGCTTTTTCACCGCCATGAAGCTCTTGCCCTTTCCAAACGTGTACCACTCCTTGAAAATATGGGGTTTCGCGTTATTGCTGAACAAACCCTTGAATTACCAGATGGCAATGGGCGCTCTGTGTATCTTCATGATATGCAGCTGGAAAGTACTTTCCAGCGCTGTATCGATTTTGAAAAAGACGGGCAAAAACACGCCGAAACCTTTGAAGCCATTTGGGCACAAAATGCTGATAATGACGGCTTTAATGCTCTCACACAAACAGCTGAGCTTGATTGGCATGAAATTGTTATTTTGCGCCATTATGGGCGCTATCTCCAACAAGCTGGAATTCCTTATTCGCAAGATCGCGTTGCCCAAACTTTAAATGCTTATCCTGACATTACCCAAGATCTTTATGCTTTATTTCATTTAAAATTTCATCAAAGCCATACAGAAAAAGAACGGGAAAAAAACCAACAAGTTATTCAAAAGCGCATTGAAGAAAAATTACGGAAAGTCTCTGGTTTAGATGATGACCTGATCTTACGCCGTTATTGTAACCTTATCGAGGCGAGTTTACGAACGAATGCCTTTACGCCTCTTTCTGATGGAAATCCACGGCGTATTTTAGCCACCAAATTAAATCCACGCCAGATTGAAGGTTTGCCTGAACCGCGCCCTTACCGAGAAATTTTTGTTTATGGACCAGAAGTTGAAGGGGTCCATTTGCGTTTTGGACCTATCGCTCGTGGCGGCATTCGTTGGTCTGACCGTGCATTAGATTATCGTACCGAAGTGCTTAGCTTAGTCAAAGCCCAACAAGTTAAAAATGCAGTTATCGTTCCTGCAGGTGCAAAAGGTGGATTCTATCCCCATCGGCTTCCCCAAACAAATGACCGTGCTGTCATCATAGAAGCAGCACGACAAGCTTATACAGACTTTATCACAGCTTTGCTCTCCATCACAGACAATCTGATTAACGGCAAAATAAGTTCTCCCCATAATGTCATCTGTCATGATGACCCTGACCCCTATTTTGTTGTCGCGGCAGACAAAGGAACAGCAACTTTTTCTGATACAGCCAACGCCATCAGCCAAGCAAATCACTTTTGGCTCGATGATGCTTTTGCCTCTGGAGGCTCAGCAGGTTACGACCACAAAGACATTGGTATTACAGCTAAAGGTGCATGGGAAGCCGTCAAAAGACATTTTAGAGAATCATTTAATCACGATATTCAAACAACGCCCTTCACCTGTGTCGGTGTTGGCGATATGTCTGGTGATGTCTTTGGCAATGGAATGCTGCTTTCCAAACAAACAAAATTGATTGCCGCTTTTGATCACCGCGATATTTTTATTGATCCAGATCCGAACATAGACGAAAGCTATGCAGAGCGTACGCGTCTCTTCAAACTGCCTCGCTCAAGCTGGCAGGATTACGACCAAAGCAAATTATCAAAGGGCGGTGGTATCTTCTCACGAAAAGAAAAAACCATTACTCTCTCACCTGAAGCATCACAAGCCATTGGTTTCGAAAAACAAACAGGAACACCCTTTGAAATTATCTCTGCTCTTCTCAAAGCCCCTGTTGATCTTTTATGGTTCGGTGGCATTGGTACTTATATCCGTGCTGCAACAGAAAACGATGCCCAAGTAGGTGATCGTGCAAATGATGCAATACGCATTACCGGAGAACAAGTGCGTGCAAAAATTATTGGCGAAGGGGCTAATCTTGGTGTTACACAACGTGGACGAATTGAATATGTCTCAAATGGTGGTCGATGCAATACGGATGCCATTGACAATTCTGCTGGTGTTAATTGTTCTGATATTGAGGTCAATCTCAAAATTGTTCTTGCATCAGCACTACGTGCCAAAACGTTAACCCGCGAAGATCGCAATAAGCTCTTGAAAAAAATGACGCCTCAAGTCGAGCAACTCGTCTTGCGCAACAATTATCTACAACCTCTTGCGCTTTCTTTGGCGGAAAACCAGAGCACTGCTGATTTGCCCTATCAAATACGCTTTATGCACGACTTGGAACAAAAAAAGCTTCTAGATCGCAGAGTTGAAATACTCCCTGATGAGCAAATTTTACGACAAAGAACAACCCAAGGCAAAGGTCTTCTCCGTCCAGAACTCGCCGTTATTTTTGCCTATGCTAAATTGACCTTAAAAGAAGAAATTGCTAATAGCCCCATTGTTGATGATCACTATTTCAATACAACCTTGCTGAACTATTTTCCAACCCAAATTCAAGAAAATTTTAAGAAGGAAGTTATTAACCATCAATTGCGTCGTAATATTATCGCAACGCTGATTGCCAACGATATTGTAAATCGTGGAGGCCCCACTTTTGTTAATAGACTACACGATGCAACAGAACAAAAGACTGAAAATATTATTCGCGTTTTCATTGCCATCCGCGATGGTTTCGAAATTCCTCAATTATCTGAGCAAATTGATAAGCTTGATAATAAAATACCCGGTCTTGTCCAAAATAAATTCTACGCAGCAATGACCCCAATGCTCTTTGAAACAACCAATTGGGGTTTGCACAACATAGATCTCTCACGTCCATTAGAAGAAATTGTAAAAACAATAAAGCAAGCCCGTAGCGTTATTGAAAAAGAGCTTATGCATTCTCACGACAACGATATTAAGCAAAAGATTGAAGAAAAAGCATTACACTACAGCGAAGAGGGAGCACCAAAAGCATTAGCAAAACAATTAGCTCTCTTGGAAGCTGCTTCAACAATATGTGATATTTCTTTAATTGCAAAAAAAAGCAACAGTGATCTTATTAAAACCGCAGAGATCTACTTTTCACTTGCGCAAATCATTCGTATAAACCGCATTAACGAAGCAAGTCGTATAATTCCTGTAGTAGATTATTATGATAGTATGGCTTTAAGCCAAGCCAAAGAAAATGTTTCTGAAAGCTTTCGGCAAATCGTTATGAAAATCCTCAAAAATTATGGAAAGAAAAAAGATCCTTTTGACACTTGGAAAAAAACAGAAGAAGATCATATTCACAGCATTACAAACCGCATTAGCGCCCTTATTGAAAATGATCTCAATATTTCTCGTTTTACTTTTGCAGCAGGATTGATTTCTCAACTTCAAAATATTGGCTTTCAAACCTAAAGCAAATACAAAACGACCCACTCAATCTCCCGTTCTATCCCACCACCACGACAAACCAACTAAGACAGAGCAGAAGTTTGCATTTTAGACATAACACCAACAATAAAAATCTCGCTATTTATCACAATAGAATTGTTTGCAACAATTTCAAAAAAAACACCAGGATTGATTTCTCTCCCTAAAAACATAAACTTTCAGACTTAAAAGCAGTACAAAACAGCTAAGCTTTTGCTCCGTTCTATCCCCCCATGACTAATCAGCAAGGGAAGAACGAAAGCCCTATCCCGCATTTTTAGACAGAGCACTCAAAATAAAAAATAAATTCAGATTTTACTGTCAAATATCCTTCATCATAAAAATATAATATATTGATTTACAATCATAATTTTATCATTTTTATGATAACTGATAACCCGATATTCTAAAATTGTCTCATTTAAAATCTGTTTATATTCAATCAATTAACCCCATTTCCCCTTGCATATTGCAAATGGGAAAGCCGAATAGATAAAAACAGTAAAGAAAAGACTAAAAATGCCCCTCATAAACCGCCTCAAATGCCAAAATCCGCAGTAACATTGGGAGTTAGCAAATATAATATGATGGTGTTGCCCCAGCTTATTACTCCATAACCGAAAAGATG
Source organism: Bartonella sp. CL436QHHD (assembly GCF_042195105.1). Taxonomy (NCBI): domain Bacteria; kingdom Pseudomonadati; phylum Pseudomonadota; class Alphaproteobacteria; order Hyphomicrobiales; family Bartonellaceae; genus Bartonella; species Bartonella sp. CL436QHHD. The sequence continues at coordinate 300,540 of NZ_JBHINR010000032.1, read as the reverse complement.
GTAGCCCTTAATGGCTCTATCGTTATACCATTCATAGGCGGCATCGTAAAATAAGAAGCACTGAGAAATATTTTTTTAAACAAATACGTAAATATGCAATACAAATATATTCTGTTTTACGTGGAAGACACATGGCTTCATTAAAAAACATCAGAAATAAAAGGATAAGCTTAATCTATCATTTAAAATGATATAACTGTAACTGCTTTTGAAATGCGTAAAATCGAATAAAAAATGACAGTAAAGATGGATGTTGATTTTTCCCTTTACAACTTCATATTCTCCTCCAACTAGGCTATTTACTGGTTTTAAGAGGTTACTCCCAAACAGATATATGCAATATACTCATTCCATATATAAAGAAAAAGGTTCCTAACAAGCACCACACCACCTGTATAAAAAGGCAATTCAGCATACTTTAAAATGCCACTTTTTCCATACAAACACTGTTACTATATGTAGTTTGATATAAGATTTTGTACTAAGTGAAAAGAGGTTGGACGAATTAGGAGTAGGTGGTAATTTTTTATTTTTATAGCTATTTTTTTTTACCATTAAATACGCATTTTGTTAAAATAGATTTTGACACTCTAAAATTGCAAAAAAGTATGAAAATCAGAAAAAATCGAAATTTTGTGGTAAAAATTAAAAAAGGCTTTGGTACAACACCTAAAGCGGAGCAAGACGACCAAGTTTTAAAAAGCCTAATTTTACCCACCCATTGTTAATGAGCAAGGAAAGAACGGGAGCGCCGTCCGCATTTTTAGGCAAAGCACCTAAAATAAAAAATAACGCTTGAAGATTATTGGTTTGCGCGGGAAATAAGCGCTGCAGAGTGTCAAGAAGCTTCATAGACTGAATAAGGACAAGTTCAAATTTTGCTGTCAAATATCCTTCATCATCAAAAGAAAAAGGTCCACTAATACGCACTGCACCACCTGTATGAAAAGTCAATTCACCTTGCTTTAAAAGTCCACTTTTTCCATACAATCGCTGTTGCCAATTTTTTTCTTCATTTTCAAACAGAAGAGAGGCATCATTTAAAATCCATTTCAAATTGCCATCAATTTTAGGAATATCAACAAAAGAAGATTTTAAAAAGGGAGAAGCATCAAAACCGTCAAAAGTTATATGTCCCGATAAATCATTCTTTTCATGTTTAAGATCAAGTCGAAAAAATTCTGCCGTTATTTTTGGGGAAGCTTCTTTTGGCTCTAACGGCTGAATAATCACGTTATGCGTATTTTGCAAAGATGCCTGATCTTCAATATTTTCTTGTGTCGTTTTTTTATCTGTCGTTTGTGCTCCTAACGCTTCTTGAAGCTTTTGACCTTCAAGGGAAGAAGAAAAAGGTGAAATCTCAAGCCCTTCAGCTATAAACTTCAATGTCTTACCCGTTTTCCAATAAGGTTCTGTTTCAATCATCAAATTGCGCCAACTGGATACTATGGAAGTTTTTCCAGAAAAAACAATTAATGCAGGGGAATGAACATTAAACTCGACCAAATGAGGTGCATAAATTGGTGCACCAGCTGTCAAACGCCCCGTCGATAAAGAAACCCCATGTAAAGGCCAAGAAAATTGAAACTTGTCACAAACAACACCGACACGTAAAGGATAACCATCCTTGTGCACATTCTCACATACCGCCGCCATATTATGGGAAGATATTTTTGTGAATATATCAGAAACATAGTCTTCTATTTTACGTGAAAAAAAAACCAGAACGCGCTATAAATAAATACCAAAGCAAGACAAAAGAGCCCACAAATTAAATAACTCAAAAAAAAACTTTTTTGTGATGATGGTATTTGAAAGGATTTAGACAATATTCAAACTTTCTTTATCTCTTAACTTCCTCCCCACCCTAAAAAGGATAAAGATTCCCAACCACGGTCAGTTTATACACAATCCAACTTCTTAATCGACCGGATTTTATCTACTGGTCACTTCAAGAAGTCCCTATACATCGTTCTAAAGTACAGTATCTCATAAGCTCAACAAACAAGATTTTCTTAAAAAACCCTTTACACCCTTTAACAAAAAACACCTCATGTGTAAAGTTTTACATAGATTTTCTACCTCTGCCTTAAACCATACTGTTTTACAGCACAAAAAAAATGATAATGAATAGTGTTTCTTAACGATAAAACCATTGAGCACCCCCATCTTTACGCTTATTGAGGAGCAAAGCCAGCACCATCATTATATTTGGCTACCCCCACAATTTTGCGATAGCCCTTGGCACTTAAGACAGTTCATAAGAAGCATTTTTAGTCTTTTCTTATACAGTTTTTGCCCACACGCCAGCCCTACTTGTGACAGCAAGCAAGAGGTTTTTATTGAGTCAACATACACAGGTTTGGAATGAGAAAACCTTACGATATTCGGGGTTCTCATTCAATATGCAAAACAGTGAATTACCTATATAAATCAATGCGTTGCCAATAATCACACAAGTACGGGCGGTGTACAAAAAATCTGGTGTAATGCGCTTTCAAACCATTGGCTCAAAGCTCGATCATAGATTAAACGACCTTTCAAATGTGCACAAGCAGGTTGAGCACCTTTTTCAGTCAATTTATGTGCCGAACGCACGACCAAACGCCGCATCATAGCGCGTGTAAACTCAGCATGAAACTGCAAGCCCCATGCATTGTTTCCATAACGAAAAGCTTGTGTAGGATATGTATTCCCTGTTGCCAAAAGCATTGCCTCTTTCGGTAAATCATAAATACCTTCATCATGGAAATGGTAGACCATTTCTGGCCAATTCATCAATTCCTTCCCTTGTGGGGTTGCTTCTAGTGGATACCAGCCGACTTCAACAGTCCCATCACTTCTTGTACCAACGCGCCCCCCTAGATTTCGCGCTAACATTTGTGCTCCAAGACAAATACCCAAAAAAGGCTTATTTTCCTTTAGTGATAACGAAATCCAATCAATTTCCTCACCAATATAAGCTTCGCTGTCATTCACACTCATCGGCCCCCCTAAAATAACAACGCCGGCATAATGCTCTAATGTATCAGGGAGTTTTTGTCCAAAAATAGGACGATAAATATCAAGAACAAAACCTTTTTGTTGTAAAAATTTTCCCAAACGACCAGTATAGGTAGACCGCCGATGAATAACGACAGCAATCCTTGGTTTGTTATTTTTTTGTTTTTTATCAAGACATCTCTGATTTAAAAACATTTTTTAACCAATCACCTCTGCTACCAAGCAAAACTTTATTTTTAAAGCATAAGAGAATAATTTTATTGGAAAAGACTAACGATATTTTTTCTTCTAGGTCAATTGTTTCTTCTGAGAAAACATTCGTATTATCACATTGGTGCAATTTAAAATAAACGAAACTTTTTCCTCGATAAAGATGTTTCTTCTTCTGTTTTAACCCCTGGATCATCAACATTTAAATGAATTTGACTGAACATTTTTACATCTTGTTCTTTTATATCTTGTTTCTCCACCTGCACATTATGCAAAAGAGAATTATCTATAGGTGTTAATTTTTCCAGCTTCTTATCTTCAACATCATCACTTTTTCCCATAACATACTCTTTGTCTTGCTTTTTCGGCACAATATTGTCCGCCTCTAATGTGAGAGAAGGCATACAGGGAGGCGCCTTCCATTCAAAACAGCCCAAACGTCCACTGATTGGAGAAACCGCTGACCAAGAAGAAAAAATGGACCCATCACACATCCATACTGGATCACGTTCAGCACGAAGTGCTAAAGAAAGCCATTGACGCACAGCACCTTGATTGTTTCCCTGTGCCTCTTCAATATCTGCCAACAATAAATAAACACTTTCCCGTGGATGACATTGTAATGCTTTTTGTGCCTTCTCTCTTGCTAATGCTGTTTCACCAGCATCCAAAGCTGCTTTAGCAATAAGGAAAGCCGACTCAAATGCATCTTTATTATAAGAAGCAAGTGTCTTAGCCCTTTTCAATCGCCCAATGGCTCCTTCTTCTCTTTCAAGATAAAGCGTCCCCAAATCAGGATGAGGATTCTTTTGCCAAGCCGCTATAATCATTTTATCCGCTTTACGCGTTTCATTTAACTTATAAAGAATATCAGCAGCAATAACTATTATTGGAACAAAATCAGGCGCCAATTTATGGGCTTTCAAAATAGCTTCACGTGCTTGTACAGGATGTGTATCAAACAAAGAAAGTGCCTGCCCACTTAGTAGTAAAACCTGTATATGCTGCCGCTCTGGAGTCGCGCGAACAGAACGCGGGAGAGCTTTTTGCGTTCTTTCAAAAACAGTAAGTGCCTTATCCCATTTACCTTCAGCACTTAACCGATCAAGCACCGCCTTATGCGCCCATAAAAGTGCTGGCGATAAGGTCAGTGCCTCTTCGGCATATTGTTGCGCTGCCTCATAAGCTTTACTCTTCATTGCTTCACGAAACAAACCATAAAGTCCAACCAGTTTTGTCGGATCTTCCTTTCTCATCTCCTCATAAAGACCGATGGCGCGAACAGAGTCATTTTGTAAAGACAAGGTTTGCGCTTGTAAGAGTTTTACCAATGGCTCTCGTTTTCCTGCAAGATATTTAGCAACCCGTGCTTCCATTTTTTGCGCAACCATACTATCACCAGCAAAAGTTGCAAGAATCCCCTTTGAAAGAGCTTCGTAACCACGCTTTTGGTGGCGTTTATAAAAATAATTGGAAAGAGCACTCGGTATGGAAAAAAAGAAAGATAATAACCACCATAAAAGCACCAGCGTTATAAAAAACAAAATAAGCACACTTAACACTGTAAGAAATGAAGCAGAAAATCTGAAATGCAAAAATGTGAGAACAAAAATACCATTGTGATTAGCAACCCACGTGAAAGCTAAACCGAGGATACAAACAACAAAAATATAAATAAAAACACGTATCATCTTGGGCCTATTTACATCTTTGTTGCTTTAAAAGATCCTTGTTGCACAGACAATAACAATTGCTGCAACAACTGTTGAATAGCAATATGTCTTTCAAGCTGCTTAACAAAATCCATTGAAACATCTTTTGCACTTTGAGGCAATGATTGCCATTCGCTCAAAGCCTTTTCGTAATCACCAGCTTGAATGGCAACTTCCATGCGTGCCGCAATAGCCTCCAGCGTTGTCCCTTCAACATTTCCAATCGGTCGCGAAACAATGAGCCCTTTTATCCACGCTAAAATTCGGTCAAAAAAACCAGCATCTGACGCAACAAGATTTTGCGTACCAACAATTGCATCGGCAACATGAGCAAAATTAACTGAAAGTTGTGCTGAACTTGGAAGACCCACAGTAGCTGTTTTTTGCAACACATCAAGTCCATTAATTGAAGGCGATAATTGTTGTAATAGCTTTAATTCATTATTATAAGATCCACCACGCTCTACAGCATTTTTTAATGAACTAATTGCAGTAAAAAGCGCGGTATCTATTTCTCTTTTCTCACTATTTTTAACAGCAGTTTCTTCCTGTAGTGCTTCTAACTGTTGTTTTAACGCAGCAAGATCATTTGCATTGCTCTGCCCAACAGACAAAGCCGTCTCTATATCTTTCGACTTTCTAACAAAAGTTTGTACAATTTCTTCAAGAGCTTTTACTTTTTCCTCTAAAATCGCAAAAGCTTTTTTGCTTTCTTCTTTCGATAGTTCATCATTTTTCGTTGTTTTAAACTGTTGTGATGAAAAAGAAGACAACTCTGTTTTTAACGCATCGATTTCTTGAAAGACCCGCCTCAATTGTTCCTTTGTGTCTTCACCTTGACTTTTTGCGGCTTCAGCAATCTGCAAAGCTTTTTCTCCTCCAGCAGAATTTTCCACAAAAGGAGAAGGAAAAAAACCAACCCATTGAAGCCCCATAAAAATTCCCAAAGCAATGAATCCTCCCAAAATCCCAGAAAGCGACAAGAAAAGCCAAGTTGTACTAGAGGTACTTTTATCCTGACCTTGCATATTCTGTTTTTCTCGCGCATGAGCTTCTACAGAATTGTGGATTTTTCCCTCTGAATCATGGGGAACAGCTTCATGTTCAATAACTGGTTTCTTACGGCGCGTACCAGCATAATGTGGTTTAACTTTTGGTTTTGAAGAATCGACCATCTCTGTCACTTTTCGTGCACACTTTTTTTAATGATAAAATAATAAAATGAAAAAAGTTTTAAAAACGCAGCTTTTCTCAATAATATTTACAAGTATCGCCTTTAATAGACAAGTTTTTAAAAAAACATTTGCATTTTATACTCGAAAATACAGCTTTATTTTTTAATCAACGATATCATAAAATTCAAAGAAATAGAAAAAACAATTCTAAGAGAAATACTTTCCATCTTTTTCTGTTCATGGTACGCACGCAAGAAAGAAGCTTCAATATAAGGTTTTGTTTAAAATGCGTCTGCTGGGAATAGAAACAAGTTGTGATGAAACGGCAGCGGCTGTCATTGAATATAACAATGAATCAAACAGCCGAATTCTTTCCAATGTTGTTTGGAGTCAAATTGATCACCATGCACCTTACGGCGGTGTTGTTCCTGAAATTGCTGCTCGTGCCCATGTTGAAGTTCTTGATCATTTAATTCTGCAAGCACTAACAGAAGCAAACACAAAATTAAAAGATATTGATGGCATTGCAGCCACCAGTGGTCCTGGTTTGATAGGAGGATTGTTAGTAGGCGTTATGAGCGCAAAAGCACTCTCTCTTGCCACTGGCAAACCATTTATTGCGGTAAATCACTTAGAGGGACATGCTTTAACAGCTGTGTTAACGCACAACGTCAGCTTTCCTTATTTATTACTTTTAGTTTCAGGAGGTCATACACAAACAATCATTGTTCATGGAGTAGGTAACTACCAACGTTTAGGAACCACTATTGATGATGCATTAGGAGAAGCCTTTGATAAAACAGCAAAACTTTTAGGTCTTCCTTATCCTGGTGGACCAGCACTTGAAAAAGCAGCTTTATTTGGTGATAAAAATCGCATCCCTCTTCCACGACCTTTAAAAGGTGAAAAACGGTTAGACTTTTCTTTTTCAGGACTCAAAACTGCTGTTCGACAAGCCGCAACAGCCATAGCTCCCCTTACAGAAAATGATATTGCTGACATTGCCGCAAGTTTTCAAGCCGCTGTGACCGATACAGTACATGATCGTATTCACCTAGCCCTACAACACTTTACCCACCAATATCCTCTCTCTCATGATCAAGAAAAGCGTTCTCCTGCTTTGGTTGTCGCAGGCGGTGTTGCCGCAAACCAAGCCATTCGCTCTACGTTGCAAGAACTTGCCCATCAACATGGTTTTGAATTTATAGCCCCTCCTCTTTCCTTGTGTACCGATAATGCTGCAATGATTGCTTTTGCCGGTGCACAAAAACTCGCACGAGGAGAAACAAGCTCTCTTGACATTGCACCCCGCTCACGCTGGCCATTAGATGAAAAAGCCGCGCCCTTGATCGGGATGGGACGCCGTGGAACAAAAGCATAATAAAATTGACGTCCCACACACACCTTAAAGAACGAAGATTTCTACTCAATCCGGTTTATAGATAGCCCGAATTCTCTATCGAGCAGATTCCAACCTGCTTCCCATTCACACAATTCACTTAACCCAAAGCTCGACACGTAAACCTAAATATTCACCACATATTCTGAAAACCTTCATGTTTCAAAAAACTGCCTTATATCATTACATTTCAAATGACGGTATTTTACAGCATAATAAGATCTACTCTCTCCCACGAAGCATAGATATGAATGCCATTCGTTGACCTCTTCATCTTTGACCATTCATTCGTTTCATTATCATTGTAATCTTAAAGCTTTTTAGAACCAATTTTCTTCATTTTTTCCCAAAAACTCTTATAGTGACCGCATTTCAAACCATAGCTGAAAAGATAAGAAAAGAGCAAAATACCTTTATACAACATGAAATATCAATGGAGCGCGTCTCTCTATTTTGAAACAAGAAAAAAAAGATAATAGCCGTTCTTTACCCCATTTTAAAAATCATCGTTGATGGTATTACAAAGATACTTATAAAAATGCATAACAATCTATGAAAAAGGAGAACTCATGGCTTATTGGCTTTTTAAATCTGAACCCCATAAATGGTCATGGGAGATGCAAAAGAAAAAAGGAGTTAATGGCGAACAATGGGATGGTGTACGCAATTATCAAGCCCGTAATAATATGCGTGCTATGAAATATGGCGATAAAGGTTTTTTTTATCATTCAAATAAAGGTTTAGAAATTGTAGGAATTGTAGAAATATGTGCTGAAGCGCACCCTGATTCTACAAGCTCTGATCCACGCTGGGAATGTGTGGACATCCGTGCACTTTGTGACATGCCAACACCTGTTTCATTAAAACAAATTAAAGCCAATCCCAAACTAGCAAATATGGTGCTGGTCAAAGCCAGCCGCTTATCAGTGCAACCCGTAACAGAAGATGAATGGAAAGAAGTCTGTTTGATGGGCAACCTTAAGGAGGAAATGCTTTTATCTTAAAACAATAGTTTTTTATTCATTAACTCATATAAAAAGATGCTTCGTAGCGCAGAAGAATAAGCTCAACACATCCTTCTGTTGAGGTATTCTTATGCTAAATGCATAAATATGATATTTTTTTGTCATTTTTTATCCTGCACTCTTTCTCAATACAGTCTCCTTCCAAATTACACAAAAAACCTCTTTATGATGCATCTTTTCGGCATTGCTAAAGGCAAAGCTTGCTCAACGATTATAATAAGCACCACCACGAACATAACACACAATCCCCTTCACACACAAATGCAACAAAAAAACAAAACTGAACGTGGATAAAAACAATAAAAACGATCGTGAAGTTCTCCTAAACAGTGCATATGTGCTAGGTGTTGCACAATTCTCTTCACGCTTAAAAAACGCATCATATTGCGTGTTCATTGTTTTGCATGTTGGACGAGTGCGCCTCATGCCGCAGGATTCTCTCATTCCCAACCTGTTTATATTGAATCAATCAAAAGCTATTTGCTTGCACATTACAAGCGGAGAAAGTCCCATATGGATAAAAACCGTGAAAGAAAGGACTAAAAATTCCTCCTATGAATCGTCTCAAGTGCCAAGGACTATCCGCAACACCCACGAGCTGGCAAAGTGAATGATAGTGCTAGCTTGTTTCTCCATAAAGCGTAAAGATGATGACACTCAATAGCTAAAACACGTTCTAGAACATAAAAAACGCTTCCAACCAATACGTAAAATACTCTGCAGACGGAATACCTTCTTTTCAGCAAGCAACCATTAGAAATTATAAAAGTTTATTTTTTAGAAACGCTCTTTTTTAATTTTTCTCTTTTAATTTTTCTTGCATGAAATCTCATTTTTCATGAAACTATACCAATCAGTGCATCAACATGCCTATAAGGAACAACATGAACCACTATACTCTTTTAATCGTTGAAGATGATGATCTACGCCCCATTTTAGTAGAACAATTGCAAATGCATCAAGAGTTTAAAATTTTCCAAGCAAAAACAGCAGAAGCGGGAATGAAAATAATCCAAGAAGAAAATATTGATCTCACTATTTTGGGACTTCAACTTCCTGATCTTGATGGTTGCAAAGCAGTTAAACAATTACGCTCCCAAGGATTTCGTGCCCCCATTATCATGATAACGAATTATGATACAGACTGCGATAATATTTTAGATCTTGAAACAGGCGCCAATGATTATGTGACAAAACCCTTTCGCTTTGCGGTGTTATTAGCGAGAATTCGAGCACAGTTGCGCCAATATGAACAAAATGAAGACGCAACCTTTCATATTGGTCCCTATACTTTTAAACTAAGACAAAAACTTCTTCTTGATCAATGCAACAATAAAATCTGTCTCACAGAAAAAGAAGCAGCGATCCTTAAATGTCTCTATTATGCCAATGATAAAATTGTCAGCCGTGAAACATTGTTAGAACAAGTTTGGGGATATAATGAAAATATTGTCACCCATACTTTAGAAACCCACATCTATCGTTTGCGACAAAAAATCGAAAACGATCCCTCCAATGCACAAATTCTCATGACAGATCAAAATGGTTACCGTTTAAATCTTTAATTCGAGATTTACTGTTTCAAAAATAATTTTAATATCCTAAATGAAAACAGAAACGAGATGAAAAAAACTTCGCGTATAATTCAAATGCTATTACATAAAACTTACTCTTATCTGTACTCTTATAACAAAATATATAACATTATGAATAAAAAACGAAATATTCAACATGAGAACCAGAAACAAAAATGCTTTCAAACCTCACGATATACTTTGTAACTTCTGTTTCACATGCTTTTGTTCTTTCTAAAATTTTTAATATGTTCTGCATATAAATAATCGTGATATCTTTTAGCAACATTCTTGATCATAACTATCATCTTTAGATGAGTGCTATTTATGATTATTTTTTTCAGAAAAACCGCTCCACGCAATGCTTTATCTCATATTCACTAGCCTAAATTGAGAGATGTTTTTTATCTTTATAGTTTTCCTCCATTCTTTATGATTTTATCTCCTCTTAAGAGGTTGTATAATTAATGATATAACGCTAAATGTTTATCCTAACGATAAAGCCACTGAGCACCACCATCTTTACCCTTATAAAAGAACAAGCCGGCACCATCACACACTTTGTTAGATTTCAATGTTGCAGAGGAGCCCTTGACACTTGAGAGATGGTTCATAAGAAGCATTTTAATCCTTCCTTGTACAGTTTTTAACCACCATGAACCATATTATGCAAGATCCCTTGGACTCTGCTATTTTTATGCTTACGAAGATACCAGCATTTTTTCTTTTAAAATGTTTCCACTATTCATGAAATATGGTTCAGTATATAGATACTTGAGATTTTTTATTCACATGCCAATTCCACATATAATGTACAAAAGAATATTTTTTAATTGTAAATGCAAAAAATTGAAATAAGAGAATCCTTCTATATTTGCGGTTCTTATGCCAAAGGCAAAATGATTAATTATCTTTATAAATTAAAATATTCCGCACTTGTGGTGATAACGCAGGAATAAAAATACGTCGCGACTGACGACGCTGTACGAGCAAACCCTGATAAACACGTTTTTGTGCCTGACACATTAAGAGTCCACCAAAATAAGGCAAAAGATAGCGTGCAAATGGCTCATAAAAAAATGAGAACAACCGCGAAACATAACCCGTAGAGGGCATATAATGTACAATTTCTTGTATTGGCCCAGAAACAAAATTTGTTTTTTCAAACAAACGAGTAATTTGTTGCCGACTATAGGGTTCGCCATAACCAAAGGGCGTAGTAATATTGCGCGCCCAAAAGCCAGAGCGATTAGGTACAATAACGATCAAGTGGCCATTGGGTGCTAAAACACGCCATATTTCATTCAACGTTTCAAACGAATTTTCTGTATATTCTAATGCATGTACCAATAAAATACAGTCAACTGACGCATCAGGAAGTGGCAAATCTTCTTCAAAAACAAGCGCTGTAGCAACTTGCTCAGCACAAGGCCAAGGCGAAGCACCCTGAGAAGCTGGCATAAAAGCAAAACATTGTTGGGCACGTTCACGCAATGTAGAAAGATAAGGAAGCGCATAACCCAACCCCATAATCCGTTTATCCGTAAGATCAGGCCACCATAAATTCAATTGGTCACACAGCGTCTTTTGCACACGCAGCCCAAGTGCAGAAGCATAAAAATCTTTCAGCGTAACGATATCCAACTCAACATACCATGTAGAAACAAATTTCAAACATTACAGATTTTCATATACCAAACTTATATGGACTTCTGCTCTTTTTCCGCAATAGCGAACATTTTAATATTTCATATTTTAAACTTAAATGATCAAAAAATCAGTACAGCAGGATAATTATTGCCTTACAAGCACTTTAATCATTTTTTGGGAGATGAACTCCATAGAGGTTCTTCATACACTGTTTTTGACATCAATTAAGAAAAAAGCCAACATTGGTTAATTAAAATGAAGCAATCTTTCAAGATAGTTTTTTTCTTCTTCTGAAAGATGCTCTTTACCAAGACGTTTGCGAATTTCATCCAAAATCTGCCGCGTACGCATTTGATCACTTTCTTGTGGTAGTGCCTCGCCTTCTTGTTCTTCATCTGTTTTTGAAGAAAGTGGACGTCCTAACGGATCTTTAGGACCAGAATCAGCATTTTGATCATCTCCCGTTTCTTTGAGTGTTTCGCGCATTTTTTTCAAAACATTTTGTGCACCTTGCCTCAAAGATTCCAAAGCATCAGACTGATTTTGTATAGATACCTGATGATTTCCATTATCAAGAGCATTTTCCGCAGAATTCATTTTTTCTTCTGCCCTTTTCAACGCGCCCCCTGTTTCAAATCCTTGTTCTGATAATTCTTTTTCTAATGTTGATAATTCAGACTGCAATTCAGCTTGACGTTTTTTTAAAGATTTTTTTTGTGTTTCTGGCACATCTTCTCCGCGTTTTTGTTCCATCTCTAACTGATGTGTTTCATTGAGAATTTCTTGCTGACGACGCATTAAATCTCCAAGCTGGTCCATCTTTTCTTTCATTTGTGCAGATTGGCTTTTTTCTCCCTCATTTTGATTGCCTTTTTGCACATGCAAATGATCAAGCGTCTGTTCAACTTCCGCCAAGAGTTGTTCAGCTGCTAAAGAAGAGCCCGTTTTAGCCATTTCCTCAATTAAATTTAGCTTTTCTTGTAATGTAGATTCAGAAAGATTAGGACTTTTTGAGCTTTTAGAATTTTTAGAAACTTGACTATCCGGTGCTTTTTCAGCCAAAGCACGAATATACTCATCCATAGCTTGACGTAAATCTGCCATAAGCCGTTCAATTTCTGCCGCTGAAGCACCATAACGCAGTGCATCACGTAAAGCAGCTTGTGCTTGTTTTAACTTTTTTTGCACGGATTCAAGCTGATTATCTTCAATACCCAAAGCAATTTGCCATAAATAATCCACCACATCGCGCAAATCCTCGTCTGTTTGTGCTAAAGAAAGTCTTGTCCACGCACTTTGTAGAACAATAAAATGCGATGCATTTTGCAACCCCTTTTCTGGACGCACAAGCAAAGCAGAAAGCATATCCAATACACGCTCTTTCACAGAAGCATCAAGAGCTAATAGACGACGCAATTCAACCACTGCGCGTGCAACAGGATTCGAAAAAACACGCTGTGGTAATATCATAACAAAAGTTTTGCTACGCCCTTTCTGCCCCGCACCATCTTCTGCCACCAAAGTAATTTTGACTTGCGAACCTGCCCATGGATGCGCTGATATATCCTGCACCATTCGCATTTTCCCCTTTCCACCACGCGGAAGAAGAAGCTCTATTTCCGGAGCATTATAAAGAGAAGAAGCACTTTTATTCTGAGGAAGAAAAGGCTCTATTTCAACAAAAGCCTTTGTCACACCATAATCATCATCCACCACATATCGTAACTCCAACGATCCCGTTAAAATCCTCCCTGGTTTTTCCAGCCAATGAATTGTCGGAAGCTTGTCCTTAATTATCTGCAAATGCCACTGCTGTTTTTTACGACGTGATGATACAAATAAATTTATTGAATGCTTTAAATGTGTTTCAAAATGAACGATTGGATCATTCAAAGCTGTTTGTTCCGTTTTCTCTAAAAACGAAACTTCCCTCCCATCTTCTACAGACTTTGCTTTTACTGTAATACCAGCTCCATTGACAATACGCACAACAACATTACTCCCTTCAGGGATTTCTAGTTGTGTTTTCTCATCTTTTGTCAAATAAATCGGTGCCACACCGGTATAAGCTGGGGGTGTTACCCAAGCATCAATCCGCATGAGTTTTTCATCAACGACAGGACGAAAATCAAAGGCATCAGCCAAACGCCCCCCTTGTGAACCAAAAGAAAAACTAAAAGCGCACACAAAAAGAAGAGCACACAAAGCCCTCAAAGCCAAAGGATCATAATCCGCACTATTAAGAGAGATAAATCCAGTTTTTAAATGGTATAATTGCTTTGCCATTCGGCGTTGATGTTCACGCCAAATAACAGCACTAAAATCTTCATCATTTTCAGAACATAAACGATCTGTCTGAATATTCAAAGGCTGGTGTCTAAGATCATTGACGCGTTCAAGGCGGCAATTTACTTCCCGCATTGTGGGAAACCGAAAACGAATAAGAAAAAACAAACTCGCCCCAGCACAAACAAGTATAACCCCAAGTAAGAGCAAATGTGACCAATAGCCCAAAATGCCAAAAAGTCCCAACCAGCTAAACGAACAAAAGAGACTAAGAACGAGGAAAAATGGCAACAACCGTACCCACATCCGTTCAAATGAAAGGATCCCCCACATCAAAATGCGCACACACAAAAGCTTCATTGCAAAACCTTTGATGTTTTTATTTTTCATAAACAAGCATTTATCCCCTTTTATCGTGGTGCATTAAGATCATAAACCCCATACAAAACAATTTCTAGAAAATAAATTGTTTCATCAAAGTTTAGTAAAAATAAGACCCAAAATATTTACTAATGCTCAATCTAATTTGGGCTCAATCCAATCTGGAATATGATCACAGCCTATCAATTGTGCATAATCAAGGCGTGGACGAATGACTGCATAACGCGTATCCTGAACCAAAACTTCCGGCACCAAAAGTCGACTATTATAAGTGCTTGCCATCACTGCGCCATAAGCCCCTGCTCCTGTTAACATCAAAACATCACCCGCTTTCAACACTGGTAAAGAACGTTCCAAGCCTAAATAATCACCAGTTTCACAAATAGGACCAACAATATCAGCATTAATCAGAGGGGCATCTACTGGTGTTTTTTTCACTGGCATTACATTTTGCCACGCATCATAAAGCGTTGGACGCATGAAATCATTCATCGCCGCATCAACAATAACAAAATTTCGTCCTTCCCCCTTTTTTAAATACACAACCGATGTCACCAACACACCAGCCTCACCAACAATACTACGCCCAGGTTCTAAGATAATATTGATCCCTAAAGGCGCAATATGTTTCTTTACCAGTGCTGCATACTCAAAAGGAGAAGGTACTGGATGCTGCTCATAACCATAAGAAATACCAAGCCCGCCCCCAATATCGATATGGGTTATCGCATAACCATTATTCCGTAATTGACGCACAAAATCTGCAACAATAACAAATGCATCTTCAAACGGTTTTAAATCACAAATTTGACTGCCAATATGGAGATCAACACCACACACATGAAGACCGGGCAATTGGGCTGCTTTTTTATATGCATCACCCGCCAAAGACAGTGGAATACCAAATTTATTCTCAGACTTACCTGTTGTAATTTTCTTGTGAGTCTTAGCATCCACATCAGGATTAATACGTAAAGAAATACGAGCCGTTTTTGAAAGCGCAGCAGCCCGCGCCGATAATTGTTCAAGTTCTGGCTCTGATTCAACGTTAAAACAATAAATATCTTGTGCAAGAGCAAAATCTATTTCTTTCACTGTTTTACCAACACCAGAATAAACAATATTCTGCGCAGGAATACCAACAGCAAGTGCACGCCGTAATTCCCCTTCTGAGACCACATCAGCTCCCGCTCCATTGTTAGCTAAAAGTTGTAAAACCGCTTGATTGGAATTCGCTTTAACCGCATAAGCAATTAAACTCGGCATATCATGAAATGCATTCTGATAATCTTTAAAATGTGCAACGATTGCGCTAGCTGAATAACAATAAAAAGGTGTTTCAACTTTCCGCGCAAGTTCCAAAAGCGAAAGACCTTCAGCGTGGAGCACACCCTGATGATAAGAAAAAAAACGCATAAAAATCCCTATTGTATCAACCTATCAAGAATAAAAGGTTTATCTGTTTTGCCTTGAGGAACAAAAGTTCCTTGTGAAGAATTCACTCCTGTTGAAGGAGGTAACTCTAATGACCCTTTACGCCCACACCCAACGATACCCAAGCCCCCAAAAAGGACAATCATCACCCCCTTTAATATAATTTTCATCTGTCCTCTTTCCTCATCTCGATCTCTTTTTTACCTTTAAAATACAATCACTCAAGCGCTCACGAGACGCTTTTTCCAATACGCAATTTGCCGAAAAACCTCTGAAGGCGCTGTTCCCCCAAAGCTTTTGCGACTTTCAACAGATTTTTCAACGGTCAAAACATCAAAAAGTGTCGCATTGATATCAGGACAAATTGCTTGAAGTTCATCTAATGATAAATCATGGAGGCGACACTGTTTTTTTTCTGCCAATGCCACAGCACACCCTGTGATGTGATGTGCTTCGCGAAAAGGAATCTCTGATTCGCGTACAAGCCAATCAGCAAAATCTGTAGCTGTTGCATACCCTAAATCCGCTGCTTGTTTCATGGCTTTTTTATTCACTTTCAAATCAGCAATCATCCCTGTCATTGCTGCTAGTGATAATTCCAAACTCAAAGCCCCATCAAACACATATTCTTTATCTTCTTGCATATCCTTTGAATAAGCAAGCGGTAATCCTTTCATCACCGTTAACAATCCCATAAGCGCACCATTCAATCGACCTGCTTTCGCTCGTACTAACTCTGCCGCATCAGGATTTCTCTTTTGTGGCATAATAGACGAACCCGTTGAAAAAGCATCTGATAAATGAATAAAACAAAACTGTTCACTTGACCAAAGAATTATTTCTTCTGCTAAACGTGAAAGATGTGTTGCACAAAGAGCGCCAGCGCTTAAAAATTCCAATGCAAAGTCACGATCTGAAACACTATCAATTGAATTGCGTGTAGGTTCGCGAAAGCCTAGCGCTTTTGCTGTCATAAAACGGTCAATTGGAAAGCCTGTCCCCGCTAAAGCAGCCGCTCCTAAAGGCGATTCATTCATTCGCTCAAGAGCATCACGCATCCGCGATAAATCTCGACCAAACATTTCAACATAAGCCATCATATAATGACCCAATGTTACGGGTTGAGCCAATTGTAAATGCGTAAAGCCTGGCATAAAGGTATCAACATGTTGTTCTGCGCGAATAAGTAATTGCTCTATCAATCCTTTTAAAGCTTGTGCTATCTTTTGCGTTGCTTCACGTACCCACAAGCGAAAATCAACAGCAACTTGATCATTGCGTGAACGCGCCGTATGCAAACGCCCAGCTACAGGACCTATCAATTCGCTCAGCCGCGCTTCAATATTCATATGAATATCTTCAAGCTTTCGTGAAAAAACAAATTTACCGTCTTCAATTTCTTGGCGAATAAGTTTCAAACCATGAACAATTTTTTCATAATCTGATTGTGAAATGATTTTCGTTTGCGCTAACATAGCTGCATGAGAAAGAGAACCTTCAATATCTTGTCGATAAAGTTTTTGATCAAAATCAATAGAAGCATTAATTTCTTCCATAATTGCAGCAGGGCCTGCCGCAAACCGACCACCCCACATTTGGTTCTTTAACTTCTCATCTGTCATATTCTGAAAACACCCATCCAAAGGACAAAATTATGATTTTTCAAATTTTCATCAGCAAAAAAAACAATAAAAAAAGGCAACTTTCCCTTGCATTCTTTATCATTGCATTGAGTTTATACGCAACCATAAACTACGATACCAAAAGAGAGTTTTTTCTTTTCAATTTCATTTCAGCAGCACAAGCACAAGAAATAAACATTAATAAAGCACGAGCAGAAAAAATGATGGCGATACGAAAAGCAGCAAAAGGCTTTTTTAGCCACATACGATTTGCTGATACGCCCTCAGATATGAATAAACTCTCTTTCAAGGATATTCTAGGAAAAGAGCACACACTCAGCGAATTTACTGGAAAACCAATGCTGGTCAATCTATGGGCTATTTGGTGTGCACCTTGCCGCACAGAAATGCCTGAACTTGCGCAATTAAAACGTGAATTAGGTGGAGAAAACTTTGATGTCATAGCTATTAATATCGATAAAACTGCTTCTCCTGAAAAAATTCAGCAATTTTTACAGAATATTCATTCAGATAATTTGCTTTACTATCGCGATGAAACAATGGATATTTTCAACAATGTTAGAAAACAGGGGCTCGCTTTAGGACTCCCCATTACATTGCTCATTGATAAAGAGGGATATCTCATTGCTTCTTTCAATGGTGCAGCTCCATGGGCCAATGACGATGCCAAAGCACTTATAAAAGCAGTCATTAAAGAAGCCCTATAACTTTAATAACCGCGTCTTTTTAAACGTTGTATAACAAGATCCAGTGCTGACAAAAAAGCAGAACGGTCTTTACGAGAAAAAGGACGGGGACCACCTATTATACTGCCCTGTCCACGCAAATCTTCCATCAAATTGCGCATCGCCAAAGCCTGACCAATTGAATTTACATCAAAAATACGCCCCGTTGGCGAAAGACAAAAACCCCCAGCTTGCACAACCCGTGCTGCTAAAGGAATATCACTGGTAATAACGATACTTGCCTCATGCACATGTTCTACAATCCAATCATCAGCACCATTGAATTCACCAGCAACGACCACTCTTTCAATGAGTGCTTCATCTGGAAGGGACAAAGAACGATTTGCCACAACAAATGTCTTAAGCTGATAACGATTCATCACACGATAAACTTCATCTTTTACAGGACAAGCATCCGCATCAATCAACAAAGTGATAGCAGGCTTTATTGGGATATTCATACCTTGGCTTTCAAGCAATAATAAGCTCTTTCATTCATCTGAATGTTGCAAATCCTTGCGATAAAACATTATCGCCGCGTTTATTTCTCCTCCCAAAATAAAAATTGCACTCAATATGTAGAGAAAAATAATAGCAACCATAATAGATGCCAACCCTGCATAGGTAGAAATATAATCAAACATCGTTAAATATTGCGCAAAAGCGATAGAAGCCATAAACCATATAAACATTGTCACCACTATTCCTGGTAAAATATCTATAATTTTCCGCCGCCCTGCTGGAAGCCATTTATGAACAATCAAAAGACTGATAAACAAAATAACGATTGCAACTGTATAACGCCATACACGAATAACAGCAATATATTCAGTCATAAAAAAAGAATGATTTTGCATAATTTTGATCAACAAAGGCGCCAGAATCAATAAAAAGCTAATCACAACAAGACCAACAGCTCCAAGGATTACAAAAAACAGACTTTGAAAACGACAAAATAACAAACTCCGTCGATCAGTAACACGGTAAGCTTTATTTAAAGCCGTACGCAAAGCCTCTATCCCATTAGAAGCAAAATAAGCCGCTCCAATGACAGAAAGCGTCAACACACCTCCTCGATGAATGGTTAAAACATTGACAATTTCCTGAGATAAAGGCTCTGCAATAACATCAGGCAATAACTGCACCAGTGCTTTAATTTTTTGCGGTGTATAGGTAAAAGCCCCTAGAAAACGAGCAAACGATGTTCCAAAAATAAAAAAAGGGAAAAATGCTAAAAGCCCCGATAGCGCAACATGGCTTGCAAAAGCACTCCCATTATCACGCCAATAATGACTTACTGCGTCACCCAAAATACGATAGCTATACCAAAAGATATTTTTTAACAAAACTCAATACTTTCTGGTAAAACTCTTCCTCAGTCTATTTCAAGTTTTATAAAAATCATCAAAACTCTGCAAATAAACATTTTGCAATGCTGCAATATAAAGGTCAATAATCAATACGGTCAAGCCCGACTTTATACCAAAACAAAAACAATAACCCACTCTATGAAGTTCTACAACGACCTCATTTTTTTGTTACTTCTACAGATCAGTAACCTCTTCTGTACATCATATGCCCTATAGAGAGCTAAGCAAGATGATCGTGCACACATAAAACCTTTTGAAGTCATGATTATCTGTATCGGAGCAATCGCCCCTCCTTTTTATTGCAATCTATGACTGAATAAAGAAAAAACTTCTTATCGATTTCTAGAAAAAACCAACGAAATTCAACAAAACCCCCTTGCTTTTATTCACCCTTTTTTAGAAACACTCTGACGTCCAAAATCAGGAGCATCAATTTCCTGTCCAGCATCAATAATATTGCGACGTACAGCACGCGTACGTGTAAAAAAGTTAAACAGTGTCTCACCATCTCCTAAATGAATTGCCCGTTCTAAAAAAGCAAGCCCCTCACTAAAACGGCTCAACATTTCTAAAATAGCATCCTTATTATGCAAACAAATATCTCGCCACATAACGGGATCAGAAGATGCTAAACGCGTAAAATCACGAAAACCGGAAGCGGAATAAGCAATCACTTCCGAATTTGTTACTTTTTCTAAATCACTCGCTGTCCCAACAGTATTATACGCAATCAAATGGGGTAAATGTGAAACAATAGCCAAAACAAGATCATGATGCTTAGGTTCCATCTTTTCGACACGCGCACCACAAGCTTCCCAAAACGCTGTTAATTGTGCGACAGCAGTAGCATCGCTATCCGCAAAAGGCGTTAAAATACACCAACGATTCATAAATAAATCAGCAAAACCAGCATCCGGTCCTGAATATTCCGTTCCAGCAATTGGATGCCCTGGAATAAAATGAACCGTTTTTGGCAATAAAGGTGCCATTTCCGCAATAACCAACGCTTTCGTAGAACCAACATCACTCACAATCGCTCCAAGTTTTAAATGATCACGAATAGTTTTTGCCACTTCTGCACTAGCTCCAACAGGAACAGAAAGAATAACCAAATCTGCTCCTTCAACAGCTTTTGCATTATCTGTCGTATAAAAATCCCCAAGCTCCAATTCACGCGCTCTTTTCAGGGTTTCTGGACGACGTGTTGCAATAGAAATCTGAGCCGCAAGATTTTTCTTTTTAATCACTCTTGCTAAAGAAGACCCAATCAGACCGATCCCAATGAGTGCTATTTTTTCAAACTGAATATGGAGCATCTTTCACCTTCAAAGATTCTTTGCAAATGGCAATAAAGACAATTGTAAAATCACAATTTTCTTGTTTGTTTGTTCAAGAGTTATGCGTAAAACATTAAAAAATGACAACTAGGGAATAAAGAATAAGGCAGTTTACCAATTACACCTGCGCAAGCTGACAACAGATCACTTTACCTAGAAAACACATAAAAAATAAATGACGAGAAATCTAACATCACGCTCTAAAACTCCCTCTTAATTACTGATCAAAGCGCATCACCGAAACAAAATAAAATGCACTCTCAATTAGGATAACAACGACTCTACATAAAATCCCATCAGTTTACTTTATCTTACTAATTTACTCACAAAAAAACACATCAAAAGCGTAAGCAGACACTAACTCTTCTCCAATTATCCCGATACGTTCATTAATTTGTACATTAGACCTATATAAAAACGTATTACGACTCCACCTACAACATCAACATAAGTTTCGCGAATATTGAAAACACCGTAAAACAACGCATACCAAAAGATACCATTTAAAACATTTTCCTCTCCCGATTCCGGATACCATAAATCAAATAAATATGAGAAAAACACGCCCTCTCAATAAAGAAAAAGTTTGGATAACAAAAACACTGAACATCCCTTTAATGGAATCACAACCCTCGCGTAAAATAGAACGCCCTAAATAGAATAGATTTGGATTACAAATTCATGCGTTTGTTTTAAAAAGGCATCTCGCTCCTCAGCCTATCTCACGACAATGTTCGTAAATATTATAACTATAAATCCATTAAGCACGACCCTCTTTACACTTAATAAAACACTATTATTATATTTTCCTACCCCCAATGTTGCAAAAAACCTTGGAATTTGAGAGCATTCATAAGAGGCATTTTTAGTGCTTTCTTGCACAGTTTTTATCCACACGCCCCCACTTATAACGTGCAAAAGACATTGTTCTGATTGATTCAATATAAAAAATAATAAATTATTAATAATAAACAATGGCTAGCTTTGTTTATGAGACACATTCATTGCTAAGATAATCATCTCTGTATCAAACATAAAAGTTTCCCCATAGGTGCTGTCGTTTTCATCATAATCTATTTTGACCTTCTCCTCATCCCACGAAGATTCTTAATTCATACAGATCTGCACACCGTTCATTTTCTTGTCTAAAAGATTCCTCTGGCTCACTATTTTATGTGATTCAATTAATCTATAGTATATTGATTTATAAAAATAATAATTTTTTTCAATTTGAATCATAACTTCGAATACTGTAAAATTCTTCCATCACAAACCCTCTTATCAATTAAAATCTCTTTTCTACACGTCACAAGAAGACATGTGAGAAAAAATGATGAAAAACGCTTTCTAATGCTAAAAACTGTAGCAACATTAGAGGCTAGCAAAGTATATAATGAGTGTCGACTTGCACTTTTATTAAGCGTAAAGATAGAGTTGCTCTATGGGTTTTATATTCTTCACAAGGAACTTTACTTCTACACCATTCATAAACACCGCCTCGAAATAGATATGACGCGCATTAAAAAATATTTCTAAGAAAGCGTATGAATCTACCATACAAGTGTCTTCTGTTGTTTGAGATACTCTGTTTTACATGGGGGTGTTACTCCATTAAGACTCTATGAACCAACCTAATATTCACCAAATACCCACACAAAAAAACATCGAATACATAAAATTTGATATGAGCCTCGTATCACTACTCTAAAAAACAGTACTTTACGATACAACAAAATAATAAAACTGTTTCAAAATGGCCTTTTGAAAATAAACTATTTCTTTTGAAGAAAAATTTCTATCAAGCTTTCAAGCTCCTAAAATGCATCCTCAAAAATACAAGTTCCACCAACCTCTACTTGATAGCATAACAGTTTTAATTGCTGAAAATGCCTCTGTGGTATACCAAAAATAAAAAATCATTATATTTCTAGGCTGTTAAGCTGCCATCTGGCGTCGTGCAATAATTGTAAGCCCTAACAAAACTTGACGAATGATAGCTTCGCCCAAAAGTGGATTTTTACGACTGTCTAAAACAGCACTCTGAATTCTTTCCATTGCATAAGAAATTTGTTCTAATTTCCAATATTTTAAAGCTTGTTCAACGATCTTTTTCCGTTGAAAAAAAATGGGAGGACGAGCTTCAGAAACCACCGTAAAAGGCGATTTTCCTTCAACCTCTACCTGATAACGCAATAGCTGTAATTGCTGAAAATGCCTTTGAGCTGTACTCAAAATTAAAAAAAGTGCCCCATGCACTGCTGCATGTCGGTTAAAATGCGCTTCAAAGCCTGATATATCGCCCAATAAAAGAGCATCAATGACTTCATCTTGAGAAAGAGCACTGACATCGCTTACAACAGCTTTCACATCTTCAAGAGTAATATGAACATTTGCAGCGTAAAGACAAAGCTTTTCTAATTCACCTCGTGATACAAGGCGATCCGCCCCTAAACATTCATGCAACCATCTACGTGCATCTAAAGAAAGAGTCTTCTTAAACTGTCCTAAAACCTCATCAATCAACCCGTCAAGAGAACGCATATCATCGGCAAAACAGGGCAAAGCCATCGCTTTTGATGCCGTTTCAACAGCATTGCGCAACCCTGTTCCTTTTTTTAAATCCCCTGATTCAATGAGTATAAAACAAGCTTCTGGTGGCTTCTCAATTAAAAGTTTTAAGGCAGCAAGAAAACCTTTTTGGTTAGCAGCATTAGAGATCCATATCAAACGATCTCCCCCAAAAAGCGATAACGTACGCGCTTCATTTTCCAAACGTGCAGGATCTTTATCAATTTCAGCAGCATCCAAACGAATTGTCGAAAATGGATCTTCTATTGCTACCCGTGTAAGTTTTGCAAAACATTGTGCACGCTCACAAACAAGACCACGATCTGGCCCATAAATGAGAACAATAGGAAAAGCACGTGAAAAACGCGTTAAAAACTGATCAACTTCATGTGCTTTTTTCTGAGCCACATTATTAATCCATTAACAGTTCATCATCATCAAGAACTTCCCCGCGAACTTTCTGAAACATGCCAATTAAATCATTGACATTCAAGCCCTTACGCTCTTCATGACAGACATCCAAAATCACTTTTCCACTATGCAACATCAAGGTGCGATCGCCATAATCAAGAGCCTGACGCATAGAATGAGTCACCATGATAGTCGTTAATTTTTTCTCTTCAACGATTTTTTCAGTCAACCGCATCACAAAATCAGCCATTCCAGGATCAAGTGCTGAGGTATGTTCATCAAGCAATAAAACATCCGCATGTGCTAACGTTGCCATCACAAGACAAACTGCTTGGCGTTGCCCACCTGATAAACTATCCATAGGATTATGAATATATGCTTCAAGACCAATGCCTAATTGAGCAATTTTCTCTCGAAAAAATTGCCGTTTCTCATAATTTAAAGCCGCACGCAAACCACGACGACTTCCTCGAAGAGCAGCAAGAGCCAAATTTTCTTCAATTGTTAAAGAACCACAACTTCCCTCTAACGAATCTTGAAAAACACAAGCAATTTTTCCAGCGCGTTCACTGACTGATTGCCTAGAAACATTTTGTCCATTGATAACCACTTTCCCTGTTGAAGGAAGCGTTGCACCCGCTAAAACACTGAGCAAAGTTGATTTACCAGCACCATTTGAACCAATAACCGTAACAAAACTACCCTGATCAATTTTCAGGTTAATATCAATTAAAGCCTGTTTTTCCAAAGGTGTTTGCGGTTTAAATGTGACCCCAACATGAAAAAATTCAATCACGTTTACGCCTCCTCCAATAGTGTGGCACAATAAGGGTTAAAATAACCAACAGTGAAGTAATCAACTGAAGATCTGTCGACGTATCAATACCAATTCCATTTGCTTCAAATGCAAATTGCACCGCCACACGATAAAGCACAGACCCTACAATACAGCTGATTATAATCCAAAAAATATTGCGCGTACGAAAGAGAGTTTCACCGATAATCACGGCTGCCAATCCAAAAACAATTGTTCCAATTCCACCGGTAATATCTGTTGCAATCGCAGTTTGAATATAAAGAGAACCACCAAGTGCCACACACGCATTGGAAAGCCCCATTCCAAAATATATCAATGCTGATGTATGAACACCTTGCGCCGTCGCCATGCGTGGATTAGCTCCCATTGCACGCATAGCAAGACCAATTTCACTTTCCAAAAAGCGCCAAATCAAAAACGCCATAACGAGCAACACAATACCAACGAAAAGAGGACGCACAAAAATATCAGACAAACCAAACAGATTATAAAAGGGCGTTAACGCAGTATCAGCAAGAGCTAAATTAACATTAGACCCTCCCATAATTCCCATAATACGAAGATTAACCGTATAAAGTGCCGACATTGTTAAAATAGAAGCTAAAAGATTCAAAATGCCAAAACGCAAATTCAACATAGCCGTTAATAAACCAGCCACCATACCTGCACAAAAAGCACATGCCATAGCTGTCCATGCATTGAAACCCAAGAGAATCAAAACACCACAGACACAGGAACCAAGAAGAAACGATCCATCAACTGTTAAATCAGGAAAATCTAAAACCCGAAATGAAAGATAAACCCCTATAGCAACAAACGCATAAATAAGGCCTAATTCCACAGCACCAGAAAACGCAAATATATTCATGTAAAAACAATCTCCATGAAAACTTAACGTATTTTTATAGGATCAACACTTTGATCAATAAAAGTTATTGAATCACTTTTGTTGCACGGTCAATAACTGCCTGCGGAATAACAATCCCTGCTTTTTGGGCTGCTTTCAAATCAATTCGAATGTCATTATTAGCTGCCTGTACAACATCAATATCACCAGGTTTTTCACCCTTTAGAATACGCACGACCAATTTTCCAGCATCAACCCCTACATCATAGAAATTCACACCTTGCGTCATAAAAGGCCCGCGCCCGATAGTATTAGAATCAACAGTAAATACAGGCATATTGGCTTCCTCTGAGACCTTTATTGCACCTTCTAAAACAGATAAAATCGTATTATCAGCAGGAACAAAAATAATATCGACCTTACCGATTAAAGCGCGTGTTGCTGCCTGCACATCTGAAGGCTTTGGTGCCGATGAGGGAATAATTTCAATTCCAGCTTTTTTTGCTACATCCTTTAACGTTTTAAGTGTCGAAACAGAATTTGCCTCAGAAGCATTATAAAGATAACCAATTTTTTTCAAATCTGGTTTTACTTCTTGTAAAAGTCTAACACTTTCTGCAACATCTATACGATCAGAACTCCCCGTCATATTACCGCCAGGTTTGGTAAGTGAAGAAACGATTTTAGCTCCGATAGGATCAGAAATCGCTGCAAAGACGATAGGAATTGTTTTTGTTGCCGCAAGCATCGTTTGTGCTGAAGGCGTGGTAATTGCTACAATAACATCTGGTTTATCACCAACAAATTTACGTGCAATTTGCGTTGCTGTTGAAATATTACCCTGCGCTGATAAAAAGGTAAGTTGAAAATTTTCACCTTGCTTATAACCATTTGCTGCAAGCACATCTTCTACACCTTTACGAACAGCATCCGCAGCAGGATGAACCATAATTTGCGTTATTGCAACTTTAACGTGTTTAACTTGGTCATCGGCCTTTGCAACACTGTTCATCATAAAAACAGTTGCAATGATAATCCCTAATATATTTATTCTCTTCAACATTATATTCCACCCCTCTCCATGCAAAAATTAAAAAAGGAATAATTTATTACTGAAGAATTTTCTAAAATCAATCTTTATTTCATTTTATTTAAACATGGACAAAATAAATCAAACTAAAATGATATTTTTTTGTTGCAATTCGTAGAAGCCTACGCCATACAGACAAGACATATATCGAATCGGTAAGCGGGTGTAGCTCAGGGGTAGAGCACAACCTTGCCAAGGTTGGGGTCGTGGGTTCGAATCCCATCGCCCGCTCCATTGAATTTTGTATTTATTCGTTCTTGTGTGGAGTTATAGCTTGTCATCGGTTGTTGTAGCTGTATGTATCTTGCCAGCAGGTTTTGTATATTTTTCCACTCGGTTTTGTATCAATTTACTTTTTTCAAAGTTTTTCTAAGATTCGTAATTTCTTGTGAAGCATCTATTGGATTGGGGCTTAGATCTAAGATAATAATTTTTAACTTAGACGGATTTTTTTACAGCCCCCGTATAAAAGATTAATTAGAAATGATGAACAATAACAAGAAAAACAAATGTTAAACAAATCAAAAATTGACTTATCATTAGAGAATAATTTTTGTTCAAAAGTACATTTTTTACCAAAATTGTGCCCTAAAATGAAGGTTGTTGATTTTTCAAATGGCGTGTCTTCTATTAATTCAACATTTGCTTCAGATACATTCAATATTATCTCTGCTAAAAATTTACAAGAAACTATACCTGTAGAGCAGGCAAAATCTATAATCGCTTTCTTGTAATGCGCAGAAACTACCTTTAGCTTGGTGGGTTGGACCTCATTCGTCTCATTATAAAATTGATGAAGTTCTCTTATCTATTAGCTTAGAGCATGTTGAAACAGAGGTAGGCATGGCAGCTTTAGCGCAAAATATAGACTCACATGTTACTTCTATGCCGGATAACTTCAAAATCAAGGAAGTTGAATCACTTCAAGATTTTAGAGATTATGGAAATGTTATGGCATCAGTCTTCGAGCCTTTTGATGAAGAAGCAGTTATATTTTATGAAACAATAGGCCGTTGTTATAAATAAAGACTCTGATGTAGAGATGTTCGTTGGTTATATAAATAACAATCCTATAGCAATATGTTTTTGTATTAAAGCAGATGGAGTTGGTGGAGTGTATGATATTGTCACCAATCCAGATTTTCAGAAAAGAGGTGTTGGGTCATTCATGACAAAAATTGCTATTGAGCATTTAAAAAGAAAGAAATGTCA
Source organism: Bartonella sp. CL436QHHD (assembly GCF_042195105.1). NCBI lineage: Bacteria > Pseudomonadati > Pseudomonadota > Alphaproteobacteria > Hyphomicrobiales > Bartonellaceae > Bartonella > Bartonella sp. CL436QHHD. Next base: position 272,671 of record NZ_JBHINR010000032.1, on the reverse strand, counting down.
TGTTATTGATATGCAAGCCTCTCACGAGGGAATTGGCATTTATAAAAAATTGGGCTTTACAAACTTTGGTGAATTTAAAATTTATTCCAATAAACACATGATCATTGAGTGATGAATTCTTTTTTGCTCATCAACTAAAAGAATTTATTATTTTCAGCAGAGCTCAAATATGATCAAGCAATCGATACAACCAAGGAAGCTTGGCCAATCCCCTTTACTACTGATAGTGAAAAGCTAAAATCATTACAAATATAATTGTTTTAAATGACTCACTCAAATTTTCTTACTTTGTCTTAAATAAAGATATCTATCACAAATCTAAGTTGAATAAGTGTAAATTTTTTATATGATCAATAATCTACTGTTTGTTACTGATAATTATGAAGAACTCGAAAGCAAATATTTAGAACGACAGTTGCATCATAGTTTGTTAGATGGTTAGTCTGTTAGTTAATTAATAGAAAAAATTTTCGCTTTATAAAATAACCAAAGGAGCTTAAAAAAACTTTCAAAGATCATTTAAAGGTCCTTTATGTGTATTGTTTCTTTTTTATATCACAGTTGATGATGAGAAATCTCTCACGCTAATTGTATTATTTTTACACGAAATAAACTATTTTCACCTATTATGTAGAGTGAATTAAGTTTTTGGGATTTCTGGCACATCATTTGAAAGACAAAAGAAATTTTCCCTTGTACTTGTGCAAACAGCGTGGACATCATTTGGTAATCCTCTTGCTTGAACAAATTCTTATCCAGAATAATCTTCAACACAAAAATAAATTAATAACTTGATTTATAAAGATAATTTATCATTATTCATATTGAGCAAGCGTCTCAAATATCATAGGACTATCTCATTTCAAATCTCTATACATTAAAATCACTCACAATCATCTTCTCACGCATAACAGGCAAAATTGACGTATCGATAAAATTCACTTGAAGAAAGGAATAAAAACTCTTCTTCTGAACGCTCTGAAATACCAAAGATTATCGCAACATTGGGAGCTAAAATAGTATAGGGGGGGACCCCTTTCACCTTGAAAACGTAAAAATGGGAAGCATAATAGTTTTATACACTTCATAGAGGCTTTAGACCATTCACGAACATTATTATAAAATGGATGTGACACACCTTGAGAGAAATCTCTTTAAAATAAACATGTGAATTAACAATATAAGTGCATTCTATTTTACATGAGGAACATAACTTTAATCAAGATAAGGTAACATAAGGTGTTGAAACCGTCATAGCGCACAATAAAATCAGACCATTTTAAATGTTTAATGGTAACATCTGCTAAACAACAGAATAAAAATTCAATTTTGAAAAGATTAAACCATACGCTACAGGTCTATTGAAACTCCGATTGTACGATCGACTATCTTCTCGCTAAAATTTAATTACTATGAATATAAAAACCTTAAAACCCGCTCTAAATGCGTGAAAGTTTCTAGATCTTGCTGTATTAAATATTGAAACTCCTCATGGCTACTCATCTGAAACGCCAATAATTCCATAAAGCAGTTCCATAAAAAGGATAATGACGTTGTAATATCCGAAAAAAATTTACCACATCACCTGAAAGATCATTGATAATTCCATCAGAAAGTATCAATTTCTATTTAGAAAACCCTATCCATGCCGACAAAAAACTCTGTAAATGTTAGATATCTTCAATAATTTTGATAACGATTTTGGCTCATCCTGTTTTGCCACCAATATAAGAAACAGCAAATATAGTGGGATCAGCCAGCTTTAATATTGGTCTTTCCCTCTATCCTTTTTTCTATCAAATCCTGATTTTACAATTCCTTTCTCTCTCTTTTTTTATACTCAAAATTGCCTCTGAAACAGGATAGATTAATCGTAAAAAATATATAAAAGAAACAAATTATAACATTTTTTTCTCATCCTTCTTAATACAAAATAACTGTTAAGCTACAATGCGCTAACACTTATCAGTCATAAGTCCAAAACAGCATATAATGACGAAACAAATTCATAAAGTGAAGATTTTTCACTATCAATCGTTGTATTAATCTTTCCATAATGCATAAAAATGATGAAGCGGCCCTCGCCCTTTCCCTACTTTTAAAGCATCTGAGGCAGTTAAAGCGCCATGCAAATAATCTTTTGCTTGTTTAACAGCGCAATCCAAAGGTTGGGTAGGTAACAGAGCTGCAATGGCAGCAGAAATGGTACACCCTGTCCCATGATCATGAGTGGTTGAAAGACGAGAGGCTTCAAGTATAACAAGGTTTTCACAATCACAATAAAGATCTGGACTAGAACAATCGTAATTTTCTGTACTATTTCTGGTAAGCGTATTCAAATGTCCCCCTTTTAACAAAACTGCACGACACCCTAGCGCCAAGAGTCGTGGAGCATATTGATACATAGTCTCTAAAGACCATTGCACTTCACATCCCAATAACAATGCAGCTTCAGGCAAATTTGGCGTGATCAAAGTTGACATCGGCACAAGAACATCACGCATAATTTCAATTGCATCAGACTTTAAAAGAACATCACCACTTTTTGCAACCATAACCGGATCAAAAACAATGAAACGCGCTTTATGATAAGCAAGACGTTCTGCAATAACCTGTGCAATCTGAGCATTTGCAACCATACCAATTTTAACAGCATCAACATGGATATCCTCAAAAACAGAATCAATTTGATCTGCAACAAAAGAAGCATCTAATGCCTGAAAAGAACGCACACCCTGAGTATTTTGTGCAACAACAGCTGTAACCACACTCATACCATAAGTTTTCATAGCTGAAAAAACCTTCAAATCCGCCTGCATTCCAGCGCCACCAGAAGGATCTGTTCCCGCAATAGATAAAATCCGTGGAATAAAAAGTTTATCTTTTTGTAATTCCATCAACCTCTTTCCTTCTGTTTTTAAATATCGGAAAATGAGTTACCGAAAAATAGATGCTTGAAAAAATATAAAGAAGATGTTTTCTCATGTGAATTATATTATATACGAAGTCTTCTTATAGATATAAAATGGAAAATGTAGTGCTTATCCTTCGTTCTATTCTTTTTACGTTCGCTTTTTATACAACAACTTTCATACAAATGATTCTTTACGCTCCCGTTTATTTTTTAATGCCCCGCAAAAAGGCATGGATTGTCCCTAAAACATGGGCGCGCGTTACTCTCTTTTTGCAAAAATACATCGCAGGCACAAGTTATGAGATTGAAGGTTTAGAAAATCTTCCCAAAGGACCCTACATCATTGCTCCAAAGCATCAATCGGCTTGGGAAACTTTCAGTCTTGTTCCCTATTTTGATGATCCCACTCTCATTTTAAAACGTGAATTGATGTGGATTCCATTGTTTGGCTGGTATATGGCAAAAACGCAAATTATCCCCATTAACCGCACAACACCCATCAAAGCCTTAAAAATGATTATACAAAAAGCAAAAGAGAAAGTAAAACAAGGGCGCCAAATCTTGATTTTTCCCGAAGGAACACGCCGACAACCCGGTCAAGAACCAGATTATAAGTCAGGAATTGTCGCGCTCTATAATGAATTAGGACTTCAAGTTGTTCCTATTGCACATAATGCGGGTTTATATTGGCCACGCAATAATTTTCGCCGCTATCCTGGAACAATTCGTGTCCGTATTCTTCCCCCGATAGAGGCTGGTTTAAGCAAACGTGATTTTCTAGATCAACTTGTCCAAAAAACTGAAAAAGCGTGTGATGAACTGCTTCTCTTAGCAGCTCAAGATCCTACCCCTCCTCCTATGCCACCATACGCTGTTCAGAAACTTCAAAAACTAAATCATCATGAAACAATGCACTGATTGATAAGAATAATGCATCACTTTGTATATTGAGCGGAGTATAGGAAACAAAAATATAAGAAAGATACTTCAAACTTTCTAATTCAAAATTATAAAACACATGTACATGATAAGAAATAATCAATGTGTAAATTTTTTTGAAAAAGAATTCTTCCTCTCTTTAAAATCATTTAAATAACTTACATCTCATTGATTTATAAGGATATTTTAGCGTTATTCAACTTGAATGAGAACCCTGAATACCGTAAGATTTTCTCATTTCAAATCTACTCTAGGTTGAATCAATTAGAATTATTTTCTTGCACATTACAAGCGGGGATACCTCGTGTGAATAAAACGATACAAGAAAAGATTAAAATACTTTTTACGAACCGTCTCAAATACCAAGGGCTGTCTTAATAGGAAAGTAAGAAAAATGCATGATTATGCAGATTCGTTCCTTCCTGAGAAACATCAATCCCCCAAGAATCTGAAATCTTGTATAATCTTCATTATTTAAAAAGTATTTCTTGAGATACTTAAGTCATCAAACCAAATTCAAGGGGAAAATAAAAATGAGTGTTGTTTTTTATCCCACATACACAACGGATACAGCAATTAACCATCTTTCCTCCCTATCCTAGACTCAAAAGCTTTGTGTGCTACATTAAAACAATTCTAAATAACGAATAAGAGGGAACTAGATTTAAATTAATGCAACGTCTCTTCTATAATTTATTTTTTTCTGTGATTTTGAGTTTATCCAGCGCTGTTGCTCTAGCGCAGCCTTTTATTTCTGTTGATGTTACAACGAGGCGTATCTTAAAACATAATCAAGCTTTTGAGCGTTGGTATCCTGCTTCCTTGACAAAATTAATGACCGCTTATGTTATTTTTCGTGCCATGAGCCGAGGGGAAGTTTCACCAAACAAACATATCACCATCAGCGAATACGCCGCAAAAGCTCCCTCATATCGTTCAGGCTATAAAGCTGGTTCTGTACTCACACTTGATACAGCCTTAAGTATTACCATGGTTAAATCTACCAATGATTTAGCCATTGCCATGAGTGAAGCTATTGCGGGTTCACAGAAAGATTTTGTACGTAAAATGAATAGCGAAGCTAAACGTTTAGGCATGTTTGGCACCCATTTTGCGAACGCAAGTGGTTTACCAGATCCTCAAAACTACTCCACGGCACGCGATATTGCTCTTTTAGCCGTTCAAATACGTCGAGAATTTCCACAATATGCTCATTATTTTTCTATTCCAGCCATTGATTTTGGTAATAATCGAAAAATCCAACATAACTCAAACAACCTCATTGGCCGTTTTTATGGGATAGACGGTATGAAAACAGGCTTTATTTGTGCCTCTGGTTTTAATCTTGTTGCCTCAGCCACCCGCAATAAACGTACAATTATTGCTGTCATTCTAGGTGCTAACAACATAAGTGAAAGAGAAGAAAAAGCTGCACAACTTCTTGAAACAGGATTTTTGCACCAAGGAAACCCCCAATTAACACTAGCAACATTAAAACCTTATGGGAGCAACATAACACAAGCCAACAATATGAGACAACAAACATGCACACCTGAAGCCATAAAAATGCATGCAAATTCATATGATGATCAAGGAAATATTATTCTCACCTCACCTTTTATCACTGCTCCACCTTCTTTTTCTCATCCTTTATCAGTACATCTCATTCGTACGCCACAAACACCTAAAATGACAGTAAAACCACTAAGAAAACCCTATATTCCGTATAAAAGGCACGCAAACCATTCTATAAAAAGTCATAAATCATAATCTAAAATTAATTATAATACTTTGATTTATAATGATAATTAATTATTTTGTACCTTATGTCAGAACCACAAGTATTGTAAGATTCTCTCATTTCAAATCTGTATTTGTTGAAGCAATAAAAACCAGTTTCTTGCCACCACAAGGTGGATAAACATGTAGATAAAATAATTAAAACAAAGAATAAAAATTCTTCCTATAAGTCCTTTCAAGAACTAAGAATTATCGTAACATTGACGCTAAAAAGTGTATGATATACCCACGTGCACCTACCTTTATAAGCGTAAAGATAGTGGTACAATGGATTTCATGGGGGATTAACCATTATATCCCTCACGGACACCATTATAAATTGGTTAGACATACTGAGATATATTTTTTAAAAACAAAACTATGATTGATGATTAACATGAAAATAAAGCGCATCCCCCTCACGCTTATTACAGGTTTTTTAGGCTCTGGCAAAACAACTTTGCTCAACCGTATGCTACAAGACCCTCTTTTAACAGAATGTGCTGTTATCATCAATGAATTCGGCGAAATCAGTATTGACCACCTTCTGGTTGAAAAAACGACAGAAGGAATTATTGAGCTTGCCAATGGCTGCTTATGCTGCAATTTACGCAGTGATCTCATCGACACATTAATTGATTTAATAAATCGCGTTCAGACAGGACAGATCAAACAACTCCATCATATTATCATTGAAACCACAGGGATGGCTGATCCCGCCCCTATTTTACAAATACTTTTAAGCCACCCGTTGTTTATTCAAACATTGTCCATAAATGCTGTTCTTGCAACATTTGATACATTAAGCCCGCTTTCCATATGTGAGCGCTATCCTGAAATATATAAACAATTAATATTTGCTGATAAAATCATTCTCACCAAAACAGATCTTAGAGACCCACAAACGCTTTCAGATACACTCCTTAGCACACTTAAAACAATGAATCCTACAGCACAAATCATTGACGCCCATTCTGAAGATTTCTGTTCAAATCTATTAATAAATAACACATTATGGGATGAAAAAGTAGAAAATACAAAACTTAAACAAAATCTTACGACTACCCCGCATGATCATACCCCCCATAAAACCATTCGTACCTTTTCACTAAACTGTGAGGGTCCTGTTGATTACGCCACAATTGAAGCCTTTTTAGATCTCCTACAAGAGCGTTATGGTACAAAATTATTACGTATTAAAGCAATTATCGCATTGCGTGATGACCCTTATCGCCCACTCGTATTACATGGCGTACAAACATTTTTTCACCCTCCCATAAGATTGCCAGCATGGCCAAAAGGAATAAAACAAACACGTTTCGTCATCATTGCCGATGGTGTTGAAAAAGAAGCTATACAAAAACTCCTCAATGCTTTTTTTAATAAACCAGCAATAGATACTGCAGACAAAACAGCTCTCTTAGAAAATCCTCTGGTCATTCCAGGAATAAAATTTTAATTTTTTCTCCTCTTCAATGATATAGCATTAAATTCATTGACACCACCATCTTTATGTTTTTAAAGGAGCAAACCGGCACATCATTACACACTTTGCTAATTCCCAATGTTGAAATAGCTTTTGGCACTTGAAACGGTTTGTAAAAAGCATTTTAGTCTTTCTTGTACAATTTCACCCACGCAGCAATCCTCGCTTGTAATGTGCAAGCAAATGGTTTCAATTTATTCAACATGCAACAGCTTTGAAATGTGGAATCTTACGGTATTCAGGGTTCTAATTCAAGTTGAATAACACTAAATTATCTTTATAATCAATATGTTATAAATTTATAAAAAACTTTCATAAATATTTCTATTCAAGTTTATTAACATAATGGAATAAAAAATAAGAAAATACACATTTTTAACAATGCTTTCTGCACAATAATGCCTCTCATAAAATTATTCGTACCTTTTCACTGAGCGGCAAAATCCCCATAGACTACCACAATTGAAACTTTTTAGCTCTCTTACAAAATCACATGCCGGAAAATGACTATCTATTAAAACACTCCAGCGCTAACATATTACCCTTATCTGTAAAATCGTCGCCCTCACACAAAATAGAATACCATTGTATCACGAATTCACGCACTCGTTTAAAAACACCGTCTCTCAATACGCATTATTCCTATTTCAAGACGCTACCCATAAATAATATAATACAAAATTCTCCATGAAATGTATAAGGCCCATTCTCCATCTTTACTCTATAAATATGTAAACTGATCGCCTCATACTTTTGCCAGTTAAAAATGTTTTGAAAAAACTTGGCACTTTAGAGTACTCATGAGAACTATCTGTACTCCTTTCTTTAAAAATTTTATTCACATGCCAATCCAATTTTATGGCGTGCAAAAAATGGTTTCGATTGATTCACCATAAACAAATTTTAAGATAAAAGGATCTTATGATATTTAGTCCCTAATTCAAACTGAAAAATTATAAACTATCATTATAAATCAAATTGTTATGATAAAAATTTTCAATATCCATCAATCTGTAAACAGATTGTTTTCTCTCTAAATGCGCTTCATCTGCAAACCACTTCATGTGATTCATTTCACAGACAGATTGGCCAAATTCTTGGTTCTAAAATATTCTGCTCAACTCTATATTTATTCAAGCTAATTGAAATCAAAATCCCTGTTAAGAAAAAACCAAAATCAGACAGAGGCAATATCGCATTTTAAAATATGTGAATGTATCTTATATAACAGCACGACAAGACAATATTTTACAGCATAAAAGAATAAAACTCTTTGAAAGAAATAAAAAGAGAGGCACATTCCATGTTAACTTACTCTTCACTAAAAACGAAGATTGACACCAGTGCCGATGTGCAAACAATCCAACTTCTTTGAGAAAATTCCTCTTGGCTTCCCACTTCATCTGATTTACTTACATAAGGCTCTATGAAAAAACTCTGCGCTTTAAAATATTGACTACTCACTTAAACACCTTATGTGCAAAGTTTTTGCATATCCTGTATCGCCATTATTAAGTGATAGTGTTACAGTGCAATAGAATACAATAACACTCACGGCATTCGAGAAACTGAAGTTTTATCAATATCGCGATTAAAAACGTAACGTTTTCCATAAACCTCAACAGTTGGAGGTTGACGATTTTTTTCAAAAAAATCATAACCTTTCTTAAGCATAACCCAGAATTGATAATGAGGATCCTTGCTATGACGTGACATATTATCCTCGGTCATGCGGAAAGGAAAAGCCTGTAACTGAAACTCTCTTTGTCCTCCTTTAAAAGCATCCCGTGCAAACGCATAAATCTGAGCCATGTTCTTATCACTCATAGAATAACAACCTGCGGAAAAGCAAGAACCATGCACCATAAGATTGCTTCCTGTGCGACCATTTTCTTGATCATAAAGGTTAGGAAATCCTATATTAAAAGAAAGATAATATTTTGAATAAGGATTCATTTGGTTTGCGCTAATAGTATAAAAACCCTCTGGTGTCTGAAGATCCCCTTCTTTATATTTAGGTCCAAGCTTACCAGACCATTTGCAAATGCCATAGCGAGCAACCAAGATAAAAGGTCCTGAACGAGATTGTTTCCAAACTTCAGCAAGATTTTCTTCCTTGAAAAATCGCATTACAATTGGTGCATAAGGATCAATATCGTACAAAGCCATTCTATTCTGGATTTCTTGCGGCAACGGCTGCTCAACCTTAGCACGAATAGAAGCTGGTAATCTTCCTTCACATGCTGTCAATATTCCCATTACAAACAACATGCACACAGCGAGGAATCTGCTAAATGTCATCGAATAAAACTCCAATCCAACACCCCTCACAAAAAATAACCTATGTTAGAGATCGACCAATTTGAAGATATTTTTCCCTTCGCTCTTGTTTAAGAGCTTCCCCATCTTTTCCAGCCATAGCTTTTAAAGCCTCTGAAATAACATCACCCGTTGCATCAATGGCAATCTCTTTGCCACGATGTGCTCCCCCTAAAGGTTCCGAAATAATGCCATCAATAATCTTTAAGCGATACAAATCTTGAGCGGTAATACGCATATTCATTGCAGCATCTTTCGCACGAGCTGGATCACGCCATAAAATAGAAGCTGCTCCTTCTGGTGAAATAACAGAATAAATTGCGTGCTCCAACATATAAACTTTATTGGCAGCCGCGATTGCTATCGCCCCTCCAGAACCGCCTTCTCCAATAACAACGGAAACTACAGGAACTTTCAAACGCAAAGTTGTAGCTGTTGATTGGGCAATTGCTTCTGCCTGCCCCCGTTCTTCAGCACTCACACCAGGATAAGCGCCTGCCGTATCAACAAAAGTGAGAAGTGGCAAACCAAAACGATCAGCCATTTCCATAATACGTACAGCTTTACGATAGCCTTCTGGACGTGCAGAACCAAAATTATAGCGCAAACGTGTTTGCGTGTCATAACCTTTCTCTTGACCGATATAAGCAACGGCCTCACCTTTAAAGCGTGCAAACCCCGCTTGAATAGCCTCATCTTCAGCAAACTTGCGATCTCCGGCCAAAGGCGTAACGTCACTCAATAGGCGTTTAGAATAGTCCATAAAATGGGGACGATTAGGATGACGAGCGACTTGCGTTTTTTGCCACGGCGATAATTTTTTATAAATATCGCGCAAGGCTGTTTGGGAACGCGTTTCAAGGCGAGCAATCTCATCGCTCATATCAAGACTGCCTTTTTCCTGAGAAATTTTTTTTAATTCAAGAATTTTCCCATCAAGATCAGCAACTGGTTTTTCAAAATCAAGATAATTATACATTTGTGTCAACTCATTCAGTGTCACTTATACACTTATAATTTGCTTTATAAAGTCTTTTTCAAAAACATCACCTTTTCTTTAACGAGCCTTTTGCTCATCGGCAAGTGGATGATGCTCATTGACTAAACGATAAAGTCCCTCTTCCAACACATGGGTATAAATCTGAGTAGTAGCAATATCAGAGTGACCTAACAAATGTTGAACGGCACGCAAATCAGCACCATTTTGCAAAAGATGACTAGCAAAAGCATGACGCAACACATGGGGAGAAAAGCTATCACTTTCTATTCCTGCTCTTCTAGCGAGATTTTTCAACTCCCGCGCAACGACTTGACGAGCAATATATCCTGTCTCGGAATGCGCGGGAAAAAGATAAGAACTCGTAGCACCCTTTCCCTGATCACGCAAGTTTAACCACTGTGAAAGAACTTGGCATGCTTTTTTTGATAACAGCACCATTCGTTCTTTTTTGCCCTTACCACGAACCAAAACGCTGTACTCCTTCCTTCGAACAGACTGAACCGGCAGACTCACCAACTCACTGATGCGTAATCCCGTTGCATACAGCATTTCAATCAATAGCTGAAGACGCAGTGCACGGAAATACTCTTTGGACCCATAATCTGCTTGATTGACTTCTAACTGTGCCAAATCAAGCAATTTTATCACTGCATCTTCACTCATGATTTTGGGCAAAGGACGCCCCTGACGAGGTGCATCAATATCATGAGAGGGATCATCTGCTCTCAACCCTTCAGCATAAAGAAATTGATAAAACTGACGCAAAGTCGATAAACGGCGCGCTTGCGATGATGCCGCAAAACCAAAAGTATGCATAAGCGACAAAAGGGTAATTAAATCTTCTTTTTGTGCTGAAAAAAGCGAAACAGAGTGTGAAGACAATTCGTCTTGTGCCCACTGCAAATCATGCTGATAAGCCGCAAGTGTATGAGGTGAAGCCCCTCTCTCCGCGCTCATCATCTCAAGAAAATGATCTATCACAGCACCACTTTTCATTTCATTGATTCACTTCCGTAGAAAGATTCCATGAATCCAAGGGAACATCAATGTACATATCCACAGTTACTGGTTCAACCCAAACCACAAGAGCACCCATTATAATGAAAAAAACAGAAAACAAAATGAAAAGAATCATCAAAAATCTAGTCAATGTTGGCATAAGACAATAACCTACCCAAAAATATTCTATCTCGTATAATGCCTCACAAAGATTAACAGGAATTGACTTTAAGATGGATAAATGCCGAAATAAAGTTATGAAAAGCAATCGACCAAAACGAATCCCCATAACACAAATAAAGAATCAGCTCTTATCGTCCCTTGATAAAAGAGCACTTGTCCTTGTTGGCCTTATGGGGGCAGGCAAATCAGTGATCGGAAAACGCGTCGCCACCATGCTTCGTTTACCCTTTTATGATTCTGACCAAGAAATTGAAAAAGCTGCACAAATGACAATCACGGAACTCTTTGAAATTTATGGTGAATCCGAATTTCGTGCTCTTGAACAGCGTGTTATTCTAAACCTCATGAAAAAAAGTCCCCTTATTTTAGCAACAGGTGGTGGTGCCTACATAAATGAAAATATCCGAAAAGCCATTCACAAAAATGGTATATCTATATGGCTAAAAGTCGATCTTGATATCCTCATGCAACGTGTCTCAAAGCACCCGACACGTCCCCTGCTTCAAACAGCCAATCCTAAAGAAACCATGCAAAAACTCATGGAACAGCGTTATCCTATCTATGAAAAGGCAAACTTAACAATTAACAGTCATAAAGAAAGCCGTCATACCGTAGCACAAAATGTTATACGATCCGTACAGCACTACCTATACACAGAAATTAACAATAGGGATAACCAGCATGCAAACCAAAACCGTCACTGTTAAACTGGACAAACACTGTTACGATATCATCATTGGTCCGGGTCTGGTTACACAAGCTGCTTCACAGATTAAACATGCTCTTAACAAAAAAGATCCTTATCCAACGCGCTTTGCACTTGTTACAGATACAAATGTTGCTTCCCTTCATTTGGAGATATTGCAAGCAGAATTAACAAAAAATAAAATTCATACTGTCCCTATTATTGTAGAAGCGGGAGAACAATCAAAATCATTTTCAACCCTGCAAGTTGTCATCGATCAAATTCTTGCTGCGCGTTTAGAAAGAGGCGACTGTGTTATTGCTTTTGGCGGTGGTGTCATTGGCGATCTAGCAGGATTTGCGGCAAGTATAATCCGCCGTGGTATGAACTTCATTCAAATGCCCACAACGCTTCTTGCACAAATTGATTCCTCTGTTGGTGGAAAAACGGGCATCAACAGCCGATATGGCAAAAATCTTATTGGTGCTTTTTTTCAACCGCAATGCGTTATTGCTGACACCTGTGTCCTTGATACCCTATCACTGCGTGAATTTCGTGCTGGTTACGCGGAAATGGTCAAATATGGACTCATTAACCAGCCTGATTTTTTTGAATGGCTTGAAAAAAATGGACAAGAAGTCTTTTCTAATGGCCCTATGCGAACAGAAGCCATTGTCCGCTCATGCCAATTTAAAGCTGCCATTGTAGCACGTGACGAACACGAAACAGGAGAGCGCGCACTCTTAAATCTCGGCCATACATTTGGACACATGCTTGAAACAGCAACCGCTTATGACTCAAAGCGTTTAATTCACGGTGAAGCTGTAGCAATTGGAATGATTCTAGCGCATCAATTTTCTGCTCAATTAAATTTAATAAGCCCCACGCTTACACAACGCGTTGAAGCACACCTTAAAGCAATAGGATTACCTACACAATTAAAGGATATCCCAGGGTGTCTACCAGATGCTGAAACTTTAATGACTCTCATTGCCCAAGATAAAAAAGTTTTACAAAATAATTTGACCTTCATCTTAACGCGCGGACTTGGCCAATCATTTATTGCAAAAAATGTTTCACCAGATGCAGTTTTATCTTTTTTGGAACAAAAATTAACAGAAATTCGTTAATTCATATTGAATATAATTGATTCGTTTTTATACTTCTATTAAAGATTAAATATGATGATGTCTGCGTAGCTCAGTAGGATAGAGCACAGGATTCCTAAAGAAATTGGGCACTTTGAGGAGAAATCCTCAAAGTGAATCTGCTCAAATTCGGGGAAAGCTTCATGGGCGACTATATGCCAATCCCGAGCCAAGTCTCTCTTCAAATGAGAGAAAGGTGTAGAGACTGAACGGGCAGCACCTAAAGAGCAAAAGCTTCAAGGTGAAGAGACAGTCCAGACCACAAACAGCCGATAAGGCTGGCGGTGAAAATCGAAGTGGTATGAATCCTGGGGTCGCAGGTTCGAATCCTGCCGTAGACACCATCGTATCAGTCAAATTATTCTTTGTGCACAATATTAGGAATATAGGGAAGCATCATGAAAAAAACTTTGCACATTTTAGGATTTTTCACCGCTTTAAGTTTATCACTCTTCAGCTCAAACAATAGCTTAGCTGGTTCTTTAATCATTGAAGTACCAGACAATCCAGAGCCCAAAACAGAGATCATTACCTATCAGTGTGATACTGAAACAGGTAAAGAGCGCGTTGAGGCAGTCTATCTTAATGCTGATAATATTTCGTTGGTTGATTTCAAATGGAACGGTGATCGTGTCATTGCTGCTAATGTCATCGCTGCGACAGGAGCAAAATTTGCAGGAGCTCAGTATATCTGGTGGGAGAAGAACAAAGAAGTCACGCTTTATGACCTTGCTCAGGATCCAGAAGAAAAAAAACCTATCCTCTGTAAAGATGAGTCAACATTATTATTTTAAATAACACGGGAAATATTATGAAAAAAATTTCTTTTACTAAACAATTTTTCATTACTTTAAGTGTGTTCCTCCTCGGTTCAATTAATGCATTAGCAAGTTCTTTAGTCATTAAAGTACCAGATGATCCAGAACCAACAACAGAGACCGTCTCCTATCAATGCGATATGGGAACAAGCAAAGAGCATGTTGAAGCAACTTATCATAATGCTGGCAATATTGCGCTTGTTGATTTAAAATGGAACGGTAAGCGCATCGTTGGTTCTAATGTAATTGCCGCTTCTGGAGGAAAATATGTGGGTGGTCAATACATTTGGTGGATAACTAAAAATGAAGCCATATTTTACGATCTTATTAATGATCCAAAAGAAGAAAAGCCCATCCACTGTGTAGAAGAAAAAAGCACAGAATAAGGAAGGTTCTTACATTTCAAGAACCGCGCTGGCTCTCATCTCTTGATGTTCCTTCTGATGTGGGTAACTTTTCCTCCGTCTGGTGTAATAAAAGAGCCAGCGGTTTTTCTGACTGTTCTTCTGAATGATGTCGATAAGCTGCTGTATGTGAAAGCAACATAGAAGCTATCGGCGCTGTTAAAAACAAAAAAAACATCAGCAACGCTTCATGAAAAACAAAATAATGGTCCACAAATATTGAATAAAGAAATGAAGAAATAAGAATACTACCAACGCCCCAACTCGTACATACTGAAAGCATATGCAAACGCTTATAAAAATTGGAAAAACGCACCAAACCTATTGTTGCGATCAATGTCAGTCCCGACCCTAATATTAAGAAAATCGTGATAGCAATAGCAACCACAAGCGATACATCATCTTTCATTCAATAATCTCCCCTCGCATGAGAAATTTCGCCAAAGCAATACTCGAGACTGGACCCAACAACCCAATAATGAGAGCTGCGACAAAATAAATGGTTGTTCCAGAACGAATATCGAATGTAAGAAACAAAAGAATAGTGGTTATATAAAGGGCATCCAAACCAACAATTCTATCCTGTGCCCGTGGACCACGAATCAACCGAAACAGCGCGAAAATCACCGCTAAACTTAAAAAAAACTGTGAAAAGAAAAGCCCCCAATAAAGAATCACCATACTCATAAAAAAATCTCCAAAAGCAATTGCTCATACCGTTGTTTGATCAACTGTTTGTAATCATATCCATTTTTTAAATTTAAGACATGAAGCAAAAGTTCACCCTTTTTACTATTATAGGCAACCCAAGCAGTTCCAGGGGTTGCCGAAAGGATGCATGCTAAAATAGCCAAAGCAGTGCGATTATGAAGCAGAAGAGGTACTACAATAAAACCAGACTTCTGCTCTCGAGACCTTTTTGTTAAAACAAACCAAGCCACCGAAACATTTGAGAATATAGAATCTATAAATACTCGAAAAACGAGACGAAAAACCGCACTCCAGCTTTTAATAACAGCCTTCTCTGGCTCCAGAAGCCGTATCATCCAACCACAAAACAAAGCGGTTAAAATCCCTAAAAGCAATTGCCCTAAACTAAAACCATTTAAAATAAGCCACATAAGGACAATGCCACCACTGAAAAAAGGGGAAGTATAAAAACGATTCATTTACTCATCTCCCTATTTTCGAGAGAAAAATCCGTTAAAACGCTCCCAATATAGTTTTGAGGTTCATACAAAGTCTTAGCGGTTTCAGACATATAATGACTAACAGGACTGGCTACAATTGTTATAAGAAAACACAAGGCAAGAAGAACGGCAATAGGTGCAAATTCTATCACCTGCACACGGGGAACGCGACCTTCAAGAGAAATCCAAAAAGTTCGGATACCCGTTCGTGTCAGTGCAATCAAAGCTGCAAAGCCAGAGAGGGTGACAAAAACTACAAAAAGCCAATCTTGGTAAACCGGAAGAGAGGCAAAAAAATCCTCTCTACTATGGTTTAAAATTGCCATGAACATCATAAGTTTAGCAACAAAACCAGAAAAAGGTGGCAATCCAATAATCAAAATGGCACAGATACCAAAACAAGCCCCAAGAATTGCCAAGGTTACAGGGAAATATGTGCCAACTTCATCTTCTTCCTCCTCTTCATCGTCGCCATAAACCTCCATTGTGACAGCAAGAACATTAGCAGCCACATCTTGACAGCGCTCAACCAACTCTACCAAAAGAAAAAAAGCTCCCAGTGCTAAAGTTGAAGAAACAATATAAAAAAGTGCACCTGCTGTCAGTGCTGCATTGCCGATGCCGATCGCGGCCAACAATGTACCAGAAGAGACAAGGACACTATAAGCTGCCAAACGCACCAAAACTTGACTCGCCAATACCCCAATAAAACCAACAATCATAGTGGCAAGCCCACCATAAAACAAAACCGTATGACCAAAATGGTTAAAATATTCACTTTCAGGACTAAACCATAGCAACGTTAAACGTAAAATAATATAAATACCCACCTTGCTCAAAAGTGCAAAAGAAGCTCCAACGGGTGCTGCTACTGCACTGTAAGTTGGCACCAACCAAAAATTAAGCGGCCACATACCCGCTTTAAGCAAAAAAGCAATACCTAAAAGTGCAACACCTATTTCGAACAAAACAATATCTGTAGAAGATATATATTTTATTTTAACAGCCAAATCGGCCATATTAAGAGTACCAACGACTCCATAAATGAGCGCTATACCCACTAAAAAAAATAATGAAGCAACAAGATTAACCACGACATAATGCAACCCTGCGCGCACGCGTGTCTGACCAGAACCATGCAAAGCAAGCCCATAGGAAGCCGTTAACATAACTTCAAAAAACACAAATAAATTAAATAAATCGCCGGTCAAAAAAGCACCATTTATTCCCACCATAAAAAATTGCATTAGTGACTGAAAATGAGAACCAGCTTTGTACCAATGAGCCCGCGCAAAAACCAACACGCTAGTCACCAACAAGCTGGAAAGTAAAAGCATCATAGCGCTTAAGCGATCAAGGACTAAAACAATTCCAAAAGAAGACGGCCAATTACCAAGTCGATAAACATCGCAAGCCGGTGCTATTTCAAGAGTACGTATAATCAATAAAATGGCAGTAACGACCAACAGTCCCGCAGAAGAAAGACTGATGAATGATTTAAGTTTTGCACGACGTTCATCATAAAAAAGAAGAAGTGCTCCAGTGATTAACGGCAAAAGAATAGGCAAAATAAGGAGATGATGCACCCCTACTTCCATTATTGCACCTCACGTCCATCAACGTGATCAGAACCCGTTAAACCACGTGAAACCAACAAGATAACTAAAAATAAAGCTGTTGTTGCAAAACCAATCACAATCGCAGTTAACACCAAGGCTTGTGGGAGAGGATCGACATAATTAGCTGGATTAATAACAGTGGTAGGATCAACAATTGGAGCAGCATTACTACGCGGTCTACTCATTGAAAATATAAAAAGATTAACACCATAAGAGATCAAGGACAAACCAAGAATGACTTGAAAAGTACGTGGACGTAAAACAAGCCAAATACCTGATCCGACAAAAACACCGATACCCAAAGAAAGAACAATTTCCATTAATTTTCCTTCTCTTTTAAAATAGGTTTCTTACCGATTCGGTAACTCCGAATTGACTGGTGTGCAAGTGCAATTAAAATGAGAACAGTTGCTCCCAACACAAGAGAAAGTACACCAAAATCAAACAAAAAAGCAGATGTCATGGGAACTTTCCCAATTAACGGAAGATGAATATATCGAAAAAAGGATGTTAAAAAAGGATATCCAAAAAACCAAGAGCCCATCCCCGTTACAACTGACAACAATAAGCCAAAGCCTATCCAACGCAAAGGTAAAACTCTCAAATGCGTTTCCACCCACCGAATATCGCGTGCAAGATATTGTAAAATAAACCCTATCGCCAAAGTAATACCACCGACAAATCCACCTCCTGGCAGATCATGCCCTCGCATGAATAAATAAATAGCAAAAGCAATAATAATAGGAAAGAGCCAACCCATAATAACAGCAGGAACAGCTAAATAATTTAATACTGTATCTCCCACATTTCGATTAGGCTGTGCTATATCAAAGGCTTTCTGGATACGTTGTTGAAAAGGCGCATCAATACTCTCAGGCGCAGGACGAAAACGTCGTAAGAGGGCAAAAACAGTAAGGGAAACAACACCCAAAACCACAATTTCTCCCATGGTATCAAAACCACGGAAATCAACCAACAACACATTCACAACATTGCGACCACCAGCATCTGAGTAAGCATGCGTTAGAAAAAAATCAGAAATCGTTGTACCTTGAGGACGTGTCATCACTGCAAAAGAAAGCCATGCTACACCAGCACCTCCTACAAGGGATATGATGAAATCACGGAAACGACGCAAGCGAATCCAAAAATGAACAGCAGCTGGCCCAGGATCATGCAAACGTTTAGGCAACCACCGTAAACCAAGCAATAATAAAACGACTGTAACAACCTCAACAACCAATTGTGTTATTGCTAAATCAGGAGCAGAAAGCCATAAAAAGGTTGCACAAGTCATCAAACCAGCTCCCCCTAAAAGCATAAGTGAAGCAAGACGATGAAACTTTGCTCGCCAAGCAACTAAAAGCGCACATAATCCGCCAACCAGCCAAAGAGCGAGAAAAGGAATATCAAGTGGAAAAAGCGGTAATGTCCCCACTGGAATGAAACCATCGCACCAAAGTAAAAGACCAACAAATGCAAAACAGACCCAAAAAATCCAATGCAACTGGATCTGCAAACGGCGTGTTGACAAAGCAGATTCCACCGCACGGGCCCATTTCCAAGAAATAATTACGAGAATGCGTTCAAAAATACGCGGTCCTTTTAAGTGACGGAAAAAAGGAGCCCCATCATCACAGGATAAAAAATAACGATGCCCGACAGCATAGAGCAATCCGCCCCCTAATAATGCAACAAAACTCATCACTAATGGAGTGTTAAACCCATGCCAAACAGCCAAACTATAAGGAATTGTCATTGGTCCTAAAACAGACACGACCGCATTATCTAAAATAGGCCCTATTGTTAAATTAGGGAAAATACCAACCGCTAAACAAATAAACACCAAAAGCTCCATTGGTAAACGCATAAAATGCGGTGGTTCATGGGGAGTCTTGGGTAAATTGTCAGGCTTTGGTCCTAAAAAAACACCGTGAATAAAGCGTATAGAATAAGTCACACTAAACAGACTAGCTAGCGTTGCCACATAAGGCGCAATCCAATCGAGCCATGATTCCATATGCGTTTCAACAGCTTCAGCAAAAAACATCTCTTTCGATAAAAAACCATTCAACAAAGGAACCCCAGCCATCGCTGCACTCGCAACTAAAGCAAGAGTTGCTGTAATAGGCATAGAACGATAAAGCCCTGACAGTTTACGCATATCACGTGTTCCTGTCTCATGATCAATAATGCCAGCAGCCATAAATAAAGAAGCCTTAAAAGTAGCATGATTGGCCATATGAAAGATCGCCGCAACACATGCAAGTGGACTACCAAGACTTAAAAGCGTTGTAATTAATCCAAGATGACTAATAGTCGAGTAAGCAAGCAGTCCTTTTAAGTCTTGCTGAAACATGGAAAAATAGGCACCTAGCAGCAATGTCGAGAGTCCTGAAAAGCCAACCAGCCAAAACCAAGATTCTGTTCCAGAGAGCACAGGCCATAAACGAACAAGCAAAAACAATCCCGCTTTTACCATTGTTGCCGAATGCAAATAAGCCGATACGGGGGTTGGAGCAGCCATCGCGTTGGGTAGCCAAAAATGAAAGGGAAATTGCGCGCTTTTTGTTAACCCTCCCAATAAAATACAAATAAGGATAGGACTATAAAGAGAACTTGACCGGATCATATCTCCAGACTGTAGCACCTTATCCAAATCAAAACTGCCAACAGTATACCCAATCAATAAAACTCCAATAAAAAGGGCAAAGCCGCCAAAACCTGTGATCGTTAGAGCCATACGCGCACCCTCACGCGCACTTGCATTATGGTACCAATAGCCGATCAACAAAAAAGAAAAAATACTAGTGAGTTCCCAGAAAACAACCAAAAAGACGAGATTACCTGATAAAACTATTCCTATCATTGATCCCATAAAAGCCAAAAAAAAGGAAAAAAAACGAGGTACAGAATCCGCTGGATCCATGTAATAACGTGAATAAATGACAACAAGCAGCCCAATCCCTGTAATGAGCAAGCAAAAAAGCCACGATAAACCATCTATACGAAGAATCAAATCGCTTCCCCATTCTGGAAGCCAAGAAATATCTAAACGCACTATGTGGTTTCCGCGAACTTCCGGATAAAGCATTATTGTAAAAATAAGACAGAAAAGCGCGACAATCCCAGCAAACCAGGCTTCATTATTTTTTGCTGTCGAACGAAAAAAGCCAATGACAGCACTTCCACCAAAGGGAAGCAAAACGAGCAATACCAACATTGCTTCCCGTGTTGTCATTCTTTAAACTCCATTTTGCCTTAATATTTTGTCATCGACAAAAACTTATATTCTCACCCCCCATTCCACACTTAATGATAATAAGATTTAATAAAACTTAAAAGCATTTAAAATTTTAAAAAAAACAATGCTGGCATGAAAATACTGCGCACCACACAAGTCTTCTCTTTATTTTAAGAACAATAACGCCCACGACAAGAAGCAATTAAAATTTTATTTAATAATTTCTATCCTTTAAAAAAGCGTGATAAACACTGCTTACGCCCCCCATGAAAAGGCTGAAAACTATTATCATTTTTATTATAAGAGCGATAACGCGCAAGGCAAGATTCAATATGTTGTTTAAGCATCCATGGCTCTTTTTTTTCTAATTTTTCCGAAGAATAAGTTAAAAACACTTTTTTAGCATCTGGTACAACTTTTAATGATGCGCCTTTTGTGCTTAAGTGCGGTGATGTAATAAATGCCACTTCAGGATACCACCAATTATCACTGTATTTACGATAACCACGCCGATAATGACGATAACCTTTAAAACCATTAAGTTCTCTACGCCCCGTAAAAATCAAAGGCACCGAACTATCTTGGAGAGAGGTCTGAGTAACCAGTTTGGCTTTAGCATCACTCCTATTTTGCCCCCAATTAACAAGAGTGGTTATTATAATGAAAAAACTGCTAACAAATACAAAAGCTAAAGCATAATATAATTTTTTTTTCATACTCATAACAAAAAACTCAACATAATAAACAACAGTAATTACAGAAAGCCTTTCTCTTGCTGGACAGAAACAGATTCTTTTCTTAAGATTCTTTTTTCTTGAGACATTCTGTTACTCTTTGTACTAAACGTTGATCTTGGCAATAAGATCCTACAAAAAAGAATGAATAAATAATGATAAAAACCCCCTACTATCTTATAGACAAATCGAAACTCATCAAAAACATGCAAACAATTTCTCGTTTACGGGAAATGTCCGGAGCTAAAATTTTACTTGCTTTGAAATGTTTTGCCACATGGAGTGTTTTTGATTTAATGTCTGAGTTCATGGATGGAACCACATCATCATCCCTTTATGAACTGCGTTTAGGAAGAGAAAAATTTGGCAAAGAAACCCATGCTTATTCAGTGGCTTGGGCAGATGATGAAATTGATGAAGCCTGTGGTTATGCAGATAAAATCATCTTTAATTCCATCCAACAGCTTCAACGCTTTTCTGATGCAACAAAAACCATTCAAAGAGGTTTAAGGTTAAACCCAGGAATGAGCGCATCAAATTTTGATCTTGCCAACCCCTCTCGCCCTTTTAGCCGCTTAGGAGAAACAAACCAAAGCGCTATCAAAGAAGTTCTGCCTCTTATCAACGGATTGATGATCCATAACAATTGTGAAAATGCTGACTTTAATCTTTTTAACCAAATGCTTGGGTATATGGAAGAAAAATTTGCAGAACTTTTTTCTGCTGTTGACTGGATAAGCCTTGGCGGCGGAATCCATTTTACGGCTGAAAATTATCCTCTAGAAGCTTTCGCAAAACGCTTAAAACAATTTTCTAAAACTCATGGTGTCACTCTTTTTCTAGAACCAGGAGAAGCTGCTATTACCAAAAGCACCACACTGGAAGTAAGCGTTCTTGACACATTGTATAATGAAAAAAAACTTGCCATCGTTGATAGCTCCATTGAAGCTCATATGCTTGATCTTTTAATTTATCGTGAGAATGCCAAATTAGAACCCAATCAAGGTCCACACGAAATTATGATTTGTGGAAAGTCTTGTCTTGCCGGCGATATTTTTGGAACATTTCAATTTCAAAAACCTCTTAAAATAGGCGATAGACTGTCTTTTCAGGATGCAGCAGGTTATACAATGGTCAAGAAAAACTGGTTTAATGGCGTTACAATGCCTGCTATTGTTCTCAAAGAGTGCGATGGTACATTAACACTTCAACGCCAATTCAGCTATAACGACTATCAGGAAAGCCTTTCATAAAGATAAACCATAAAAAACGTCATACAACAGTATTAAAAAGGAGATGGACCTACAATGAAAAAAAATGTTCTCATTATTGGTGCCGGAGGTGTTGCACAAGTTGTTGCGCATAAATGCGCTCAAAACAACGATATTCTTGGTGAAATTCATATTGCTTCACGAACACTCAAAAAATGTGAGGCCATCATTGCTTCTATTAAAGAAAAAAACACAATGAAAGAACAGGGTGTTCTCAAAAGCCATTCGCTCAATGCCATGAATGTAGAAGAAACTATAAAGCTCATCCAAAAGACCAAATGCGAAATTGTCATTAATGTTGGTTCTGCCTTTCTTAATATGTCTGTTCTTTCAGCTTGTATTGAAACCAAATGTGCTTATATCGATACCGCAATTCATGAAGACCCATTGAAAATTTGTGAAACACCTCCTTGGTATGGCAATTATGAATGGCCTCGACGTCAAGAATGTGAAAAAGCTGGTATAACCGCTATTTTAGGAGCAGGTTTTGACCCAGGTGTAGTGAATGCTTATGCAGCATTAGCGCGCGATGATTATTTTGATAAAATCACAGATATTGATATTATTGATATTAATGCCGGAAATCATGGGCGTTGGTTTGCTACAAATTTTGATCCAGAAATTAACTTCCGTGAATTTACAGGACAAGTATGGTCATGGCAAAATAAAAAATGGACTTCCAATAAAATGTTTGAAATCAGCCATGAATGGGATCTTCCCGTTGTGGGAAAACAAAAAGCCTATATGACAGGACATGATGAAATTCATTCACTTTCTAAAAATCTTGATGTAGAGAATGTCCGTTTCTGGATGGGATTTAGTGATCGTTATATCACTGTTTTTACGGTTCTAAAAAACCTCGGACTCTTATCCGAACAACCAATTAAAACGGCAGAAGGTCAAGAAGTCGTGCCCTTGAAAGTCGTGAAGGCCGTCTTACCCGACCCTTCCTCTCTCGCCCCAGACTACACAGGAAAAACCTGTATCGGAGATCTTATTAAAGGCGAAAAAGATGGAAACTCGAGAGAAATTTTTATCTATAATATAGCCGATCACAAACAAGCTTTTCATGAAACTGGGGCACAAGGCATTTCCTATACAGCTGGCGTACCAGCAGCCGCAACAGCTCTTCTTATTGCCACAGGCGAATGGGATGTTAAAACTATGGTCAATGTAGAAGAATTACCACCCCACCCTTTCCTTAAATATCTTGATCATATGGGGCTTCCCACTTTTATAAGAGAACAACAAGAGGATAAAAAATTACAATTTTAATACCTATAGAAAGCATATGCTTGATTTTTTAAGTTATCACAAAACTGCCCAATGAAAACAAACTTAATATTCTCGTGTAATTATGGTTTTCAAAAAAATTTTAGCTATTCGTTATATTTTGGCAACATTACGATTTCTTAACAACCTTAAAGAAGAGACATATCATCTTTTTAAGACATAGCAAGCAATGATCAAGAAAAGCAGAGAAGAAAAAACTAACTTAATCACACTGTATGACTTGTCATTATCATCAAAAAGATAGTGTCATAAACAAAAGATATAAAAATACCGCTTTTTTAAAGAAGAGCGGTATTTTGTAGAATATCCAATCCCTCCCCTCTTCATCTTAAATGACAAAGATCCTTAACCCACACCAATCATTAAACAATTCAATTTCTTTGGGTGAATTCCTCTTGGCTTCTCTCTTCATATGATTCATCATCATATATAACACATTGATTTATAACAATAAAATATCATTTTCAACTTGATTCATAACGCTGAATACTGTAAGATTTTCTTATCACAAGCTCTCTCACATTGAAGCAATTAAAATCTTTTGTCTGCACATCACAAACAAAGCGAGCGTGTGAGGTAAAATGATAAAAGAACAGAATAAAAATTCTCTTATGAAAACTCTCAAATAATAAAGAGCTTTAGCAATATTGAAAACTGAAAAAGTGTATTATCAATGTCAGCGTGTACTTTTACTAAACATAAAGATGATGGTGCACAATAGGTCTTATAACAGTTTGAATGAATTTCATATATTTCAAGAGAAACTTTACAGCTATACCATTCACGAGCACCATTGCGAAGTAGATTTGGGCATTTTAAGAGATGTTTTCTTAACACAAAGCACGCAGATAGGCTCAGAATCCTATCTTAAATATTTTATAACAGTATAAAAACTACCCCATATATAAAACTTTACATAGACTAAACACCACCGCTCTAAACGATAGTGCACAACAGAATAATCAATCAAAACTGCACAACAGATATCTAAAACAGTAATTATCGAAAAGCATACAACAAATGGAACATTTTAATACAATTGGTTATATTCCTTTTTAAAGTTTTAAAATGTTGTTGCATGCTTCACTAATATTTTCCGCCTCATGTGCCTTTTAAAATGTACTTTTTAAAAGCTTTTTAAATATGAAGTGGTTTAGCAAATGTTGCCAAAGCTGCCTCACGCACGGCTTCTGATAAGGTAGGATGTGCATGGCAACAACGTCCCAGATCTTCTGATGAACCACCAAATTCCATTAAAACTGCAATTTCATGGATCATTTCACCAGCACCAAATCCAAGAATATGCCCCCCTAATACCCGATCTGTTTTTTTATCAGAAAGGATTTTAACGAACCCATCACTCTTTTGCATTGCACGTGCACGACCATTAGCCATAAAAGGAAATTTGCCAACATTATATTCAATACCAGCAGTTTTTAGCTCTTCTTCTGTCCTTCCTACACTCGCAATTTCCGGCTGTGTATAAACAACACTAGGAATAACATCAAAATTAACATGTCCTTTTTGACCTGCCAAAATTTCTGCCACAGCAACGCCTTCTTCCTCTGCTTTATGTGCTAACATTGGTCCTTTTACGACATCACCAATCGCATAAATTCCTGGAACATTCGTCTGCCAATGAGCATCAATTGCAATAAATCCGCGTTCATCTAACTGAACACCAGCCTCTTGTAAGCCAAGCCCCTCTGTATAGGGAGAACGTCCAGTAGCAATAAGCACAACATCAGCCTCTAAAGTTTCAGATTCACCACCTTTGACAGATTCAAAGCTCACCTGAGCAGTTGAGCCAGATTGTGTAACAGCTGTCACCTTTGCACCCGTTTTATATTCAATCCCCTGTTTTTCCATTAATTTCTGAAATTGCCGTGAAACTTCACCATCCATTGAGCCCAAAACTTTATTAAGATACTCAATAATGGTCACCTTAGCACCTAAACGGCTCCAAACTGATCCAAGTTCTGAACCAATGACACCAGCACCCACTACAATCATATGCGCTGGTACTTTTTCAAGTGAGAGAGCTCCCGTAGAAGAAACAATAGTCTTTTCATCAATTTCAACATTCACCCCTGGAATGCCTGAACTCTCTGAACCGGTAGCAATAATAATATTTTTTGTTTCAATTGTTTGTTTATTACCATCTCTGGCAACAACTTCCACATGACCCGCACTCAAAATTTTGGCTGTCCCAAAAAAAGTATCAACTTTATTTTTTTTCATCAAAAAAGAAACACCACTCGTATTGGCTGTTACCACAGCTTTCTTATGAACCATCATTTGTTCAAGGTTAAGCTTAGATTTACCAATAGAAATACCAAGCGTTTCAAAACCATGCTGGGTTTCAGAAAACACTTCTGAAGCATGCAACAACGCTTTAGAAGGAATACAACCAACGTTGAGACATGTTCCTCCTAATGTTGTACGCTTTTCAATAATCGCTACTTTAAGTCCCAGTTGTGCCGCCTTTATTGCTGCTACATAACCACCTGGACCCGCTCCGATCACAGCCACATCATAAGACATCCGTTTCTCCTTTCATCCTGAAAACTGTATTTTACAAATCAAGAACAAGGCGTTCCGGATCTTCTAAGCTTTCCTTAACACGCACAAGGAAAGTCACAGCTTCTTGCCCATCCACAATACGGTGATCATAAGAAAGCGCTAAATACATCATGGGACGAATCACAACTTGGCCCTCAACAACCATTGCTCGCTCTTTAATCGCATGCATTCCCAAAATACCAGATTGTGGTGCATTCAAAATCGGTGTTGACATCAACGATCCATACACACCACCATTGGTAATGGTAAAAGTTCCGCCCTGCATATCAGAAACGGCTAATTTTCCATCACGCGCAAGACGTCCCAAACGACCAATCTCTTTTTCAATCTCTGCCAATGACATTTGATCTGCATCTCGCACTACTGGAACAACAAGCCCTTTATCCGTTCCAACAGCAATTCCAACATTGACATAGTTTTTGTAAACAATATCTGTCCCATCAATCTCGGCATTAACAGCAGGAAGTTCTTTTAATGCATGACAAACAGCCTTGGTAAAAAACCCCATAAAACCAAGTTTAACACCATGTTTCTTTTCAAAAAGATCCTTATAACGCTTGCGCAAATCCATCACAGCTGACATATCAACCTCATTAAATGTGGTTAACATCGCTGCTACATTTTGTGCATCTTTAAGACGGCGAGCAATTGTTTGACGCAATTTCGTCATACGAACCCGCTCTTCACGTGTTTCTTGGACAGGAGTTGCCGAAGAACTCGTCGCAGAAGAAGAGGGTGTAGGGGCATTTGTACTTTGTTTTAATCCACCAAGAACATCTTCTTTAAGAATTTGTCCACGTTTTCCAGAACCTGAAATATCGCTTTTTGCAACATTATTTTCAGCCATCAATTTTGCTGCTGAAGGAGAAGGAGGCATTGCACTGCTCAAAGCAGGCTTCTCCGATTCAGATGAAGCCGCTGGAACAAGCGTAGCAGAAGGTGAAAATGATTGGGAGACACCAGCTTCTCCAGCTTTCACCACTCCTAAAAGAGCATTTACTTCAACCGTATCGCCTTCTTTTGCAATGATTTCAGATAATTTCCCAGCAACAGGAGAAGGAACTTCAACGGTTACCTTATCAGTTTCTAATTCAACCAAAGGCTCATCCATAGCGACAGCTTCGCCAAGTTTTTTAAACCATTTGCCAACCGTTGCTTCGGTAACCGATTCGCCCAAAGTAGGAACACGAATTTCAGTAGTCATAATATTTTTCCATACATCAGAGTAGTAATAAATTAAGAACCTAACGCGTCTTTAAGAAACGCAGCCAGTTGTTCAAGGTGTTTCACCATTAACCCAGAGGCCGGTGACGCACTCGCAGGACGTCCTGCATAACGAGCACGTGAATATTGCGCATTAATATGCGTCAAAACCCATTCCAAATAAGGCTCAATAAATGACCAAGCCCCCATGTTTTTTGGTTCCTCTTGGCACCAAAAAACTTCCGCCTGCAAAAAGCGCGATAACACATTCACCAAAACTTTTGCAGGGAAAGGATAAAGCTGTTCAATACGAAGGAGATAAACATCATCAATACCCTTTTTTTCACGTTCTTCATAAAGGTCGTAATAAACCTTACCAGTACAAAGAACGACACGGCGAATTTTATTATCTTTTTGCAACTTAATGACAGAATCTTTGAGACATTCTGCATCATCAAGCAACACACGACAGAAACTTGTTTCTGGCCCCATTTCATTGAGAAGAGAAACCGCTCGCTTATGACGTAAGAGTGATTTCGGTGTCATCAAAATCAATGGCTTACGGAAATCACGCTTAATTTGTCGACGCAAAATATGAAAATAATTTGCAGGGGTTGTACAATTAGCAACCTGCATATTATCTTCCGCACAAAGTTGAAGAAATCGTTCTAAACGTGCAGAAGAATGCTCCGGCCCTTGCCCTTCAAAACCATGAGGCAATAAACACACAAGACCAGACATACGAAGCCACTTACGCTCTGCGGATGAAATAAATTGATCAAAAATGACCTGTGCACCATTAGAGAAATCACCAAATTGTGCTTCCCAAAGTGTTAATCCTCGTGGTTCAGCAAGAGAATATCCATATTCAAAACCAAGAACAGCTTCTTCAGAAAGCATAGAATTAACAACGTCATAAAGCGCTTGCCCCTTTTGTAAATGATTCAAAGGAATATAACGCGCCTCATTTTCTTGGTCATAAAGAACGGAATGACGTTGTGAAAAAGTTCCCCGCTCAACATCTTCACCGGAAAGACGAACCGGTGCACCTTCCAAACAAAGTGAACCAAAAGCTAAAGCTTCAGCGGTTGCCCAGTCAACACCCTCACCGGTTTCAAAAATTTTAGCACGATTATTTAAAAAACGTTGAATGGTTTTGTGAACGTGAAAATTCGCCGGAATTTCAACAATTTTCTGACCAATTTCCTTTAAAGTTTTTAATTCAACACCGGTTGCTCTAGAATGCCGCTCATCAGAACTACTAAAAGCTTTGAGTCCCGTCCAGCTTCCATCAAGCCAATCAGCCTTATTAGGCTTATAAGAAGCACTCGCTTCAAGTTCACCTTCAAGCTTATCGCGCCATAATTTTTTTTGTTGCTCAATCTCTTCTGAAGAAATCATTCCTTCTGCTACCAATTGGTCACTATAAAGTTGAAGTGTTGTTTTATGATTACGAATTGCTTTATACATAAGCGGCTGCGTAAAGGAAGGTTCATCACCTTCATTATGCCCATAACGGCGATAACAAAACATATCAATAACCACTGGTTTATGGAAAATTTGGCGAAACTCTGTTGCTATTTTGGCAACAAAAACAACCGACTCAGGATCATCACCATTCACATGGAAAATTGGTGCATCAATCATTTTTGCGACATCTGATGGATAAGGCGAAGAACGTGAAAAACGTGGAGATGTTGTAAAACCAATCTGGTTATTGATAATAACATGAAGTGAGCCTGCAACACGATAACCTTTAAGACCTGAAAGACCAAAAGTTTCTTGGATAACGCCTTGTCCTGCAAAAGCAGCATCACCATGAATAAGCAATGGCATCACTTTTGAACGCTCACTTAATGGGAGTAAATCAGTATGCGCAGGTCCCATAAGTTGATCTTGTTTAGCACGTGCTTTCCCCATAACAACGGGATCAACAATCTCAAGATGAGATGGATTAGCCAACAGCGATAAGTGAACTTTTTTACCATCAAAGTCCAGATCAGCGGTAGTTCCCAAATGATATTTGACATCACCGGATCCCTCCACATCATCAGGCTTATAAGATCCCCCTTTGAATTCATGAAAGATAGCCCTATGCGGTTTGGCAAGAACTTGTGAAAGAACATTTAAACGACCACGATGTGCCATTCCTAAAATAACTTCCTGCACCCCCAAAGCACTACCACATTTGATAATTTGTTCAAGAGCGGGAATCAGCGCCTCACCACCATCGAGTCCAAAACGCTTTGTACCTTTATATTTAGTGTCTAAAAACTGTTCGAATCCCTCTGCCTGAATAAGCTTATTCAGAATAGCTTTCTTGTCTTGTTGTGTGAAAGAATTTTTTTTATCTCGCCCTTCAATGCGTTCTTGAAGCCATGCTTTCTGAACTGGATCAGAAACATGCATATATTCCACACCGATTGTTGAACAATAGGTCCGATTGAGAATCTCAAGCATTTGCGGAATAGTTGCATATTCCAATCCTAAAACATTATCAATAAAAATGGGACGCTCGTAATCAGCTGGAGTAAAACCATAAGCTTCTGGAGAAAGTTCCTTATAATCTTCTTGTTTTTCGGCCAATTGAAGAGGGTCAAGCTGCGCATGAAGATGTCCCCGTTCTCGAAACGCACGAATCATCATAATTGCATGAACGGAATCACGTGTTGCACGAATAATATCTTGTTTACTGGAAGTTTTTCCCTTTTGTGCAGCACCTGTTATTGCTTTTTCCTTTAATTTATCGCCAAGATATTTTTCAAGAGAAGACCAATCACCATCAAGAGCAGAAACCAATTCACCCTCTGCTTTTAATGGCCAATGATCACGCTGCCATGTTGCTCCTTCAGCATTTTTAAGAACATCTTCTTTATTATCATGAAGTCCTTCAAAAAAAGCACGCCACTGTGAATCAACACTGGTAGGATCTTTTTCATATTGAGCATAAAGTTGATCTATATAATCCGCATTCCCACCATAAAGAAATGATGTCTGTGCAAAAAGGCTATTTATTTCGTCCTGCCTTGCCATATACCTCTCCGGAACATCTATTCCGTCTCCTTATATCTCTTTTGACCTTTAAATGCTTACAAACAAGCAGTGATTTGAACATTCAAAAAAGTTTTACCTTTTTATACTCAAGTTTTTTCACCTGAATCTAAGAACCTTTGCTTATTCAGGTGAAACTTTCTTTTAGCCTTTCAAAACTGACATCAAAGTCTTACCTATCTGTGATGGCGAAGAAGACACACGAATCCCTGCTGATTCCATTGCTGCAATTTTATCTTCTGCTCCACCCTTACCACCAGAAATAACAGCACCGGCATGTCCCATTGTCCGTCCTGGAGGAGCCGTACGGCCAGCAATAAAGCCAACAACTGGCTTTTTTCGACCTTTTCTTGCTTCATCTTGCAGAAACTGTGCTGCTTCTTCTTCAGCAGAACCACCAATCTCACCAATCATAACAATAGACTGAGTTTCATCATCTGCTAAAAACATTTCCAACACATCAATAAATTCAGTACCCTTAACAGGATCACCACCAATCCCTATAGCAGTTGTTTGTCCGAGACCTTCCTGACTCGTCTGAAAAACGGCTTCATAAGTTAAAGTTCCCGACCTCGAGACAACCCCAACAGAACCTTTTCTAAAAATAGAACCAGGCATAATACCAATTTTACATTCATTTGGTGTAAGAATACCGGGACAATTAGGACCAATAAGACGAGACTTTGAGTTTTCTAATCGCGCCTTCACTTTAACCATATCCATAACGGGAATACCTTCCGTAATACAGATAATTAAACGAATTTCAGCTTCAATAGCCTCTATAATAGCTGCCGCAGCCCCTGCAGGAGGAACATAAATAACGGAAGCATCCGCACCTGTTTTTTCTTTTGCTTCTGCAACATTAGCAAAGATAGGAAGAGTTTCACCTTTTGAACCTTCCCATGTTTCTCCACCCTTTTTAGGATTAACGCCACCAACCATTTGCGTACCATGATAAGCAAGCGCCTGTTCTGTATGAAATGTTCCTGTTTTTCCTGTAAGCCCTTGAACTAGAACTTTTGTCTCTTTATTCACAAGAATCGACATAGCTTAAGCTCCCTTCACGGCTGCAACAATTTTTTGGGCAGCATCATCTAAATCATCAGCAGGAATAACATTCAAACCACTCTCATTAATAATTGCTTTACCCTGCTCAACATTAGTGCCTTCAAGACGAACAACCAAGGGAACTTTTAAACCAACCTCACGAACAGCAGCAACCACACCTTCAGCAATGACATCACAACGCATAATACCACCAAAAATGTTAACCAAAATGCCCTTAACATTTGGATCGGCCGTAATAATCTTAAAAGCAGCTGTCACCTTTTCTTTTGATGCTCCACCACCAACATCCAAAAAATTCGCTGGCTCTGCTCCATAAAGCTTAATGATATCCATTGTTGCCATAGCAAGCCCAGCACCATTAACCATGCAACCAATCGTACCCTCAAGAGCAACATAAGCAAGATCATGCTTTGATGCTTCTATTTCCTTTGGATCTTCCTCTGAAAGATCGCGTAATTCTAAAATATCTGGATGACGAAACAGAGCATTATTATCAAAAGAAACTTTCGCATCAAGAACACGCAAACGACCATCTTTCATCACAATAAGTGGATTGATTTCTAAAAGGCTCATATCTTTTTCACAAAATGCCTTATAGAGAATCGGAAAAAGCTTTTCACCATCTTCTCGCGCACTACTTTGTAGTTTCAAGGCATCACAAAGTCTTGCACAATCAGCAGAAGTAACACCCTCTCCAGCATCAATGGGAAGCGTGAATATTTTTTCTGGTGTCTCTTCAGCAACCGTTTCAATATCCATTCCACCTTCTGTTGAAACAACAAAAGCAATTCGACCAATGCTACGATCAACCAAAAGTGAAAGATAAAGCTCCCGTTCAATATCAGCACCGTCTTCAATATAAAGGCGGTTGACCTGCTTACCCTCTGGACCAGTTTGTTTGGTTACCAAAGTTTTTCCAAGCATTTCTTGAACATTTGCAATAACTTCTTCAACAGATTGTGCAAGCCGAACACCACCCTTTGCATCAGGATCAAGTTCTTTAAACTTACCCTTACCACGACCACCAGCGTGTATCTGACTTTTAACCACATAGAGAGGTCCGGGCAATTTTTCCGCCCATTTTTCCGCTTGCTCTACAGAATAAACAGCGACACCATTTGCAATTGGTGCTCCATATTCATGAAGCAGACGTTTGGCCTGATACTCATGGATATTCATGCATTTGTCCTTTTCTTTTATGGATCATGGATCTTATTAATCCTAAAGTTTTAATATTCTAAATACTTATTTTAATGAATTAAACCTTGTTCAATTTACTTGAGACTAGGTACAAGAGCAATACAAGCTTCACAAAGCTTTTTAACCGCATTTACTGAATGATCAAAAGCACCTCTTTCTTCTTTATCAAGATCAATTTCAATGACTCGTTCAACACCACCTGCACCAAGTACAACAGGAACACCAACATAGGTATCATTAACCCCATATTCCCCTGAAAGATAAGCTGCAACAGGCACAACACGCTTAGTGTCCTTTAGATAAGCCTCAGCCATAGAAACAGCAGAAGCTGCTGGTGCATAATAAGCAGAACCTGTTTTTAACAAACCAATAATTTCTGCACCACCATCGCGGGTACGCTGGATAATTTGATCAATTCTTTCCTGTGTTGTCCAGCCCATCTTTACAAGATCAGGCAAAGAAATACCACCAACCGTTGAATAACGCACGAGAGGAACCATTGTATCACCGTGGCCCCCTAAAACAAACGCTGTCACATCTTTAATAGAGACCTTAAATTCCTCAGATAAGAAATGACGAAAACGCGCTGAATCAAGAACACCTGCCATACCAACCACTTTATGTGTAGGGAGACCTGAAAATTTCTGCAAAGCCCACACCATCGCATCAAGGGGATTAGTAATACAAATAACAAACGCCGAAGAAGCGTATTTTTTAATTCCAGCTCCAACTTGTTCCATAACCTTTAAATTAATGCCCAAAAGTTCATCACGGCTCATACCAGGTTTTCGCGCAACGCCTGCTGTTACAATAACAACATCAGCACCTTCAATTGTTTCATAAGCATTAGCACCTTTTAGACTGATATCAAAACCATCAACAGGAGAAGATTCGGCGATATCTAGAGCCTTACCTTGTGGCACACCTTCTGCAATATCAAATAAGACCACATCAGCAAGCTCTTTAAGCCCAATAATATGTGCTAAAGTACCACCAATCATACCTGAACCAATGAGAGCTATTTTTTTCCGTGCCATTTTATTTTTTCCTAACTTTTAGATAATTCAGCGCACACCCATCAGCGTCCGTATACTGAATATTTTTGACTTCAACCATATTCAAACAATATCATAAAAAGGAGTAAAGAAATGAAATTTACAAATTTCTCTCTTTACAGAAACAACAACCCTCCGCTGAAACAACTATTAGAAAATTATCACGATGTATCGATAAAGTGAATTTAAAAAAAATACAACAGAATTATTATATTTCTTTAATTTCAAAAAGTTATTGTTTTTACAGTTTACGTAAAGGTAAAAGTATAATCAATGCTTCTTCTTCAAAAGAAAATGTTCTTCCCAAAGTTTTAAATAATCGTAGCTTTGCATTTCGAAAAGACGTGATTGTGTTCTTTTAAATTCAAATGTTTCCGTAATCTGCGCATGCCCTTTATACAAATCCCCTACCCCTGCCGCAGCCGACATAAACAACCGTATGTGGCGCTCATAAAGAATATCAATAAGCAAAATAAACCGTTTTGTTTCATTGCGACATGTATCATCCATGACCGGTACATTATCAATAAAAATCGTATGATAACGCTCTCCTAATAACAAATATTCAGCCGCGGCCAAAGGCTTTGCACATAAATCCCCATAATCAAAACGAGCACATCCTGCACCAAAGCGCGGAATAGGAATAAGGCGCCCTTTTATAGAAAGCTCATCAGATGTCTCCTTATGTCCTTGCAATACAAGTGCCCATGCTTGATCCATATATTCATTTGCCGGGACCCCCAACGGCGACACATACACCTGTTGTAGATTTGATTTTTCAAGGCGATAATCTGTTTTTGCATCAAGATTAACAACGCGAACATATGCTTTCAAAACTTGAATAAAAGGCAAAAAGAGTTCACGATTTAAACCGTTACAATAAAGGTTATCCGGCGCCACATTTGAGGTTGCAATAAAGAAAATTCCTTTATCAAACAAAGCAGAAATAAGCCGCCCCAATACCATAGCATCAGCAATATCTGTTACACTAAACTCATCAAAACAAAGTATTTTTGCTTCTCGTGCAAGATCCTCAGCAACAGCTAAAATAGGATTATCTTGTTTAAATTTTGCACACCCAGATGCTTGACGATAAAAATTAATACGCTCATGTACATCAGCCATAAAATCATTAAAATGGGCACGCTTTTTATGACCTTTAGGCAAACAAGAAAAGAACAAATCCATCAGCATGGTTTTGCCCCGTCCTACTTCACCATAAATATACAGTCCCTGAAAAAAACCTGTTTCATCTCCTTGTTTTACAACACAAGAAATATTTTGTTTTTTCCTTTTAAATATTCTATTAAAGAAAGAGCAAAATATCCAAGCCCAAGGACGAGAGATATTTTGTTCCGTAATTTTTTTTAATAAATGATCAAAATATTCTGTTATAGCTAATTGAGCGGGATCAAAACAAACCTCTCCTTTAGCGACAAGCTCCTTATAACGTGTTGAAACGAGAATCATCCAAAAAACCTTTTTCAAACCGATCTCAATGAAAAATACAAATACTTTTCACGAATCTGTCCGTCTAGCTTAGCTTGTCATAAACGGTCAAAAATGATTTAACGACTTAAAACAACGGGATGATCATCAAGTGTACGTCCCTCAAAACGATCAACATTTGAAGAATAAAGAACGAGGATAACACGTCCAGAGTTATTATAAAAATATAATCTTTTTCCTTTAACGTCCCACGATCTCACTTGGGAAGCAATTCCTGGACAATGTAAAGGACCAGCACGGTACCCTTTTCCAAACTTTGTTTGTGGAGTTGCAATCCGGCAAACTTTTCCTCCCATAGAAAGATTCCATACCCCAGCAATACTTGCAGGAAATAAATCAGTGGCACTGCTTGGCAATTCGAGACTAGCCATTCGTCCATCGCTCTGAGAATCTCCTTTTTCATACACCAAAGCGTTTGCGTCTTCAGATATCGACGAAGAAGGAGACGACAGATCAGACGCTTCCAATATTGTCATTTGTTGAGATGGATAAAAAACTTCTAATGCGTTATTATCGTCATTACCATCAAACCGTGTTGTTGAACATCCCCCTAAAAACATTACAGTTGATAGTGCAACGAAAAACGAAACTCTTGAAAACGCCATGTCTGTACTCTCTCCCACGACAATAAATAAGTTCACAAAAAAATTAAGCGAATATTTGTTATAGTTACAAAGATAAATTAACAAATTAAAAAAAACAGGTTAAAATCACTTATTTTAAACGAAATAACTTATGTACCAAATTTTATATTTATTAAACACTGGAAATTTATAAGATTTTCAGCCATATATCTCTTTTATAAGTAATCATTAGAAATAGAGAAGTTTCATGAAAACGCCATTTAGCAAAATGGACGGTCTTGGAAATCAAATTATTGTTGTTGATATGCGTGAAAGCACTCATGCTCTTACACCAAAAGCAATCCTTGCTTTGTCAGCAGATCCTGAAATGCATTTTGATCAAATCATGGCTATCCACACACCAACCCAGAAAAAAGCCAACTTCCGCATCGAAATATGGAATGCCGACGGATCAATGGCTAAAGCTTGTGGCAATGGTACCCGCTGTGTCATCGCATGGCTTAAAGATCACAATTTTGGTGAAAAATTTCATTTAGAAACTCCCGCTGGAATTATTGAAGGGAAATACCAAACCGACAATCTCATTTCTGTTGATATGGGATGCCCAAATTTCAATGCAAAAGAGATGCCTATTTCACGTGAAATAGTTGATACCAATCACGTAGAAATTACGGCTGGTCCCCTAAAAGACGCTTGTCTCATATCCATTGGCAATCTCCATGCTATCTTTTTTGTTGAAAATGATATTCAACATATTCCATTAGAGGAATATGGGCCAAACCTTGAACATGATCCCCTGTTTCCCGAACGGTGCAATATTTCCATTGCTTGCATAACGTCAAAGAAAAGTCTAAATTTACGTACATGGGAGCGAGGAGCAGGATTAACACAAGCATGTGGGAGTGCTGCTTGTGCAAGTGCAGTGGCTGCTTATCGTCGTGGACTTACAGAGCGCCATATTGATGTGAACTTACCAAAGGGAACACTTAATATTTTTTACCGAGAAGACGATCACATTATTATGACAGGACCAATAAAATATCAATTTAGTGGTTTTTTAAGCCCTTTAACAGGGTCCTACAAAAAGGATCACTCCTGATGGCAATAGAAATTGTAACTTTTGGTTGTCGACTTAACAGCTACGAATCGGAAATCATTCGCAAAGAAAGTACTTCTTCAGGGCTAGATCAACTTAAAGATGGTGCTATTATCTTTAATACTTGTGCTGTCACTGCCGAAGCCGTACGACAAGCAAAACAAGCTATCCGCAAAGCACGACGTGAAAATCCTCATGCGCGTATCATTGTAACAGGGTGTGCAGCCCAAACAGAAGCACAAAATTTTGCCTCAATGACAGAAGTGGATCTCGTTTTAGGAAACGAAGATAAACTTCACGCCCATTCTTATCGTCAACTTCCTGATTTTGGTATTAATCATTCTGAAAAGGTGCGTATCAATGACATTATGGAAGTACAAAAAATTGCCCCACATATGGTCAGTGCAATGCAAGAGCGCACCCGCGCTTTTGTACAGGTACAAAATGGATGTGATCATCGCTGTACATTTTGCATTATTCCTTATGGACGAGGACCATCTCGTTCAGTTCCCATGGGTGCTGTCATAGAACAAATAAAAAAGCTGATAGGTGGGGGTATCCAAGAGGTGGTCCTTACAGGTGTTGACCTTACAAGTTATGGCCACGATCTTCCTGGAAAAGCTACTCTAGGAAAATTAACTTCAGCAATTTTGCATCATGTTCCTGACTTAACGCGATTACGCCTCTCATCTATTGACTCTATTGAAGCAGACGAAGAACTCATCAATCTTTTAGCTTATGAAACAAGAATCATGCCCCATTTGCATTTATCTTTGCAAGCAGGTGATAATATGATTTTAAAACGGATGAAACGGCGTCATCTGCGCGAACATGCCATTCAATTTTGCCAAGAGTTGCGTGCCAAACGTCCTACAATGGTGTATGGTGCTGACTTAATTGCTGGTTTTCCTACAGAAACAGAAGAGATGTTTCAAAACAGTCTTGTTTTAATCAAAGATTGTAATTTAACCCATCTCCATGTCTTCCCCTTTAGTCCAAGAGAAGGAACACCTGCCGCACGTATGCCACAAATCAACCGTAAAATAGTTAAGATGCGTGCTGAAAAATTGCGTAAAGCAGGTGAGATGGCTTACCAAAAGCATCTTTCTCATTTACAAAACAGTCTACAAACAATTCTCGTTGAAAAAGATGAAATCGGACGAACAGAAGATTATACCCTTGTACAGGTTAAAGGTGCAAAAGCAGGAACAATTGTTCAAGCCCTTATCGTTGATCATGATGGCGATAAATTGATTGCTGTCCTTCCAAAATTAAACGCTGCTTGAGCAGGAAAATTCTTATGACGAAATCTTTTATTAAAAAAATATTCTCTTTTAACAAATCTCAAGAGCAAGAAATTGAACAACAGATTTCTATTCCTGATAAAAGCGATATAATAGAAGAAAATAAAGACAAAAATGAAAAGACAAAAAATAACCAAGTTTCTATAGACACAGAAAAAGAAGAACAAACAAAAAATCCAGAGTCAATACTTACAAAATATGATGAAAAATCTCCATTTCTAGAATCCCGTTCTGATAAAATTCCTTTTTCTGGTAAAATTATTGTCACAGACAACATCCGTGAAAAAAAGAATGAAGAAATTTTATCTGAACCTTCTGTTGAACAAAAAAAGACAGCGTGGTTTGGGCGCCTTAAAAAAGGTCTATCCCTTTCTTCACAACGCTTAAGCGGATCAATTAGCGATCTCTTTGTTAAAAGAAAACTTGATGAAGACACATTGCAAGAGCTCGAAGATATTCTTATCCAAGCTGACATAGGTGTAGAGACGGCAACACGCATCACAAATACTTTAGCTTCCAGTCGTTACGGAAAAGACCTCTCCCCAGATGATATTCATACTATTGTAGCGGATGAGGTCAAAAAAGTTCTGGAACCTGTTGCAATACCATTGGAACTTGATCTCAGCCATAAACCGCATGTTATTTTGCTGGTAGGTGTAAATGGCACTGGAAAAACGACAACTATTGGAAAACTTTCAGCAAAATTAACAGAAGGGGGATTAAAAGTTATGCTGGCAGCTGGTGATACTTTCCGAGCCGCAGCTATTGAGCAACTACACATCTGGGGTGAACGTACCAATTCTCCTGTTATTTCAACAAAATTGGGTGCAGATGCCGCCAGCTTAGCATTTGATGCTTATGAAAAAGCAAAAAAAACAAACAGTGATGTATTAATTATTGATACAGCAGGGCGTTTACAAAATAAGTCTGAATTGATGGATGAATTAGCAAAAATTATTCGTGTTTTAAAAAAACATACCCCCCAAGCACCCCATACAATCCTTCAAACGCTTGATGCAACAACCGGACAAAATGCACTCAACCAAGTAGATATTTTCCGCGATATTGCTGGTGTTAATGGTTTAGTCATGACAAAGCTAGATGGGACTGCACGAGGAGGAATTCTTGTCGCTATCGCAGCAAAATATAAATTACCCGTTTATTTTATCGGTATAGGAGAAGATATTGAAGACCTTCAACCCTTTTCTGCTTCTGACTTTGCCGAAACTATCGCAGGAAAACATGCATGAAACAGCCTTTATCTAATCCTAATTTACACAATAGTTCTGAAAAAAAAATGAATAATAATAATAAAAAATCTCTCTCACCAACACTTAAGTTTCTTTTGGAAATGGGTCCATTGGTTGCCTTCTTTTTTGCCAATTATAAGGGAGAATGGCTGATAAAAAACATTGGATTTTTTCAAAATTTTAACAAATCTATTTTCCCTGCAACAGCTATTTTCATGGTAGCGATAATTATTTCCCTAAGCTTATCATGGATCCTTGCAAGACAAATTCCTATTATGCCTCTTATTTCGGGAATATTTGTTTTAGTTTTTGGCTTTCTAACTCTCTGGCTTCATAATGAAACTTTCATAAAAATGAAACCGACAATCATTAATAGCTTATTTGCTTTTATACTTTTTGGTGGGATGTTTTTTAAAAAACCACTTTTACGTTATGCTCTTGATTCTACCTTAAAACTTGATGATTTAGGTTGGCAAAAACTTACCTATCGTTGGGCGTTTTTTTTCATTTTTCTTGCCCTTTTGAATGAAATAATTTGGCGTAATTTTAGCGATAATTTCTGGACAAGTTTCAAAGTATTTGGCGTCATGCCTATAACAGTCCTTTTCATGCTTACCCAAATGCCTATAATTATAAAACATTCAAAAGGACTTTTTACAGAAGAGGACAAATCTGATTCTTAAAAAAATCACCACTACCGATTATTTTATAGATTCATCGCCAAACACTGTTCGAGAGAAAAAATATGTTGATTGAACAGTTTATTTGTCGAGAAGACAATTTTGGTATACTCATTCATGATGAAAAAAGTGGTATGACAGCTGCAATAGATGCTCCTGAAAGCAAAGCGATCCACAATGCTTTAAAGCGCCACAATTGGACACTTAACACTATTTTTGTAACTCATCATCATCACGACCATGTAGAAGCCCTATCAGAATTAAAACAAGTTTACAACGCTATGGTTATCGGGCCAGAAGCAGAAAAAGAAAAGATCAATTATCTTGATCAAACACTTCAACCTGATGAAAGTTTTTCTTTTGGCACACACCTGCTTTTAGCTCTTTCAACACCTGGTCATACTTTAGGCGCATTATCTTACTATTTTCCTGAGAAGAGTTTACTCTTTGCTGGAGATACACTTTTTTCATTGGGCTGTGGACGTCTTTTCGAAGGAACACCTGCACAAATGTTAAATTCTTTAAAAAAACTTCGTAAACTTCCTGATGAAACATTTCTCTATTGTGGACATGAATATACAAAAAACAACGCTCTTTTCGCACTAACAATTGACCCACATAATAAAAAACTCCACCAAAGAATAGAGGAAGTTTTTTTGCTACGTGCAAAAAACGCTATGACTTTACCTGTCACTTTAGGGCAAGAAAAAGCCACCAATCCCTTTCTCCGCTGGGATGATAGTGTGTTGCGAAGGAACCTTGTAATGGAAGAAGAAACAGATGAAGAAGTTTTTGCTGAAATTCGAAGAAGAAAGGATAATTTTTAACCATGCTTAAGTTCGTATTACGTTTGTTTCTCCTTTTTCTTTTCGTGATACATATTCAACTAACAAGAGCAGAGGAAAAGGAAACAGATAATTCTTCTCTTATATCCCCTCTCGTTGCAAATTATCCCTTAACAGAAGATTTTTTTTTAAAACTGGAAAAAATTGAAAAAGAATGTGAAAATTTACTTCCAGAAACAAAAAATGATCTTATCACTTATGATTCTAGTATCCACTCTAATATTGAAAACTACACTACCTATATTTCTAGTAAACCAAAACTTATGAATATTTTAAAAAAAAATAATATCAAACCAGAAGATTTTGCTGCTGGAACCTTAGTACTTAAAGAAATATCCGCGCTTCTCATATTTGCACCTGAAAAGGAATATTCTACTGAGAAAAATATTATATTTCTAAACAATCTTGAATTTGTTAAAAAACATTTTTACAAAGCAACAATTCTTTTAGATAGCTGTGAAAAACTCATTTTGAGCAACTAATCAGTTATGAAATGTTAGAAAATATCACCCCTTTAATCTAATAAAGAAGTCAGTGCATTAAAAAATCACCGTATTTTTATCATTCCTAATAATTGTTTTTATTTCGATTATATTTACAAATGTTTTTCTAAAAATAAAGAATAACAGACGGAAAAGTATTTATTGAAATTCAAAAAAGAAAGGATAATTTTTAGTCATGTTTAAACTTCTATTGTGTTTTTTCTTCATTTTTCCTTTTGTATCATACGCTCAAGAAAAAAAACAAGAAATAGATGATCCTTCTTTTATACCGACTTTCATTGCAAATTATCCCTTAACAGAAGATATTCTTTTAAAGCTGGAAAAAATCAAAGCAGAATGTAGAAATTTATCTTCAGAACCAGAACAAACAAATACAAAAAGTGATATCAATACTTATGATGATCATATTGAAAAATATGCTGCCTATATTTCTAATAATCCAAAACTTGTGAATATTTTAAAAGAAAATAATATCACACCAAAAGATTTTGTTGTTGCTCACCTAGCACTTAAAGCG
The DNA here is from genome assembly GCF_042195105.1 of Bartonella sp. CL436QHHD. Taxonomy (NCBI): domain Bacteria; kingdom Pseudomonadati; phylum Pseudomonadota; class Alphaproteobacteria; order Hyphomicrobiales; family Bartonellaceae; genus Bartonella; species Bartonella sp. CL436QHHD. The sequence goes on along the minus strand of NZ_JBHINR010000032.1, from coordinate 230,198 downwards.
ACATTATATGTACTTACTGATGAGGAAAATTATACTTATGAAAAAAACTCTTTACCTTCAAGAAATCTAGAATTTGTTAAAGAACATATGTATAGAATAATCCAAATTTTAAGAGATAACTGTTAAAAATCTTTTTAGAACAATTGATTAACTTTGTAAACGCCGACAAATTTCATCTAATTGTTCTAATGAAGAGTAATGTATTTTTAAATCGCCACCTTTTTTACCATGTCGAATAATAACTTTCATTCCTATCACATCTGCAAGTAATTTTTCTAAAGATTTTGTTTCAGCATCTTTTTCCGTATTGGTACGCTTTTTAGTTTTAGGATTGGCTTTCTCATATGCAAGTATTTCTGTTTGACGTACTGAAAGCCCTTCACGAATAATTTTCTCAGCTAAATTTTGTGGATCATCAACGGTTATAAGACAACGTGCATGACCAGCAGAAAGTTGTCCATCCGTTAAGAATTGTTGTACTCTTTCTGGAAGTTTTAATAAACGAAGCGTATTTGCAACATGACTACGACTTTTTCCAATAACTTGTGCTAAATCTACTTGTGTATAATCATGCTCATTCAAAAGCATCTCATATCCTTTTGCTTCTTCGATAGGATTAAGATCTGCCCGCTGAACATTTTCAATAATAGCCAATTCCAAAGCGGTTTTATCGTCCACATCACGAATAATAACGGGTAATTGACTTAAATTTGCACGTTGTGCTGCACGCCAGCGCCGTTCACCCGCAATCAATTCAAACCGATGAGGATGATCTCTTAAAGGCCTTACAATAACCGGTTGAACCACACCGTGTTGACGAATTGATTGTGCCAAATTATCAAGCTCTGTTTCAGTAAAATGACGCCGAGGATTGTGAGGATTACATGAAATAGATTCAATAGAAATAAATCGCTCAGAAATACTACCGGATTCATTTAATTTATCAAAGCTTGATGAACGTGCAATATTGTTGTTTAAATTGATATCTCCAATCAATGCAGCTAATCCACGTCCTAGTCTTTTTTTTGAGAGATCATCATTCATAATTTTTCTCTTTGAATTTTTAGATTATTTTTTTATATTTTTAAGCAGCAGCGCGTGCTTGTTTTTCACGTTGTATCATTTCTGATGCTAGACGCAAATAAGCTTGGCTTCCAGCACATTTGAGATCATAAAGCAATACAGGTTTTCCAAAAGAAGGTGCTTCTGATACTCTTACATTTCGTGGAATAACAGTACGATAAACTTTATCTCCCATAAAAGAACGTACATCTTCAACAACTTGATTTGAAAGGTTATTACGTCCATCATACATTGTTAGAACAATACCTTGGATTTCTAAAGATGGATTAAGTACGGATCGCACTTGTTTTACTGTTTCAAGTAATTGACTTAAACCTTCAAGTGCTAAAAATTCACACTGCATAGGTACCAAAACAGAATCCGCGGCCCCCATAGCATTAAGTGTTAAAAGATTAAGGGAGGGAGGACAATCAATTAAAATATAATTGAATTTTTTTTCCATTTCCGGATCATCATAGAGAGCTTTACGTAAGCGTTGTATGCGATCTTTTGATGAAGAAATTTCCATTTCCACACCTAAGAGATCAAGTGTAGAGGGAACTATATAAAGATTGGGTACAGCTGTCTTTAAAGCCGCCTGTGTAATTGAAACGCCCGAAACCAAAACATCATAAGACGATAAAGGACGGCTATTACGATCAATCCCCAAACCAGTACTTGCATTACCTTGTGGATCAACATCCATAATAAGAACATTTTCACCAATGGCTGCTAAAGCTGTTGCAAGATTAATTGCTGTGGTTGTTTTTCCGACTCCACCCTTTTGGTTTGCAATAGCGATAATTCGTGTTTCGCTCATTTTGCTCTACCCTCTATATGATCGAATATGAGAAATTTCCAAAATAACAGAATTTTCATCAACTTTACTTTTATGTTTTAACAGATCAAAGTGCCAATTGGCAGAGGCATTTTTTATTTCTGTAGCGTAATCCCGACCTTTTTGCAAAAGAGCTATAGTTTTTTCTGTTAATAAAGGAAAAATAAGTTGTAAAAGAGTATTAAGCGGCGCTAATCCCCGTGCCGTTATAATATCAGACATGGGAATTTTTTGATATATATCTTCAATCCTAGCGTGATAAACCGTTGCTGGAAGATTAAGTTGAGCAATAACTGTTCGCAAAAAAGCAACTTTTTTCCCATTACTTTCAACAAGATTAATATGTCCTTCTTTTTTTTCTTTCAAAAAGATAGCAATCACAATTGCAGGAAAACCTCCTCCTGATCCTAAATCACACCAATGTAAAGAATGAGCATACAAAGGAAAAATTTGTGCTGAATCTAGAATATGTCGTGTCCATAGATCTGGTATTGTTGTAGCAGATATCAAATTAATATGCGCATTCCATTGAAGTATTAAAGACTCAAACTGAATTAAATTTTCCATTGTTTCACGTGAAACAGAAGGAACAATATTTAATAATTGTTGATATTTTTTTTCTATAGAAAAATCCATTAAGCTGTTTTAGCCTTTTCACGTCGTTGACGTTGAATATATGTAATAATAAGAGATAAAGCAGCGGGTGTCATGCCATCAATTTTTTGTGCATCAGCAATTGAACGCGGCGATACTTCTTTAATTTTTGATTTAAGTTCATTTGAAAGACCTGAAATTGCCTGAATATCAAGAGAAGAAGGAATTTCTAAACGCTCATCTCTCTGAAGAGAAGCAATATCTTGTGCTTGTTTATCTAAATAAACCGCATATTGTGCTTCAATTTCTAAAGATTCTGCTGTTTTAGAATCAATTTTTTGTAATTGTGGCCAAAAATCTGAAAGACGCTCTAAGGTCATATGAGGATAAGCAAGAAAATCATAAGCCGAACGCCGAATTCCATCATGATTAACATGTAATCCATGAGCAGAAGCTTCATTAGGTGTAAAAAAAATATTTTGACATATTGATCGTGCTTGATCAAGCCGTTGTTGTTTTTTCTGATAACATTCCCAACGTATTTTACTCACAATACCCCATTTTTGTGCCAAAGGTGTTAAACGCGTATCAGCATTATCAGATCGTAAAGATAAACGAAATTCGGCACGTGATGTAAACATCCTATAAGGTTCACAAACACCACGTGAAACCAAATCATCAACCATAACACCAATATAAGCCGTAGATCGACTTATAAGTATTTCATCTAATTTACCTACTTTACGTGCAGCATTTAATCCAGCTAAAAGTCCTTGTGCTGCTGCTTCCTCATATCCTGTTGTACCATTAATTTGTCCTGCTAAAAATAAACCTGGTAAAGAGCGTAATTCTAAGCTTCTCGTTAATTGTTGTGGATTAACAAAATCATATTCAATAGCATAACCAGGTTGCAAAACTATAGCATTTTCCAATCCTTCAATGGTTTTCAATAGAGAAATTTGCACATCTTCAGGAAGAGAAGTAGAAAGACCATTTGGATAAACGGTATCATCATTTAATCCTTCTGGTTCTAGAAAAATCTGATGTCCATCACGTTCTCCAAATTTAACAATTTTATCTTCAACAGAAGGACAATAACGTGGTCCTAACCCTTCAATATTTCCAGAATATAAAGCAGAACGATAAATATTCTCGCGAATAATTTGATGTGTTTTCTCATTTGTACGTGTTATTGCACATTCAATTTGTGGTTGTTCAATTTTCTCTGTTAAAAGAGAAAAGGGAATGGGATTTTCATCTGCTTGTTGTTTTGGAAGATAATCCCAAGCAATTGTTTTTTTACTCAAACGAGCAGGGGTTCCTGTTTTTAATCGACCAAGTTTTATATGATAATTTTTTAAACGTTTAGCAAGTTTTACACTTGACTGATCCCCCATACGTCCAGCAGCCCATGTTTTATCACCAATATGAATAAAGCCATTTAAAAATGTCCCTGTTGTTAAAACAACAGCACCAGATAAAATTATTCCTTGTTTTTTTAAAATAACACCTGATACACAATTATCTTTAACAACCAGATCAATAACTTCATCCTCAATAAGAGTAAGATTTTCTTGTTCTTTTAATAATTTTTGAATTTCTTTTTTATAAAGTTGTCTATCTGCCTGTGTTCGTGGTCCTCTTACTGCCGGTCCTTTACGTCTATTAAGTAGTCTAAACTGAATTCCAGCAGCATCTGCTGCTCTTCCCATGAGACCATCTAATGCATCTATTTCACGAACTAGATGCCCTTTTCCAAGTCCACCAATAGCAGGATTACACGACATTGTTCCCAATACTGATATTTTATGTGTAACAAGCGCTGTTTTGGCTCCTACACGCGCTGAAGCTGAAGCTGCCTCACAGCCAGCATGACCACCACCAACAATAACAACATCATATGATTGCATTTAATTCATTCCGTAGAAAATATTCTAAGGTTTCACGTGAAACAATATATAAATTACATAATCTTTATAATCTGTCTATGAAATAATCAATGTTTCACGTGAATCATTATTTACCAACACAAAATTCTGAAAAAATAATATCAAGCAAATCTTCAACATCAATATCTCCTGTAATTTTACCAAGAAAATCACTTGCACAACGGAGATGTTCTGCACGTAAACTGAGATCAAGAGAATGATAATTAAGAGAAAATTCAATCTCTTTAACAGCCTCCTTTAACAATTGAAGTTGTCTTTTACGTGCTGGAACAATATTTCCAATTTCAGAAGCACGATGATGACAAAATGATTCAAGTTCTTTTATAAAATAATCAAAATTTAAACCAGTTAATGCGGAAACTTGTATAGACCAACGCTGATCATTTTTTTCATAAAGATCAAGCTTATTGCCAACACACCATATTTCAGCCGATGTTTCTGGTAAATCAACCTGCTTAGGATTTCCTATATCATAAACCAAAATAACCAAATCAGCTTCCATAACATGCTGTTTAGCAACTTCTATTCCCATCTGTTCTATTTTATTTTCTGTTTTTCTAAAACCAGCAGTATCCGTTAAAAAAATAGGTAAACCACCAAGAATAATTCTCATTTCTAAAGCATCACGGGTTGTTCCTGCTTCTTCCGTTACAATAGCAACAGATCTTCCTGAAAGACGATTCATAATGCTTGATTTTCCAGAATTAGGAGCACCAGCAATAACAATTTTTAATCCATCACGTAAAATACTCGCACGCTCTCCTTCAGTAATATATTCTCGAAGAGAGGTACAAAGATCTTCAATATCTTTCCAAACTTTATCAGATATTGCGTTGGGAATATCTGCTTCATCAACAAAATCAAGTTCTGCCTCAATAAAAGCACGCGCCTTCATAAGCTTATGACGCCAATCACGATAAAGCGTCGTTAAATGTCCACTTGTACCCATAACAGCTAAACGCCGTTGGCTTTCCGTTTCTGCTTCTATTAAATCAGCAAGACCTTCTGCTTGAACAAGATCTAATTTTCCTTCCATAAAAGCGCGACGTGAAAATTCACCTGCCTCTGCAATACGGCATCCAGAAAATGTCGACAATTCATCGAGAAAACGATTAACGACGGCTTTTCCTCCATGTAAATGGAATTCTGCACAATCTTCCCCCGTAAAACTATGAGGAGCAGGAAAAAAAACAGTTAAACCAGAATCTAAAAAACTACCATCACGAGCAGTAAGATTTCCATAATGCATAAAACGTGCTTTAGGTAAACGACCACAAAGCGTTTTAACTATATCTACAACATGAGGACCAGAAAGCCGAATGACTGCAACCCCTGAAGGTAACAATCCACTCGAAACAGCAAAGATTGTATCCACAGGTTTTATCCTAATAAAAACTTTAATGACTCTACGTATTCATTGAATCAAAAAATTCACTATTGTTTTTTGTTTGCTTTAATTTATCAATCAAAAATTCAATTGCATCTGTTACATTCATAGATGCTAAAATACGACGAAGAACAAAAATTTTGTGTAAATCTTGTCGTTCTACCAGAAGTTCTTCCTTACGCGTTCCTGACTTTAAAATATCCATAGCAGGGAAAATACGCTTATCAGCAACTTTTCGATCAAGAACAATTTCCGAATTACCTGTTCCTTTAAATTCTTCAAAAATAACCTCATCCATACGACTTCCTGTATCAATCAAAGCCGTTGCAATAATGGTTAAAGATCCGCCTTCTTCAATATTACGTGCTGCACCAAAAAAACGTTTTGGACGCTGGAGAGCATTTGCATCCACACCACCTGTTAAAACTTTACCCGAAGAAGGAACAACTGTATTATATGCACGCCCAAGACGTGTAATAGAATCGAGAAGAATAACAACATCACGCCCATATTCAACGAGACGTTTGGCTTTTTCAATGACCATTTCTGCCACTTGTACGTGACGTATTGCTGGTTCATCAAAAGTAGAAGAAACCACTTCTCCTTTCACTGAACGCTGCATATCAGTAACTTCTTCTGGTCGTTCATCGATTAAAAGAACAATGAGATAACATTCAGGATGATTAGTGGTAATAGAATGAGCAATATTTTGAAGTAAAACTGTTTTTCCCGTCCGAGGAGGAGCTACAATTAACCCTCTTTGTCCTTTTCCCAATGGAGATATCAAATCAATCACGCGTGATGACATATCTTTCTCTGTAGGATCTTGTATTTCCATTTGGAAACGTTCATTTGAATAAAGAGGAGTAAGATTATCAAAGTGAATTTTATAACGAATCTTTTCAGGTTTTTCAAAATTAATTGTATTAATTTTAAGGAGAGCAAAATAACGTTCTCCCTCTTTTGGACTGCGTATAGGGCCTTCAATTGTATCACCTGTCTTTAAAGAAAACGACTGTATTTGTGCAGGTGAAAGATAAATATCATCAGGACCAGGAAGATAATTAGCATCAGCAGATCTCAAGAATCCAAATCCGTCTTGTAAAACTTCAACAACACCCTCTCCTATAATTTCTACATCTTGTAGAGCAAGTTTTTTCAAGATAGCAAACATTAATTCTTGTTTGCGCATAAGGGAGGCATTTTCAACTTCTAATGTTTCAGCAAAAGAAACAAGCTCAACGGGATTTTTGCTTTTAAGTTCTTGTAGTTTCATTTTTTGCATGAAATATGCTCTTTGTAATGGAGAAGATTGTTCTAAATAATTTATGGAAATTTATGAGTGAAATATTATTAAGAAAAAAATATTCTACACTCAATTTTTTTAATCTGCAAGTACCATTTATATGAAATTTATTCCTGTAATATTAAGTAATTATATGAAAAACTTGAAAAAATATAAAATCCAAATAGTATTTAATTATTTTAATAACAAAAATGTAAGTTAAATTTATAGCATTAATGAAATGCTATTCAAAAGTATTTTTACAGAAATTTATATTAATAAATTTATATTAAAGAAAGGATTATTCTTATTTATAACTGTGTTTAGTGTGGATTATTATTTATCCTCAATTTTATCCACAAAAGGAAGTGAAAAAAGAATAAAAATAACACTATCTTAAAGATATTATCCCCTCTTTTTTTATAAGAGGGATTAAATTATCACAAGCATTTAATTTGTGCATAAAAAAGGAGAATTTTTCCTAAATTTTAGTTTTATAAAAAATGGTGAAGATATATACACATGTCTTAACAAGGAGTTAAAATTTTTGTGACAAAAGAAAAAAAATTCTTTCATTTACACATGCTTTCTGATGCAACGGGAGAAACATTAATCTCTGTTGGAAGAGCTGTAGCATCGCAATATGCAATGAGTCAGGCAACAGAGCATATCTATCCTATGATTCGTAATAGAATACAGTTACAAAAAGCTCTTGATGAAATACAACAAGAACCAGGTATTGTTCTTTACACAATGATTGATGAAGAATTTAAACTTCTCCTTCAAAAAATGTGTAAAAAAATAAAAGTTCCCTGTATTGATATATTACATCCTGTTTTAAATGCTTTTCAGTCTTACCTTGGAATGCCAACACATTTACGTGCGAGCGCACAACATGATCTTAATGCGGATTATTTTCGCCGTATTGAGGCACTGGATTTTACAATAGAGCATGATGATGGACAGTCTTCCAGTAGCTTATCCGAAGCAGATGTGATTCTTGTGGGAATTTCAAGAACCTCTAAAACGCCAACAAGTATCTATTTAGCAAATCGCGGAATAAAAACGGCTAATATTCCTCTTATTCCTAATATTGATTTGCCAGAATCCCTTTTAGAGGCAAAAAATTCTTTAATTATTGGTTTAATTGCTTCAGCTGAAAGAATCTCACATATCCGCCAAAATCGAGATTTGGGAGAAAGTTTTGCTCTTGATAATTATACAAATCGTATCAACATAGCTGAAGAATTAATCTATGCAAAACGCATTTGCGAACGTTTTGGTTGGCCTATTATTGATGTCACAAGACGTTCTATTGAAGAAACTGCTGCTGCAATATTTGAACTGTTATCACGATTTCGTGAAGGAAATGAGAGAAAATTCTCATGAACGCAGATACGTTAATATTAGCATCTCTTAGTTTTTATCGTGCAAAATTATTAAAAAAAGCAGGCTTAAATTTTTCCATTGAAGGAGCTTCTTTTGATGAAAGAGAAGTAGAAAAAAAAGCAAAAGAAAAAACACCTAAAGAACTCAGCTGTTTTCTTGCGAGCGCAAAAGCAAAAAATGTTTCAGATCGTTTTCCTGATGCTTTCGTTATTGGTTGTGATCAAGTTCTTGATTTTGAAGGTCAAGTTTTTCACAAAGCAACAAATATTAAAGAAGCACATCAACGTTTATGTGAATTATCAGGAAAAACCCATTCTCTTCATAGTGCGGTAGCTTTATTTAAAAATGGTCAAAAAATTTGGGTTGAAGCTTTTAGTGCACATATGTCCGTTCGTTTACTCTCATCAGAATTTATTGAACGTTATTTAGCACGCGTAGGAAAAGATGTTTTAAACAGCGTGGGAGTATATCAAATTGAAGGAGAAGGAATTCATCTCTTTGAAAAAATTGAAGGAGATTTTTTTACCATTGTTGGTTTACCTTTACTGCCTCTGCTCATAAAACTGCGTCACTTAGGAATTATTGATGGTTGACTTAACAATAAAAAAAACAAATTATCCGCGTGCTTTTGTTGTTGGTTCTCCAATTCATCATTCAAAATCGCCAAAAATTCACAATTTTTGGCTTAAACAATATGGTTTACAAGGAGAATATATTGCACAAGAAGTAACATCTGAAGAATTCAGTCATTTTATTGCGTCTTTACAAAAAATAGGCTTTTGTGGAGGAAATGTTACTTTGCCTTATAAACAGGAAGCTTTTCGTTTAGCAGATTATAAAGATGAGAGAGCAACAATGATTGGTGCTGTTAATACACTTTGGTATGAAGGAGATAAGCTTTGTGCCACGAATAGTGATGCCTATGGTTTTAGCGCTAATCTTGATGATTTTGCATCTGATTGGGGAGGGGAAACAGCTCTTGTTTTTGGAGCAGGTGGTGCCGCACGCGCTATCATATATGCCTTAAAAAAACGCGGATTTGAACAGATTTATTTGATTAACCGTACAAAACAACGCGCTGATAATTTAGCTCAGCATTTTGGAAAAATCATTAAAGTTTACGATTGGCATAAAATCCATGAAATACTTCATCAAGTTGATTTGATTGTTAATACAACCTCTATTGGCATAAAAAGTCCAGAAGAAAAAAGTGATTCTTTTTTTTGCGATTTTCATAAAGCAAAAAAAACGGCGTTAGTAACAGATATTATTTATACACCATTGATAACTCCTTTTTTACAACAGGCAAAGGCTTGTGATCTCAAGACGGTTGATGGACTTGGGATGCTTCTACATCAGGCTGTTATAGGGTTTGAACAGTGGTTTGGAATAAGACCACAGGTAACAAAAGCTTTACGGACAGCTATTTTAGAGGATATGAGTGAAAAAAGAGAATGAAGATCATAGGATTAACGGGATCAATTGCTATGGGAAAATCAACAGTTGCTGATTTTTTCAAGCAAGCGGGTATTTCTGTTTTTAGTGCTGATGAAGCAGTAAAACAGCTTTATAAAAGTGAGCCAGCTTTGTCATTCATAGAGCGTATTTTTCCTGGTGTTGTTGAAAACGGTGAAGTTAACCGTTTGAAACTTTCTGAAATTTTGATTGATGATAAAGAAAAATTACAAACATTAGAAAAAATAATTCATCCTTTGGTGCAAGAAAAAGAAAGGGAATTTATTGATATAGCGCGTGAACAAGGGAAAAAATTCGTTATTCTTGATATTCCACTTTTGTTTGAAAAAAATGGTGAAAGTCGTGTGGATAGCGTTATTGTTGTTTCTGCTCCACCAGAAATACAAAAAGAACGTGTCATGATTCGCCAAGGTATGAATGAGAAAAAATTTGCCTTTATCAATGCTCAACAAATGCCAGATGAAAAAAAACGAGAACGTGCTGATTTTATTATTGATACAGGGAAAGATTTAGAGAATACACGTCAACAGGTTTTTGATGTAATAAAAAAACTAAAGAATTGAAGTTATGCGGGAAATTATTTTTGATACAGAAACAACAGGTTTAGATAAAGAAAAAGATCGCATAATCGAAATTGGTTGTGTAGAAATGGTTGATCGTTATCTCACAGGACGCCAATTTCATGTTTATTTAAACCCTGAAGGCGTTATTATTCCTGATGAAGTTGTAGCAATTCACGGATTAACCAATGAACGCCTAAAAAACGAGAAAAGTTTTAGTGATATTGTTGATGAGTTTTTAGAATTTATCAAAGACGCGACAATGATTGCGCATAATGCGAGTTTTGATATTGGTTTTATTAATGCAGAATTAAAACGTGTCAACAAACCGCTTATCAGTGTTGATAATATTCTTGATACACTGGCTATGGCGCGGCGTAAATTTCCTATGGGTCCTAATTCTCTTGATATTTTATGCAAACGTTTTGGAATTGATAACAGCCATCGTGTTCTTCATGGTGCTTTGCTTGATGCAGAGATTCTAGCCGATGTTTATATTGAGCTTATCGGTGGAAAACAAGGTGTATTGGGTTTTGATAACAGAAGGGGTGTTGATGAACATATCCAGAATGATAAAGATACATCTTATGCCGTTAAAATTCGCCCACAGGCTTTACCTTCAAGATTGAGTACGCAAGAAAAAAAGTTACACGCTGATTTTATCTACAAAATGGGTGAAAAAGCTCTGTGGAATAATTTCAAAATTCATGAATAACATCATCTTTTCTCTAAAAAAGTCACGATTGAAATTAAAGAATATCGATGTCAAAAAAAACGGTCGTTGTGGGGAGGGGAACACCACAACGACCCTGTCGCTACATCGTACCTCAGCTATCATAGGAGGAGCAAAATGAAAGCTATTAATCCTGTAACAGCAAAGAAAAGCTCTAGGTACTTAATATAAAGTGCAACGACTTCATGTCTTATGAAAAGAAAAAATGGCTTTTTAGAGGCAAAGTGAAAAAATATATAAGGACAAATTGTTTTTTTTAGCTGAAATGGAGAAAAAATTGTAATGAAAGCAACAGATCATCTTTTTTTGGTTGACGGATCAGGCTATGTTTTTCGTGCTTATTATGCTTTGCCGCCTTTAAAACGTAAAAAGGATGGACTTCCTGTAGGAGCAGTAGCTGGTTTTTGCAATATGTTATGGAAATTACTATGTGATGCTCGTAATACAGCTACGGGTGTTGTTCCAACACATTTTGCTGTTATTTTTGATTATTCATCTGATACTTTTCGGAAACAAATTTATCCTGAATATAAAGCGAATCGCGCTGAACCTCCTGAAGATCTAATTCCTCAATTCGCGCTAATACGCCAAGCAACGAAGGCTTTTAATTTGCCTTGTATTGAAAAGGAAGGCTTTGAAGCGGATGATTTAATTGCTACCTATGCAAAATTTGCAACAAAGGTTGGGGCAAAAACAACCATTATTTCTTCTGATAAGGATCTTATGCAACTCGTAAATACGCATGTATCTTTGTATGATGGAATGAAAGATAAGCATATAGGTATCTCAGAAGTTATAGAAAAATGGGGTGTTGCGCCTGAAAAAATGATTGATTTACAAGCATTAATTGGAGATTCAACAGATAATGTACCGGGTATTCCAGGCATTGGTCCAAAAACTGCAGCTCAGTTGTTAAATGAATTTGGTTCTCTTGATCTTTTATTGCAGCGCGTAACAGAAATTAAACAAACAAAACGGCGTGAAAACATTCAAGCTTATAGAGAACAAGTTAAAATGTCTCGTGAACTTGTCAGGCTTAAAACAGATGTTCCTATAGATAATGATTTAGATGATTTTGTTTTGGAGCCACAAGATGGTCCACGTTTAATTGCTTTTTTGAAAGCGATGGAGTTTTCAACATTAACGCGTCGCGTGGCAGAGGCAACGTCATGCGATGCAGCTGTTATTGACGCACTTGATATAGATGTTGAATGGGAAAAACTAAGCCCCAGGCATGATTCTGAGATCAAGAATACTGAGCACGCATCTCTTCATAGTTTTTCTGAAAATTCTCCACAAGTTTTTGCACAAAAACGTAAAGATCAAGCGCTGACTCAAAAAATTACAAGAGCTGCTTATACAACAATTCTTGATGAGAAAATTTTAAAAGAGTGGTTATCACAAGCACAAGAGCAGGGTTTTTTCGCTTTTGATACTAAAACAACATCTCTTGATCCGATGCAAGCAAAGCTTGTTGGTTTTTCACTTGCATTACAGCCGGAAAAAGCAGCTTATATACCTCTTGAACATTTTGATGAAGGAGAAGAGGACCTTTTGAGGGGCGGGCGCATTGCCTCACAGATTGAGGCCCGAAAAGCTTTAGCACTTTTAAAACCGATATTAGAAGATTCAGCGGTGTTAAAAATTGGTCATAATATAAAATATGATTGGTTGGTGATGAAGCAATACGACATTATGATAAGCTCTTTTGACGACACCATGCTTTTATCATATGCTTTTGATGCTGGAACTTTAACCCATAATATGGATGATTTGTCTGAACGTTGGCTTGAGCATAAACCAATTGCCTATAAAGATTTAACGCATAACGGAAAAAAAATTACTTCTTTTGCACAAGTAGATTTAAAACAAGCAACCCTTTATGCGGCGGAAGATGCTGATATAAAGCTACGCCTTTGGCAAGTATTGAAACCACAACTTGTTGCTCGTGGGATGACAAAAATTTATGAGCGTCTTGATCGACCCCTTGTAAAAGTTCTTGCAAGAATGGAAGAACGGGGGATTCTTATTGATAGGCAGATTTTATTGCGTCTTTCTGGAGAGTTGGCACAAGCTGCTTTGATTCTAGAAGAGGAAATTTATAAACAAGCTGATGAAAAGTTTAATATTGCTTCGCCAAAGCAATTAGGGGATATCCTTTTTGGCAAAATGGGATTGCCTGGAGGCGCCAAAACTAAGGGTGGACAATGGTCAACTTCTGCACAGACCTTAGAAGAGTTGGCTGCTGAAGGTCATATTTTACCGCGTAAAATTATTGAGTGGCGTCAACTTGCAAAGCTAAAATCTACCTATACAGATGCCTTGCCTTCTTATATTTTTTCAAAAACAGGGCGAGTTCACACGAATTATTCTTTGGCAATAACATCAACAGGTCGGTTATCATCATCAGAGCCAAATTTGCAAAATATTCCAGTGCGAACTGCTGAAGGGCGTAAAATCCGAACAGCTTTTATTGCTCCCAAAGGACGTGTGTTACTTTCTGCTGATTATAGTCAGATTGAGTTGCGCATTCTTGCACATATTGCGGATATAAAAGCATTAAAAGAAGCTTTTGCTAAAGGGCATGATATTCACGCTATAACGGCATCACAAATGTTTGGTGTTGCGATAGAAGGAATGCATTCAGATATACGACGGCGTGCAAAAGCGATTAATTTTGGTATTATTTATGGTATTTCAGCTTTTGGATTAGCTAATCAATTGGGAATTTCACGCCAAGAAGCGGGTCGTTATATTCAACTGTATTTTGAAAGATTTCCAGGAATTAAAGATTATATGGAGAAAACTAAAATCTTTGCACGTGAAAATGGTTATGTAGAAACAATCTTTGGACGTCGTATCCATTATCCAGAAATAAAAGCAAAGAATGTAAAAATTCGTTCTCTTAATGAGCGAGCAGCTATCAATGCTCCAATTCAAGGTTCTGCGGCCGATATTATTCGCCGCGCTATGATACATATGGAAGATGCTTTAAAAGAAGAAAAACTATCAGCAAAAATGTTGCTGCAAGTGCATGATGAACTGATTTTTGAAGTACCAGAAGAAGAAAGTAAAAAAACCATGACTGTTGTTAAAAATGTTATGGAAAATGCTACAATACCGGTTCTATCTTTATCTGTACCGCTTGAAGTAAAAGTCATGACGGCTCAAAATTGGGATGAGGCACATTAATTTTTTTATTTATTTTTAAGAATGTTGATTGCGTTAGAAAGATTAAGATAGGCTTTGATAGGCAAATGATCTGAAGCAATGCGTGCAAGCGGTGAATGATGATTTTCAATACTTGTTACCAATTGGTGGGGAAAAGAAAAAACTCTATCAAGGGCTAAAAAAGGAAAGCGAGAGGGAAAGCTTGGTACAACTTCAAAAGTGCTATCAAAATAGGGAGAAAAATGATTTAAAGATGAGCCTTTTCCCATCCGCCATTCATTAAAATCTCCTATAAGGAGTGTAGGCATAAGGGGGCGTTTTTGGAAAATTTCAAGGAGCATTTTTGTTTGTTGTTTACGAGAGTAACGTAATAAGCCAAAATGAGCCGCAATAATACGAATAGGGCCTGCTTCCATTTCCAACTCTACAACTACAGCCCCACGTGGTTCAATACTAGGAAGAGTGACTTGTAAAGTATCACGTACATATCCCTTTCGCAAAAAAAGAGCATTCCCATGCCAACCATGGCCATGAGGTGACATAGTATTAAGAGGTACAGGAATCAAACCGGTTTCAGCTTTTAATAGCTGAAGATTAATCAAACCAATGCGTTCCCCAAAACGTTTATCTGCTTCTTGAAGAGCAAGAATATCAACTTGTAATTCAGTAATAACACGGACAATTCTTGTAGGATTAAAAATTTTATCAACACCTACACATTTATGCACATTATAGGAAGCAACGGTCAGATCATAATTACTATTTTGATTGATGATGTTTGATTGATGATGAGAGCGGCTGTGAATTGCATTAAAAAGGGAGCTGTGGAGTTTTTGTTGGATAAAACCGGTAAACCAAGGGAATTTTTGCTTATAAGGTATTTTTGTCATTTTACGAAAAGAATAGTCCCTAAGAGGCCAAGGGTAAAGACTTACACTAAAAACAAAAGAACCTTGTCTCTTTTAGAAACAAGGTTCTTTAATTAAGTTATGATTTTTGCAATCAATCACGGTTTGAGCCAAGAAACTGTAGCAAGAAGACAAACATATTGATGAAATCAAGATAAAGATTCAACGCGCCCATAATAACTTTACGTCCTCTGGTATCGCTTTCATCTCCTTCATAATACATCAACTTAATGCTCTGGGTATCGTAGGCTGTTAAACCAGCAAAGATAAAAACACCAATCACAGAGATAGCAAACTGCAAAGCGCTTGATCCAAGAAAAATGTTCACAATCATGGAGAGAAACAAGCCGATCAATCCGATGAATAAGAAGGAACCGATTGCTGTGAGATCACGCTTTGTTGTGTATCCATAAAGTGAAAGAGCTCCAAAAGTTGCGGCGGAAATGACAAAGGTTTGCACAACACTTTCTGTCGTATAGCGCAAAACGATTGAAGACAGTGAAAGACCAACCAGAGCAGCATAACCAAAAAAGAGACTACGAGCAGCATTTGTGCTCAATGTATTAATTTTAAAACTGAGGAATAAGACTGCTATGAGTGGTGCAAACATAACAATATAAGAGAATGGCGATGTATAAAATGTTACTCCAAGTGGTGTTAGATAAACACTGCTATTGATTTGAGCTGCTGCTTGGCTCATATCTGTTGTCGTTGCTAATGATACAATTGCATAAGCGGCAGCAGCTGTAATAAGCAAACCAATGGCCATTGCATTGTAGACACCCAACATATAGTCGCGTAATCCCTGATCAATTGATGCATCGGCATGAGAAGCAGGTGCCGAACGTAAATCTTTAAAATTAGCCATAATATAAAATCCTTTAGCATATGTTCTGTCAGGTATAGGGCTTTAAAAGTGTCTCTGTCATTACACAGATAAGCTTGGTATAAGCCTTAATTGGGCAAATACAAAAACCCTTAAGAATCACTGACAGAATTCCAGCATATATGCTCTTATTATGGAGATTTATTTAAAAATTACAAGAGATTTATATGAAGAAGGAACCTTACAAATTGGTAAGGAAATAGTTCATTTTAATAAAAAATATTTCCATTTTTTGCCATATTTTTGCAAGATAAAAAGACTATACTTAAAAACTTTTCTATTTTCACAGAAACTATGTAATACAATCCCTTATAAAATATTCACTATTTTTGCGTTTATGAGAAGAGCGGCAAGTATCATCACACTATTTTCAACCTCCAATATTGCATCTGTTTTGCACGGTTATAAGAGCTATCGAATTGGATTTTTATATAATATATTGATATGTAATGATAAATTGTCTTTTTGAATGCTAAATGATACTCTAAATATCGCAAGCTTCTCTGGTTTCAAATCTGTTTATATTAATCAAGATTATTAACTTGCTTGTGTCTTGCAAGAGACATGGTTTTTATGGATTCAACATGAACAGATTCCAAATAAAAGAGATTTAGGCTATTAAGGGCTTTTATTCAATATGAAAAAAGGTAATTTATATTTATAATCAATATGTTGCTTTAACAAGACACCATTGAAAATAGTTGAAAAAATGTTTTTTATTAAACAATATATAAAATAAAAAAGGAGAGTTTTTAAATGAAGCACTTAAGAAAGGCTCTGTAAAAGCGATATCTGTAAAAACTAAAAAACATACGAAAAGCAATTGTTCTAATTAAATAAATGGAACTTTAAATGCTGTGAAATATCTCCTCAAAAATTATGATGTAGGACACATGGATAAAAAATATTGATTTCTATTTGAGTTCATTTCTTTTGCACTAACTAAGTGTAGAAATGTGAAGTTGAAAAGAAAGTAAGATCTTATCGTCCCATGAAGAGAAACACGTGAAATGACGAGCAACAAGAATTGATTAAGAGAAATCAATGCGTAATCAGACTTGTGATGATCAAAGCTCTCTGTTTTCTAAGGCAATGAACATATCAATGAGGAGATGTACTATTGGAATGACGCCTTCCTTTCATCCAAGTACGCAATTCTTCAATAAGGATGGCAATAACACCGAGAGTGATAAAACTATCTGCAAGGTTGAAAATAGCAAAATAAAAAATATCATCAATATGAAAAAGTATATAATCAGTGACATGATGAAAGCGAATACGATCAATGAGATTGCCGATGGCTCCTCCAATAATAAAAATAAGGCCAAAGCGCATTAAATACTTATTATATTCAGTATTTTTCCATAACCATAGAAGGAAGATAATCACAATGATCGTGATGGCGATGATTCCCCACTGAGAAAAGGAAGAAAAAAACGAAAATGCGATGCCAGAATTGCGCACATGATAAAGGGAAAGAAAAGGAATAAGCGAAATTTCTGTTCCTAAAGGCATATTGTGCATAACCCAGTATTTGACAGCTTGATCAAGTACTACTGTAAAAGCCAAGCCCAAGAGAAGAAAAGGGAGTGATTTACGAATCATGTTTTTCCTCACATGGTTCCAGTATTAAATAGGGGCGACGGATTTCATAAAGCATAACAGCTGTTGCTACAGCTAGATTAAGCGAGTCTGCTCGTCCGCTTTGTGGAATACGCGTAAGTTTATCACACCGATTCGTAAGAAGATCTGATAATCCCTGTTTTTCATTCCCCATTAAAAGGATAATAGGGCCATTTTTGAAGTCAAGTGTGCGATAATCCAGAGATCCTTTGAGGTGTGTTCCAACGATCATACCTTTAAAGTGAGAAGACCAGTTTAAAAAGGCGCTTTCATCAAAACGATAAAGTGGTACAGAGAAAATAGATCCCATGGTTGCACGGACCGTTTCAGGCGAGAAAGGGTCTGTTGTTTCACCAATTAAAATAACACCTTTAGCACCTACAGCATCAGCGGTTCGAATAATGGTACCAAGGTTTCCAGGATCACGCACACGATCAAGCGCGATGTAAACATCTTTAATCTGTCCTTTTATCATTTCAAAAGAGTGCCATTTTTGCTTGAAAATACCAATAACTGTTTGTGGGTTATCGCGTCGGGTAAGTGATTCCATAACTTTTTGTGAGGCTTTAATAACAAAACCACCGTTGGCTACAGCACGTGCGGCAGTATTTTCGATAGTAGCATTACCGATTTTACTTTTAGAAAAAATAAGCGTCTGTATTGTCCAGCCAAGATTGAGAGCATCAATGACCAATTTCAATCCTTCTGCCATGAAAAGACCTTCTCTATTACGGTTTTTCTTTTGGCTAAGTGCTTTAAGATCTTTTATGATGGGGTTGCTAAGAGAGGTAATTTCTTTCACTCTACCAGTTTTGGGTCTACACATATTCAAGCAATCCAACGGCTAAAAAGAGAAGTAGAAAGAGCACGTCCTGCAACTTCTTCACGCAAAATGAGTTCTCCTGATTCGACTGTACCACCAAGATTTACAAATGCATCACGCATTAAAGCATGAAGTGCAAAGAAGGAAGCACGAATAGAATAAGCTGTAAGGACAACAGAGAGCGGTTTATCAGAGAGAAGTTTACGACAATTTGTGATCATGGCGGGTAAATGATCAAACAGTTGCCAAATTTCACCATGGGGTCCACGCCCATAAGCAGGGGGATCAAGAAGAATCATATCATAGCTTTTTTTACGACGCAGTTCACGCTCGACAAATTTCATAGCATCATCGCAAATCCAGCGAATAGAATGATCTGGTAATCCTGCTCTTTCTTGATTAGCTTTTGCCCACGCAATGGCTTTTTTAGAAGCATCAACATGGGTAACATTCGCACCCGCTCGTGCTCCAATCAAAGAGGCAATACCTGTATAGCCAAAAAGATTCAACAATTTTATAGGGCGTTTGGCTTGAACAATTTGTTCTTCCATAGAGCGCCAATGGGCATCTTGTTCAGGAAAAACCCCCACATGACGAAAGGAAGTAAAACGGCCTAGAAAAGACAATCCATTCCAAGCAAGAGCCCATGTTTCATCAAGTGGCTTTTTAGGAAAATGCCAACGCCCAACCCCTTCTTCATCAAGGTTTCCTGTGAAAATAGCATCAACATCAGCCCATTGTTGTTGAGGTAAAGCGGGTTTCCATAGTGCTTGACCTTCTGGTCGAATAATGCGGTAAGCTCCATAACGTTCTAATTTTTGTCCATGACCAGAATCAATGAGAGCATAGTTTTCGCTTATACCCGTTTCTAAAATAAGGGGCAACTTTTCCTGCGGATATCTATTGTTATGGGAGGATTGAAAGTATTGTGCGGGCATGTTTTGTATCACGGTATATGAGGTATAAAAAGATATTATAAAGCTCTTAAATGTTTCGTAAAAGTGCAAAAAAGCTAAAGTCAATTAAAACATGTATAAAAAAAGAAAAAGAGCACTTTTAACTCTGTACTGAATATAAAATACTAAAGAGAAAAGATTTCATTTAAATACCATTACACCAGATTTGTGATAGATGTTTTCAATTTTTCAATCTCGGCTTTACTTTTTTTGAGAGCTTTTTTGTATTTGTGATAGGAAAACCAACTTATCAGATTTCCTAATAAAATACCAAAACCAAAGAAAATAAAGAGCCATATAAAGAGGGGAGCATGATAAGTAAAACTTTCAGGATTTGCTCGAAAAGGATCAAGGGTTAACGGAACCATTTGACGATTAGCCACGATAAAAACAATCAAAACCGCTGCGAGAATCACACCGATACTTGTTAGAAGAATACGTTTAATTATCATAAGTTTCTCACTGATTAAGACGGTCGCGTAAATCCTTGCCAGTTTTAAAAAAAGGAATCCACTTTTCTTCAACAGAAACAGCTTCACCTGTTCGTGGATTACGTCCATTACGGGCTGAACGGCTTTTTACAGAAAAAGCTCCAAATCCACGAAGTTCAACGCGATTGCCATTTGCAAGTGCTGTTGCAATTTCCTCAAAAATAGCGTTTACAATATTCTCCACATCCCGTTGAAAAAGATGCGGGTTATGACGAGCGATAATTTGCACAAGCTCTGATTTTACCACAATAGCCTCACTTTCACACAAAAAAATTTTGTAATTGTGCACTCCATGCATAATACAATATATAAACGGATAAAAGCAAAATAAAATCAAGAAAAAACAAATTGCAAGAAACAAAATTTGAAAATACCTTCTATAAAGGTTATACAGATTAAAAATGCGGAGTATTTAAGAGATCAGGAGAGTATGTCCGTACACAATCATTATGAAGCCTTTTCAACGCAATCATCTTGTGGAGATGTTTTAAAAAAAGCATCCCGTCATTCGCGTCGCATTAGCATATTAAAAATCTTTTTACCTCTCTTAGCGTTGATTTCAGCGCTGGTTTTTTGCTGGTTTACGTTTTTCTTGGTTCCCATTACTTCTGATTCTATGCCTTTGAACAATGGAGAAAGTGGCGTGATGAATTTGACGATGCTCAATCCAAAATTAGAAGGGTATACGCGTGCTCATGAACCTTATTGGCTTAAAGCAGAAAAGGCATTTCAAGACCATACACACGCTGGAATGATTGGGTTGCAAAACATTACAGCTAGAGCATTTATGGGCCAACAAAGACAGATTTTTCTCGCAGCACAAGGGGGGGTTTACGATAACATTAATGGTTTTTTACAGTTGGACAAGCCATTCACCATTACGACGAATGATGGGATGATGGTACAATTTATGTCAGCTAGTATTAACTTATCCGAGGGACAGTTAAAAACAGATCAACGTGTTAATATTCAGCAAGCCGGTTTTCATCTTGCCGCAAACGCCTTACAAATTCGAGAAAAAGGAAAAAACATGTATTTCCATGGTGGAGTGCATTTAGTGCTTCAAAAGCAATAACGCAATATCAATACAAATCTTTAAAGGATATTTATAAAGAGAAGTATGTGTATATACAAACAAAAGAATTGAAATAATGAAATCGTACAAAAGATGGATAGGTGTGATGTTGGCTTTTAGCATGGGAATGTTAGGAGGAGGAGCAGTTTTAGGATATGCTGAAGTGGCCCATTTTGGAATAAGTCTATCAAGCGATAAAGAACCAGTAGAACTTCATGCAGATTCTTTGGAAATACGTGATAAAGAAGGGATAGCGCTTTTTAAGGGTGATGTTTCAGTGGTGCAAGGTGAACGTCTTTTAAGAACGGCAGAATTAGTTGTTTACTACGATAAAGCATATAAAGAAATTGATAAAAATCAGGAAAATACAAAGGCATCATCTGTTTCTTTATTTGGTTCGTCGAGTATACAAAAAATGGAAGCTTTAGGAAAAGTTTATATAAAAATTGCTACGCAAGTTGCTACGGGTGATAAAGGCGTTTTTGATGGAAAGTCAAAAATGATGAGTTTGACGGGGAATCATGTTGTGTTAACTGATGGTGACAATGTGGCAACGGGGTGCAAACTAACGGCAAATATGGAAAGCGGAAAGGCTTTTTTAGAAGGTTGTGAAACACCTAAGAAAAAAGGTCGTGTTTCTATTATTTTAAAACAAAATCAAAAGAATGGTCATTAAGATTTCATGTTTGGAATCAAAATAAAAAAACAGACCGATAGGTATAATCTTGAAAGTGAAGCTTCAAAAAACCCCTTAAAAGGGACCTTGATTGCCAGTAATTTGATTAAAGTTTATCGAGGAAGGCGAACTGTTAATGGTGTTTCTTTTGGCATTCGTACGGGAGAAGCCGTTGGCATTTTAGGGCCCAATGGGGCAGGTAAAACAACTTGTTTTTATATGGTTACGGGGCTTATAAAATCTGATGGAGGATCCATTAAAATTGATGGATTTGATATTACGCATCTTCCGATGTATCGACGTGCGCGTTTAGGTATTGGATATCTTCCACAGGAAGCGTCTATTTTTCGTGGTCTTTCAGTAGAAAATAACATTAAAGCTGTTTTAGAGGTCGTTGAAAAAGATCGCCTTAAACAGCGTGAAGAGTTAGATAGCCTTTTACATGAATTTAAAATTGATCATTTACGTAAAATGTCTGCACTTTCGTTATCTGGAGGTGAACGTCGGCGACTTGAAATTGCGCGCGCTTTAGCTTCTCGTCCCCATTTTATGTTACTTGATGAACCATTTGCAGGAATTGATCCTATCGCTATTTTCGATATTCAACAACTTATTCGTCATTTAACGAAGCGTGGCATTGGTGTTTTAATAACGGATCATAATGTGCGTGAGACATTAGGGCTTGTCGACCGCGCTTATATTATTCATACAGGGCGGGTGTTAGTTCACGGTTGTCCTAACGATATTATCAACAACGTTGATGTACGCAGAATTTATTTAGGAAATCAGTTTTCTCTTTGATTTTACAGCTTTCACGAGTTTCCATTTAAGTTTAACCAAACATTATTACTGAAAATCTCCTTATTTATGCCAAAACTTCTTTTATGACTATAACCTTAGAATGTTTTTATTGAGTGGTGAAAAAAGCTTCATCATTAAAGAGTTAGTTTGTTTTTTTATAAGTTTAGCTTACTCATGATTGTATCATAGAAAAGATATCACTAGATTAACGTGATAATGAGTGATAAATGAAACTCTCAATAAATGCGTGTGTTATTGAAAGGTAAGAGATGTTTATCATATTTTTCTCTGTAATATATCGATGATGCTGGTTTAGGTATTTTAATAGGAGCGCCGGTTATTCAATAGGAGTTGTCGTATTTTATTGGTTTATATGGCCCTATTAAAAAATAGGAGCTTGACTACAGATATCAGGCTAAATCTATAAATCTTTTAAAATAACCATTAAATCTCTAAAAACCTTTATATTCTTGTTATAAGGCGGTATTCAAGCTATACAGTAATTTTCAAAGTAAAGGTCCATTTTGCTCAGTATGCTTTTCATTTTAATTTAAGGGATCATTTTTAAGAAAAGAAAAACTCTGATAGCGAATTATACATCAATTCTTATGACAAGTTTAATAAATTTATGAATAATGACCTTTTCTAGAGTCGTAAGGAAATTAACTTTATGAACAACTTCATTTCTTTGTTTTCTCATGCCGTTAATGAGGAGCTAAATACTATTTATTGTTGTGTTAAAAGTGATATGACATGTATTGAGTTATCATCCGTTATAAATTGAAAAATAAAAACACATGCGATGTTGCGAAAAGTGAAAGAACATTAAGTATCTATACCGTTTATAGGTTTATTGATGAGCATTTGAGCGTGTAAGAGGAAAATTAAAGTATGAATTTGAGTGAGTTAATAGCACCGGAAGCGATCATTCCGGCTCTTAAGGCTAATTCGAAAAAACAAGTTCTACAAATTTTAGCCGAAAAGGCTTCTAAGCTGACAGGTCTTAGTGAGCATGTAATTTTTGATGTTGTTTTGCAACGCGAGAAGCTTGGTTCAACGGGTTTGGGTGGTGGTATTGCGATTCCTCATGGGAAATTACCTGATATTGATCGGATTGTTGGTATATTTGCACGTCTTGAAAGTCCTGTTGATTTTGAAGCTCTCGATGACGAACCTATAGATCTCGTTTTTCTCCTTTTGGCACCTGAAAATGCTGGTGCAGATCACTTAAAAGCTTTATCTCAGATTGCACGTGTTTTGCGCCATGCTGATGTTGTGCAAAAGTTGCGCAATACGCATAATGCCAATGCGCTTTATGCTTTATTGATTCAAACTTCAGAATCAAATGCAGCTTAAAAGGTATTATGAGCGTATAAATTGCGAGGTATGCACCACAGAGCGTAGGAAATAATATAATTTGCATCTTAAGACTAATAACAAAAGGTTATGTCATGAGATTTAAAAAAAATCATTTCTAAGTGAACCTTCTTTTTAAAGAGCAAGCAACAAAAACGAAGGAGTTGTCCTTTCTTGTTCTCGTATATTAAAGCACCTAATTATTATGTTCATGGATTCTTTTATCCTATTATACTATAAAAACACTATCATTTGAGGTGTGGTGAGATAAATTCTGGAAATCTTCTTGATATATTAAGTGCTTTTAGAGTGCGTGGTAAATATTTTTAAGCAGGATTTGTCTGTAGAGCCTTTAGTTAAGTGAATCACATGAGTGGAAAGGCAAGGGGAACTCGACTCAACAAGAATCCAAACTTCTTATACACCAAATTGGGTTAAAAATCTTCACCCTCTGAGGGTGGGGCAGTAATCAATAGAAAAGTTTATTCGTGCATTGAATTTTTTTGTAAATTAAATTTTGGTACTTAGGGATAATATTATTAAGATTCAAGTAGAAAATAGGGGATATTGTATCCCGTGTGTGTCAATATATTGATTTATAAAGATAATTTACTGTTTTACATGTTGAATGAGAGATCCGAATATCATAAGATTCCCTCATGCCGAACCTATTTATGTTGAATCAATCAAAACCATTCACTTACACGATTACAATCAGGGAAAGCCGTGTGAATAAGATTGTATGAGACAAGGAGTAAAAATGCTTCTTATGAACCGTCTCAAGTGCCAAGGGCTGTAGCAATATTGGAAGCTGGCAAAGTGTGATTAAGTATGATTTAGATGTCAGCTGTTGTATAGAGCTCATACTAAAAAATAATTTTGTACGGTAAGAATGAAAACTATACCTTTAGGTTGGGTGAAAGAGTTTTTATGCATAAGAAGATTTATTCAAGTGTCTTTAATTGATTAAAATGTTGTTTAAAAACGGTAATGTTAGAACTTCTATAGAAAAAAGTTTTATATTTCTTGTTATAAATTACTTAGAAATAAGATAAGAGAACTTGTCAAAAAATTCTTAAAACGTTTTTGGTAACAGGAAGAAAGGAATTGTCTAATACATTTAAAATAATATGTTTAAGCTATTATAAGCTACTAGAATCACTTTAGAACTTAAAAATTGGAGATGAAATATATAGGAAGAGTTAATAGGAGCAAAAGAAACAAAGTTACATGTAGTTGTTGAGACAAAATCTAGTACTTTATGTTTCATGACCAATGTAGTGATAATAGTCTATTACTTTTTTAAGATATTTTGAAGATTATGAAAAGGCGATATGGGAACGATGTTGAATACGAAGTATGAATGCACTATAATGGATAAAAGGTGAGGTATTTACGAACATAAATGTATTGAATGTGTGAAGTCGAGAAGTGATATTCGCAAGGCTGTGAAATTTTTGGGGAGCTCAGGGTATGTTTGCAAAATTTTGCAGCAGATTTCTTGTGATATTAAAGAGTATAGTTTATTTCTTAACAGAGTGGTGGTGTATTTTCATTTCGTTTTGAAGTTCTATTGCTTAAAGAAAGCGTTTTTTATACAAAAACGAAATGAGTAGCATAAAATAAAAATGTTATTTTTTAATGTGGTTATTGAATAAGAAGTTTATATTTTGGTAACACCTAAAAGGTCACAATGAAATGTAGAGATCTATTTTGATTGGTGTGAAAATATTTTGCTTATTGGAAGAATTAGGACAGTGATACATGAGTATCGAGGTTTTTTTGAATTTTTCCAATGAAGAGAATCTTGTTAGAGACTAAAGAAGTGAGCTAAATAAAGATGTTTGAAAAGACTGTTATTGCTGCATCTGTAATGGTTCTGGTTACAGCTGGGGCAGCATGTGCACAAACGCCAAATCGTTTAAATCAATTTGAAGCATGGGGGGTCTATTCTTATAAATCGCCCCAAAATACGATTTGCTATGTGTTATCGGTACCTTTGAAGGCTCTTCCAACGACGGTTAATCATGGTGATAATTTTTTCTTAATTACCAAGCGTTCTCATTCACCTGTTTCGTTCGAACCGCAGTTTATGGCTGGTTATACGCTTCAAGAAGGATCGAGAGTGACAGTGACCATTGGAAATAAGGACTTTAATTTTTTCACGAAGGATTCCTCAGCTTGGTTGGCGTCATCAGAGCTAGAAAAGCAGCTTGTTTCTGCTATACGTGCTGGAAACAATATGACAGTGCAAGCGATATCAAAAAGAGGAACGCATACCACCTATACTTATTCCTTAAAAGGGGTCACTGCTGCATTAAACGCAGCTCAAAAGTGCCATTAAGGTTTCGATAACTTCTAAAATAGTGATGTGAATTGGAAAGCAATGGCCATTTCCTATGACCTTAGACCAGTTGGTTCATGTTTTGCACGAAAAACAGATAATGTGGTCGTGAAGGAGAGTTCTAAGCTCTCTTTAATTGGTTTGTCGCAAGATGAAATGATACAAGCTTTAAAGACAGTTGGTGTACCAGAGCATCAAACGCGTATGCGTATGCGTCAGCTTTGGCATTGGCTTTATGTGCGTGGTGTTTCAAATTTTGATGAGATGCTGAATATTTCTAAAGCAATGCAAGAAACACTTAAGTGTCATTTTTCCATTATGCGTCCAGAAATTGTTGGAGAACAAATATCAAAAGACGGTACACGTAAATGGCTTTTACGTTTTCCTGCACGTGGAGCTGGAAGACCTGTTGAAATTGAAACGGTTTATATCCCTGAAGAAGGACGCGGTACTTTATGTCTTTCATCGCAAGTAGGGTGTACGTTAACCTGCTCTTTTTGCCATACGGGAACGCAGATGCTTGTTCGTAATCTGACCGCAGAAGAGATTTTGGCACAACTATTGGTTGCACGTGATTGTTTGGGTGATTTTCCTGATAAGAATACCCCTGATGGAGCAATTGTTCCCATTGAAGGACGAAAAATTACCAATATTGTTATGATGGGAATGGGAGAACCTCTTTATAATTTTGAAGCTGTTAAAAAAGCTTTATTGATTGCCTCTGATGGCGATGGCCTTTCTTTATCAAAACGTCGAATTACGCTTTCAACTAGTGGGGTTGTTCCTGGAATTATTCGAACCGGAGAAGAAATTGGTGTTATGTTAGCAATTTCACTCCACGCAGTACACGATACACTAAGGGATATGCTTGTTCCCATTAATAAAAAATATCCGCTTGCTTTACTAATGGAGGCTTGCCGTAATTATCCTGGTCTTTCCAATGCAAAACGAATCACATTTGAATATGTTATGCTGAAAGATATCAATGATAGTTTAGATGATGCTAAGCGATTGATTCAGTTATTGAAAGGGATTCCTGCTAAGATTAATTTAATCCCTTTTAATCCGTGGCCAGGGAGTAATTATCAGTGTTCTGATTGGGAGCAAATCGAGCGTTTTGCTGATGTCGTTAATCAAGCGGGCTATGCTTCTCCTATTCGGATACCGCGTGGACGCGATATTTTAGCTGCATGTGGACAGCTTAAATCAGCTTCAGAGCGCTTACGTAAATCTGAACGGTTACGACTTGAAAATGCCATTGGTCATTAGTTAACGCAATTTTCAGCGATATCGAGGCCTATGCTTTTTTTCAGTAAATCATCATATAATAGCATGTGTGAGACAGAGATTAAGATAGATAAGTGCTAGACGAACAGTCTCAGCTTTTATATGCTAAATGGGGTAAGATATTGTCTATAGTCTGTTTGCATAATCTCTGAAATAAGAAGGAAGCCTAATTTAGAGGGAATATGAGGTCTTAAGGATTGTAACTAATTTCTACCTTATTATCATACTCTTTAATTCGGTTTTATGTCTTTTAAAAGCATTTACGGTAATATCTTTTAAAAAGTGGAGATTGTGCACTGCCTCATGCTTTTGTTTATTACGTTCTTTAATAAGATCACGCTACACAAGCAAAACAGAGGATCTAAAATATAAATACCATTGTGTTGTCCATTGATATGTTTTTTAGGTATCTCTGAGTGCACTCTTCATATCACGACAATGCCTGTGAAGAATATAACAAAAAGGCTCTGTGAAATGTACTGTACTCCTACACCTTTATGTTTAATAAAGGTGTAAGTTGATACCACCATTCTATTTTTTAGCTCCCAATGTTGTAAACAGCTTTTGGCACTTAAGATGGTTCATAAGAGGTATTTTTATTCTTTTCTTAGACAGTTTTTATCCATACGAAAACTCCAGCTTCGCTTGTGATGTACAAAGGAAAGGTATTGTTTTATTCAACATAAACGGGTTTGAAATGAAAAAATCTTATAATATTTGTTTTTTTATTTAAATTAAAAGCGATACATTACACTTATAAATCAATGTTTTGTAACGATAAGGAGATGAAGGGCAAAGCTGGTAAAAGTACCAGCAATAAGCCAGTCGAGAAAGCGAATATAAAGAGGGTTCTTCTTGAGAGTTTTGGTAAGTTTATGCGCTGTAAAAACGATTGCAATTGTAATAGGAAAAGAAATAGGAATATAAGAGAGTCCTAAAAAGAGTAACTTTTGTGTTGCCATAGGATCATTCGCATTGATAAATTGCGGTAAGAATGTCGCGTTAAAGAGTATAACTTTAGGATTGAGAAGATTGATTCCAATACCAGCAAGATAGTTACGTTTAGCGCTTTGAGATTTAGAAGATGTCTGTTCAAAGGAAAAAGTGGGGTTTCTCCGTAACGCTTGAAAGGAAAACCATAAAAGATAAAAGGCGCCAACAATTTTCAGAAGAACAAAAGTATGTGGTGCAGCAAAAATAAGCGCTGATAAGCCAAGTGCTACAGCGGTAACCTGAATGGCAAACCCTGTTGCACTACCCAAGGCGCACATAATTCCAGCTTTTTTGCTTTGTGTAATGGTTCGTCCTACAGAAAGCATCATATCTGGTCCTGGAATAAGTGCTAAAATCAACGATGCTAAAGCAAATTGTACAACAATAGACCACTCCGGTAGAAATGACACGTAAATCTCCTTTTATTTTTAAGCAGTATTCATTATTTATACTTTGAGGCACCTTTATTTACGCTTTTTGCGTCTTTTTAATGTTGCTTAAAAAGAATTTATTTTTATATTTCTTGCATCGTTTTGATTTCTGCGTAGAAATAAAAAAAGTAGCTCATATAGAACGTTAAAATGAAAAAGTGGCAAAATATTAGAAAAGTTGTTTTGGCTTATTCAGGTGGATTGGATACGTCAATTATTCTTAAATGGTTGCAAAGTACGCTAGGCGTTGAAGTTGTAACTTTTACAGCAGATTTGGGGCAGGGGGAAGAGCTGGAACTTGCTCGTCGTAAAGCTGAAATGCTAGGTGTTAAAGAAATTTATATTGAAGATTTGCGTGAAGAATTTGTGCGTGATTTTGTTTTTCCGATGTTTCGAGCCAATACCATTTATGAGGGGACTTATCTTTTAGGAACATCAATTGCACGTCCACTTATTTCAAAACGCCTTATTGAAATTGCTAAGGAAACAGGGGCTGATGCCATTGCTCATGGGGCAACAGGAAAAGGCAATGATCAGGTACGCTTTGAGCTTTCCGCTTATGCGCTTAATCCTGATATAAAGATTATTGCTCCATGGCGTGATTGGGATTTTAAGAGTCGGACAGATCTCTTTGAATTTGCTCGTATTCATCAAATTCCTGTAGAAAAGGATAAGCAAGGTGAAGCGCCTTTTTCAGTGGATGCAAATTTATTGCATTCTTCATCAGAAGGAAAGATTTTAGAAGATCCAGCACTTCCTGCTCCTGAATATGTCCATATGCGTACTCTTTCGCCGGAAGATGCTCCAGATCAAGCAACCAGAATTACTCTTGGCTTTAAAAAAGGCGATGCTGTTTCAATCAATGGAAAAAATTTATCTCCTGCAACTTTACTTGCAGAATTAAATCATTATGGGCGCGATAATGGTATTGGTCGGTTAGATTTGGTAGAAAATCGCTTTGTGGGTATGAAATCGCGGGGTATTTATGAAACACCAGGTGGAACCATTCTTTTGACGGCTCACAGAGCGATAGAATCTTTAACACTAGATCGTGGTGCAGCTCATTTGAAAGATGAATTGATGCCACGTTATGCAGAACTCATTTATTATGGATTTTGGTTTTCGCCGGAACGTAAGATGTTGCAGGCAGCTATTGATTTATCTCAAGAACATGTTGAAGGTGAAGTCACGTTAAAGCTTTATAAGGGGAATGTAATTATTGAAGGGCGCCAAAGTAAAAAATCACTTTATTCTAGTGAGTTGGTAACTTTCGAGGATGATCAAGGTGTTTATGATCAAAGAGATGCAACTGGTTTTATTAAATTAAATGCTCTACGTTTGCGTACATTAGCAATGCGTCATCAAGGTGATAAAGAAAAGAAATAGAAAATTACGGTGACAAGTGTAATATGGATTAGTGCTTTTGTATGAAATGCCTAGTTTAAGCATTTTTCTGTTGGTTTTTACCGTTCTTTCGTTCAATACTAGAAGCTTATCTTCTGCGCTAATAAATATAATAAGCAAAACCCATGATAATAATAGCAATGAAGGCTTCGATAATCAAAACAAGTCAATTTTGCTTTATAATATTGAATGTTTTTGATTTTTATCAGAACAAAACATGTTTATAACGAGGGCGGTTTTTGTATTGTGACTTAAGAGTATAAAGAAATTTTCATCTTTTTGCTTGCTATTATTGACGAATAAATTCAAGAACCATACACCCTATTTTGAAAGAGTGTAATTTTTAGGATAAATAATGATGCGTGATCAGTGTGATACCCTCAACCTTACGCCTGAATTAAAAGATGCAGCTTCTCAATCGAGAACTTGGCCATTTGAAGAAGCACGTAAGATTATCAAACGGTATGAAAAAACGGGTTATCCAGACAATGTGATATTTGAAACAGGTTATGGCCCTTCTGGTTTACCGCATATTGGAACTTTTGGGGAAGTTGCACGTACAACCATGGTGCGTCATGCATTTCATATTCTCACGGAGAATAAAGTAAAAACAAAATTACTTTGTTTTTCTGATGATATGGATGGTTTGCGCAAGGTTCCTGAGAATGTGCCTGATCGCGAAAGGATGGAACATTATCTTGGTCAACCGTTGAGTCGTGTACCCGACCCTTTTGGAGATGATTATCCTTCTTTTGGGGCAGCGAATAATGCGCGGTTACGGGCTTTCCTTGATCGTTTTGGTTTTGATTATGAATTTGCAAGTGCTACGGATTATTACAATTCTGGTCGTTTTGATGAAACACTTTTGAAAATCCTTGCCTGTTATGACAAGGTTATGGCAATTATTTTACCAACATTAGGTGAAGAACGGCAAGCGACCTATTCACTCTTTCTACCGATTTCTCCCTTTTCTGGAAAAGTATTACAGGTACCGATGATTGCGCGTAATGTTGAAAAAGGTACAGTCACTTATATTGAGCCAGAAACAGGAGAAACTATAGAAACAGAGGTTACGGGGGGCAAAGTTAAGTGTCAGTGGAAGGTAGATTGGGCAATGCGTTGGACAGCACTTAGCATTGATTATGAAATGGCCGGAAAAGACCTTATCGATTCCACAAATCTTTCTTCTAAAATTTGTAAAGTATTAGGTGGAAAGCCCCCAGAAGGATTCAACTATGAGCTCTTTTTAGATGAGAAAGGGCAGAAAATTTCCAAATCCAAGGGAAATGGCTTAACCATTGATGAATGGCTTACTTATGCCCCAACAGAGAGTTTAGGGCTTTATATGTTTTCAAAACCTAAAACAGCAAAAAGGCTTTATTTTGATGTTATTCCTAAAGCTGTAGATGAATACTATGCGCATCTTTCAGCCTATGGTCGCCAAGAATGGAAAGAGCGTCTGAATAATCCTGTATGGCATATTCATAATGGTTGTCCGCCGCAGGTTGATTTGCCTGTATCCTTTGCGATGCTCCTAAATTTGGTAAGTGCTTCAAATGCGGAGAATGCAGAAGTTCTTTGGGGTTTTATTTCTCGTTACGCTAAAGGAGCAAATGCACAAACTTATCCAGAACTTGATCAATTGGTGAAGTTTGCTATTAAATATTTTGATGTTTTTGTTAAACCAAACAAGAAATTTCGTATACCAGATGATAGCGAACGAGAAACATTAGCACAAATTGATGAAAAATTAGCTCATTTACCTGAAACTGTTGATGGCAACATATTACAAAATATGCTTCTTGATGTTGCACGATTAACGGAACGTTATCAAGATCATAGCAAAAAAAGCCCTGAAGGTGGGCCTGGTGTTTCTAATGTTTTTTTTCAAATGTTGTATGAAGTCCTTCTTGGACAAGAGCGAGGTCCACGATGGGGATCATTTATAGCGCTTTATGGGATTAATGAAATGCGTGCACTGATTGCTGAAACACTTGCACGGCCGACGGAGGAATAATGGAACGAAGAGTGCAGGAAGTAAAGCGACGCCGTACATTTGCAATTATTGCTCACCCAGATGCGGGGAAAACAACATTAACAGAAAAGCTTTTATTGTTTGGTGGTGCTATTCAACTTGCAGGAGAAGTAAAAGCCAAAAAAGATCGTATTCAAACCCGTTCTGATTGGATGAATATTGAGCGTGATCGTGGTATTTCCGTTGTGACTTCGGTGATGACGTTTGAATATGAAAATCATATTTTTAATCTCCTAGATACCCCAGGACATGAGGACTTTGCGGATGATACGTATCGCACTCTCACAGCTGTTGATAGTGCTATCATGGTATTGGATGGGGCCCGCGGGATTGAGCCTAGAACATTAAAATTGTTTGAAGTGTGTCGGATGCGGGATATTCCTATTGTTACGTTTATCAATAAAATGGATCGTGAGGCACGTGATCCTATAGAGCTTTTAGATGAAATTGAAGAAAAGCTTGCTCTTGATACCGCGCCTATAACATGGCCAATTGGGTCGGGTAAAGATTTTGTTGGTACCTATGACCTTCATCATAATCGTTTTCGTCAAAAAGATGATGAGATAATACAGCAGATAGTTTCAAATCCCAGAGAGGTTGTCCATTTACTCCCTGAATATCAACGTTCAACTTTTATTGAAGGGGTAGAACTTGCTCAAAGTGTTTGCAAGAATTTTGATCTGCAAGCTTTCCGTGAAGGTCATATGACACCGGTTTATTTTGGTTCAGCTTTGCGAAATTTTGGAGTTCGTGATTTGATCAATGCGCTTATAGATTTTGGTCAAAGTCCTCGTGATCAAAGTGCAGATCAGCGCAATGTCATAGCAACTGAACCTAAAATGACGGGGTTTGTTTTTAAAATTCAAGCAAATATGGATCCTAATCATCGTGATCGTATTGCATTTTTTCGGGTATGTTCGGGAACGCTTGAACGTGGTATGAAAACAAAGTTGGTTCGAACAGGAAAACCGATGACACTTTCGGCTCCACAATTTTTCTTTGCGCGTTCGCGCCAAATTGCTGATCAAGCCTATGCTGGTGATATCGTAGGGATCCCTAATCATGGAACATTGCGTATCGGCGATACTTTGACTGAAGGAGAAGATATCCTCTTTAAGGGAGTACCAAATTTTGCACCAGAGATTTTGCGTCGTGTTTGTTTAGGCGATCCAATGAAAGCAAAAAAGCTCAAAGAAGCTTTGCAACAAATGGCTGAAGAAGGGGTTGTACAATTGTTTATTCCTGATGATGGGTCGCCTTCTCTCATTGGTGTTATTGGTGCTTTGCAAATTGATGTCTTAAAAGAACGATTAAAAATAGAATATTCTTTGCCAGTGAATTTTGAGTCTGCGCGCTTTAATTTATGCCGTTGGATTTCAGCGCAGAGCAAAGATGAGTTGCAAAAGTTTCTCAGCAATCACCGCTCTGCTATTGCGTATGATTTAGAAGGTGATCCAGTTTTTT
Organism: Bartonella sp. CL436QHHD; assembly: GCF_042195105.1. Taxonomy (NCBI): domain Bacteria; kingdom Pseudomonadati; phylum Pseudomonadota; class Alphaproteobacteria; order Hyphomicrobiales; family Bartonellaceae; genus Bartonella; species Bartonella sp. CL436QHHD. Next base: position 196,201 of record NZ_JBHINR010000032.1, on the reverse strand, counting down.
TAGCGGAGAACCATTTTTCATTGAATTATGAGGCAGAAAGAGCTCCTAAAATAAAATTTTCTGCTTTTAAAGATTATCAAGTACGCTCTTAAAATAAAGAAAAATCTTTTCTACAATAATTTGATTTATAATGATAATTTATCGTTTTTTATATGGGAACAATCAAAATCATTTGTTTAAAAATCATAAGTAGGATTGGTGTGTGCGTAAAACACTTGAAGCAAGAAATACAATACCTCTTATAGATCTTCTCTATAGCCAAGAGCTTTCAAAATATTGGGTGAGGGTAAAAATGATGATGGTGGTTATAGCGTTATGATGTAATGATGGTGGTGTGTGATGTATCTCATCCCATTCACGGAAGTTTACGTTATACTATTCATTTATATTATTTACGGGATGACATGACGAGGTAAGATCAAGTACAATGAAAAATGTCCCTTTAAAAACAAACATATAAAATTGCAACATAATGATATTTTTGGGCATTCTATTTTGCATAAGGGATGTAATTCTAGCAAGATAGAGGCTTGCACGATAAAATTTCGCAAAACTCTCTCCCTCAAAGTAATCTGTTTTCGCTGTGAAATGTGGAAATATTATTATTTTTTTCCAAGCTTTTTATGGGATTCTAAAATATTATTTATGAAACTGATTTTTAAGTTTTGCAATATCATGATATCTATTTTTTTCTGAAAGTGATGGAGTATGTAAAGGATATTTTTAGATTGAACTGTATAAAAAATACGGTAAATTTATTTATTATTAAAAGAGTTACAGCGCACTGGTACCTCTAGAACCTTTTAAAACTTTAATATTTATTTTTATATTACCTATTTGAGTTAGAGAATAAACTGTAGCCAATTCTACGTTGAAAAATATCAGAAAAATTTTATATATTTTTTCGCGATGACTTAAGACATATAATTTATTTCGATATTTTTTAAATCTAAACTAAAAAATCTGCTTTATAAACATAGCTTTTCAGTTTTTCCTTGTATAAATATTGTATACAGTCAAAATAATACAAATAATCAATAAGCTGAAATTTGTTATCCCAAATATGAGATCATATGACCTATAAACCGCATGTCTTTTCTATTTCTCCGGGAACTGCTTTTTTGCCTCACTTTGTTGATGCACTACTTTCTGGTAGCCTTATTGATAATTTCGCTTCAAGTGGAGACATTCAAACTGCCCTTGCCGATAGCCTTATTTATGTTCCGACACGTCGTGCTGCTCGCGCTTTGCGTTTAGCCTTTGTTGAAAGAAGTGATACACAATCAACATTTTTGCCAACCATTCGTGCTCTAGGAGATGTCGATGAAGACAGTTTTCTTTTTGTTGAAAATCATACCAGCGCTCTCGATCCACCTATTGGAGAAAGCGAACGTCTTTTACTTTTAGCGCGCCTTATCCGTCCATGGCGTGAAAATTTGCCTGCGCATCTGCGTGCCATGTTTGGTACAGAAGATGTACTTATTCCGGCTCATAGTGCTGATGCGATTTGGCTTGCGCAAGATTTAGCACATTTGATGGACGAAATTGAAGCAGAAGGAGCAGATTGGTCAGAACTTAAAAATATTGCACCTGATATGGTCGCTGAATGGTGGCAAATAACGCTCGATTTCTTGACTATTGTTACGCAAAATTGGCCAAAAATCTTGAAAGAAAAACAACGAAGTAATCCCGCTGAATGGCGTAATCAAGTACTCACAATGCATGCAGAGACTTTACGATGCATGCTGCCTGATAAACCGATCATTGCAGCTGGTGTGTCAGGTTCTATGCCCGCAGTTTCTCATCTTTTAAAGGTTATATCTTCTCTGCCCAAAGGGGCTGTTGTTCTTCCTGGTCTTGATCTTCATATGGATGAAGAACAATGGAATGCACTAAGCACAAGCAATAAAGAAAAAACAGCTTGTGATTTTTTTGATCCTGCAGAAAATGTTTTTAGCCATCCTCAATATCATTTAAAAAAACTTCTAACTCTCATGGAGTGTCAACGTCATCATGTTTGCGAAATTGGCCAACAGAGTAGCATAAAGAAAAAACGAATGGCTCTTTTATCAGAAGCACTCCGACCAGCTTCTACAACAGACAAATGGGTACAAATTGTCCGTGATGATTATGAGAATCTTTGTGTAGATTGGTCATTTATTGAAGCTATAAATGAACGTGAAGAAGCTCTTGCGATAGCTGTTACCTTACGCAAAGCTATTGAAGAACCCAAAAAAACTGCAGCCCTTATTACAAATGACCGTAATTTAGCACGCCGTGTTGCTGTGGAATTACAGCGATTTGGAATTGAAGCAAATGATTCAGGCGGAATACCACTTGCACAAACATTGCCTGTAACTCTCTTACGACTTATTTTAGAAAATGTATTGCAAGCTGATGATCCCATTGCTTTTCTTTCTCTTCTTAAACATCCCCTTACAACACTCCAACAAAACCGTCATCGTTTACGGGAAATGGCAGAAAATTTTGAACTTTTTGTTCTTCGAGGGAATACAGGGCGCATCAATCTTTGCGAGTGTGATCAATTTCTCGAAAAATGGATTGATACATCCTTTCATAATAGTTCTGAAGTCAACACCCTTGATCAGCAGAAATGTGAAGAAGCACGTCTCCTTTGTCATCTTTTGAAAAAAGCTGTTGAACCTTTAACATCTCTTATGAAACAAGAGAAAGAATGCACCATCAATGAGGCTGCAATAGCAACTGTTGAGGTTTTTGAAAATTTTGGTCGCAATGAGGATAATTCTCTTGCACATCTTTATCAACACGAAGCAGGACAAGCCCTATCAAATTTTTTGCGTGAATTGGTCAGTGATCAATCGGGATTAACATTTCATCTTTGTGAATGGCCCGCTATGTTTTCTGCCATAGTAGCAACCCGTTCCGTCGCACCTTCGCCTGGAGGACATCCACGTTTATTCATCTGGGGTACTTTGGAATCGCGTTTGCAAACGGTTGATACAGTGGTCATCGGCGGTCTTAATGAAGGGTCATGGCCGATATCAACCCGAAATGATGCTTTTTTATCGCGACCGATGAAAATGATGTTAACTCTGGAACCACCAGAGCAGCGTATTGGTATTTCTGCGCATGATTTTCAATGGGCGATGGGAATGGAAAAAGTGGTGATGAGTCGCGCATTGCGCGTTAATCATACGCCTTCCATTCCTTCACGCTGGCTACAACGCATGGAAACAGTTGTAGGAAAACAGGTTTGGGAACAAATCCGTGAACGAGGTGAAATACTACGCCATTGGGCAAAGATGCTTGATCATACAAGCATAACTTCTGAGGTGGAACGTCCTTGCCCTGCTCCGCCTCTTGATATACGCCCGCGTCATTTTTCAGTTACTGAAATAGAAACATTGCGATATGATCCCTATGCTATTTATGCTAAAAAAATCTTAAGGCTCAAACCACTTAAAGAACTTATTCATGATCCTAGCGCTTCAGAACGAGGAACACTTTATCACGCTATTCTTGCAGCTTTTTGCACACAAATGAAAAATCCAAATGCTGCAAATGCACTCAATGTACTGCTTGCTATTGGGCGTAAAGAGTTTGATAAATTCAATTTTCCACCCGATATTGAAGTAATTTGGTGGAATAGTTTTGAAAACCTTGCTCCACGCTTTATTCAATGGGAACAAAGTTTAGGACTGCGAGAGCGATATTCGGAAGTGGTATCACAAAAAATTCCTATAGGAACAACAGGAGTAACCCTTTCAGGACGTGCTGATCGTCTTGATGTTTTGCCAGATAAAACGGTTGAAATTCTAGATTTCAAAACCGGAACCCCTCCTTCATCAAAACAAGTTCGTGAATTATTATTTCCGCAATTGGCTTTAGAAACAGCTTTACTCATACAAGGGGGCTTCCCAGATTTTCAAGATTTTACCCCCTCAAATTTATTTTACATTCCTCTTAACAAAAAAGGTGAAATTAAATCCCAATCAATTCTTTTAAAGAAAAAAGACGGAAAAACTCATCTAAGTGCTGTTGATCTTGCTGACAATGCATGGGAAAATCTTATCGCACTCATAACTTATTATCAAAATCCACAACAAGGTTATCTCTCACATGCTGTCCCTATGTCAAAACGATATGAAGGTGACTACGACCATTTGGCTCGGTTGTGGGAATGGTCAAGTGGTTTTCATAAAGAAGAGTAATCATGACGTTTTTTTCTATTCCTGAAGCCGCTCTTGATGCACAAGCAACAGCAACACATCCCCAAAAAAACGTGTGGGTTTCTGCAAATGCTGGATCTGGAAAAACCCACGTTTTAAGTGAACGTGTTATCCGTTTGCTTTTAAACGGTACGCCTCCAGCACGTATTTTATGCCTTACTTATACAAGAGCTGCTGCTGCTGTTATGCAATCGCGAATTTTTCGCACGCTTTCCAGTTGGAATGAGCTCGATGATGCACAGCTGCAAGAAACCTTAACACGGTTTGAAAAAAAGCCTGTTAATGCGCAAAAACTAACTTATGCACGACAACTCTTCGCGCGTGCTCTCGAAACGCCTGGTGGCTTAAAAATTCAAACGATTCATGCTTTTTGTGAAGCTCTCTTACATCAATTTATGTTAGAAGCCAATATTGCAGGGCATTTTGAACTTCCCGATGATATCGGTCGAAAAAAATTACGACAAGAATCCCGTCGTCAACTTTTAGCCCGTCGTGATGTACAACCTGCTTTGCAACAGTTACTTCAAGTTATTAGCGAACATACTTTTAACCAATTGCTCTATGAAGCAGTTGAAAAGCAACATAAATTGTCTGATTTTTTATCTTCTCTTTTATCTGAAAATGGAGAAGAAAAATTGCGCGCGCTTTTTAACTTAGCGCCCAATGAAACAAATCAATATCTGCTGGAACAAATTAAACAAACAGCGCGCCTTCCTCTTTATGCTCTTAAGCATTGTGAAATCAATGGTAGTCAAAGCTTTAAGGATATGGTGGAAAAACTTTCCCAATTAGAAAAGGTGCATGATGAGAAAAATATTCTCAATATTATTTCTGATATTTATTTTACAATCAAAGGTGAGCCGCGTAATTTTTCAAATTTATCTCGTAAAAAATCAGACGAAATTTGGCCTTTTATTCAACAAATGCTTGAAGATAAACAAAACAAGCTTTCTGTTCTTTTAGAAAAATATCAATGCGCAAAGGTTGCCACTCTCAATATGGCTGCTTTTCAGCTTTGTGCTATTTATCTCAAAATTTATAAGAATCTAAAAAAGTCCAATGGCTTCTTAGACTTTGATGATCTTATTGAGCGTACACTTCATTTGTTACAGCGCAAAGGTGCAAGCCAATGGGTGCACTATAAACTTGATCAGGGACTTGATCATATTCTACTTGATGAAGCACAAGACACCAACCCTGAGCAATGGCAAATTATTCAACTGTTGGCACAGGAATTTTTTTCAGGGTATAGCCAACGAACAAACATACGCACTCTTTTTGCTGTTGGAGATGAAAAGCAATCTATTTATTCTTTTCAAGGCGCTGCTCCAGAAAATTTTGCTGCAAATGGACGAATTATTCAAAAAAAAGTGCAGCAAACAAATCAGCAATTTGAAAAAATACAACTGCATTATTCTTTTCGCTCTACAGCAGATGTTCTTAAAAGTGTTGATCTTGTTTTTGAAACACCAGAAAACTATAAAGGACTTTCGGCAGAAAATACAAAAACGGTGCATGAAGCTATTCGTATTCATAGTCCCGGTGAAGTTGTTATATGGGATGCCATTTCCAAAGAAACGAGTGACTTTCCTCAAGATTGGCATACAACTGTTAATCATTTAGATACACCTGAAGTGCGTTTAGCAGAAAAAATTGCTGAAACGATTGCCGACTGGTTACAAAAAGGCGAAATGCTTCCAGCAAAAGGACGCTTAATACGTGCAAGTGATATTATGATCTTGGTCCGTAAACGTGATCAATTTGTCTCAGCTCTTTCCCGTGCTCTTAAACACCGTAATATTCCCGTAGCAGGAGCTGATCGTTTACAGCTTACCAAACATATTAGTATCCGTGATTTAATGGCGCTTGCACGTTTTGTTTTACAGCCACAAGATGATCTTTCTCTTGCTTGTGTTTTAAAAAGCCCACTTTTTGCTCTTAGTGAAGAGGAACTCTATCAGCTTGCAGCACACCGCACCGGCTCTCTTTGGCAAAGCTTATTTACGCACGCATCATCGCAGGCATCTTTTAAAGATGCTTTTGAAAGGCTAAACCATTATCGCGCTTTAGTGGATAAAATACCGGTTTTCGAGTTTTATAGCCATATTTTGAATAATGATAAGGGAAGACAAAAAATTCTGTCTCGTTTAGGATCTGAAGCAAATGATGTGCTCGATGCTTTTATGGATTATACGCTCACTATTCAAAAAACAGGATTACCAGGATTACAAGCTTTTTTAGAAACATTAAGTGCAAGCGAACCAGAAATTAAACGTGAATTTGAACAAAGTAATGAAGAAATTCGCATTATGACTGTTCATGCTGCAAAAGGACTAGAGGCTGCTGTTGTGTTTTTAGTCGATCCAGGTAGTGCGATTTGGCATCCTCAGCATGCGCCTCACTTGCTTAAAGTTCCTTTAAACAATGCACAATGGAATGGAAAACAAGCCTTTATTTGGCATCCCAATGAAAAGTTTGATACAAAACTCTCTAAACAAGCAATTTCATATTTAAAAGAGCGTGCAGAAGAAGAATATAGGCGTCTTCTTTATGTAGGAATGACACGTGCTGAAGATCGCTTGTTTATTTGTGGATATAAAGGCCCGAAAACGCCATCTCATACATGGTTACAACTCGTAAAAAAAGCCCTCGAACCGCATGCCCTTGCTATAAAAGATTCTTCGGAAGATATTGCAGCTTGGCGTTATTGCATTACACCTGCTTCTTCTGCTTCTATAAACTCAAAAGTCCCTTGTGCTGAATGCCAAACCTTACCACCTTTACCTGCTTTTTTCTCCCATAAAATACCAGAAGAACCAGTGCTACCAAAACCGTTGAGACCCTCTGTTGCTAGTCTTTCCATTGAGGCTGATACCGATATTTCTTCTAATTCAAAATATCATAGCGTCTCGCCTGTTTTGGGAGAAAAAAATACCAACAGGGCTTTTTCCATTGAATATGGTAATCTCGTTCACCGATTGTTACAATACTTACCCGATTGTCCCCCACAAAAACGTCGAGATTATGCTCGAAACTATCTCAATATCAAAGCCTCTCATTGGGATGAAAGCCAAAGAGAAGATGCTCTTCGCCATGTTTGGAAAATATTAGATCATGTTTACCTCAAGCCCCTTTTCTCTGAGCATTCACGTGCTGAGGTCTCCTTAATGGGTATTGTGAAAATTCGTGGAAAAGAACAAGCAATTTCTGGTCAAATTGACCGTCTTTACATCACGCAAAACAGCATTATCTTTGCCGATTTTAAAACAGGAACCCCACCAGAAAATGAAGCTGCTATTGCTTCCCATCACTGGTTGCAAATGGCTCTTTACCGAAAATTGTTGCAAGCTATTCATCCCGATAAAGATATCCAGGCTCTGCTTATCTACAGTAAAGAAGCCAAAATTTTTAAACTTCCTCCAGAAAAACTTGAGGCATTTCTTAGTGAAGTTGCTTTATAAGCTACTCTTTTCCTTGCAAATCATCTTTACACTTTATTTACTTTCATAAAATCGCCCAAACAAACACAATGCACAATCTCTAGTGTAAAAAAGTCCTTTAATAATTTATCTTTGCAATAACTTGATATGAATTGTTATTATACCAATCTATAAAAAGTGAATATAAAGGATAAATCAATGACGTGTATAAAAGTTGATAAGGACAATTTCGAAAGTGAAGTTCTAACCTCTTCCACCCCTGTTGTGGTTGATTTTTGGGCAGAATGGTGTGGCCCTTGCAAAGTGATTGCTCCAATGTTGGATGAGATTTCAATAGAAATGCAAAATCAAGTTAAAATTGCTAAGGTAAATATTGATGAAAATCCGGAACTGGCTACCCAATACGGAGTACGTTCTATCCCTACATTATTAATGTTTAAAAATGGAAATATTTCATCGAATATGGTTGGCGCTACCTCTAAAGGACGTCTTTCTGAATGGATAAAAGATGGGCTTAGTTAATTCCACATATAATCACTATAAAGGAGAGAAGTTTTGTCTCTCCTTTTGACTTTTTAAAATATTCTTTTTTGCATTATATTATAATGAAAAGACAATAAAAATCAAAATTTTAAATGAATTTAAGAATTCGTGCTTTTATGCATGATTCAATTGACCATTTTTATAAAAAATTGCTTTGTATGAAGAATATAGGCAATTCTTTCCTTATAGGCGCGTTAAAAATATTGGGTGAATGATAATTTCATAAAGGTATTTTTTCTTAGATAAGACTATTGAGATAGATAGTGCTTTCAACACATAAAAGGAGATTTTAAGCAAAAACTTTGCAAATTACTTTTCTGAAGCTCACAATTTTTAAGCAGAAAGAAACAAGCAATTCACTACAGGTTATAGAATGCTCTTCTAAAGGGTTACCACTTCAATTTAAAATTCTCTTATACTATTCTCTAGAATCAAAATTGTAGGTATCAGATTCTCTAAAATAAATTGATGAATTCCTATAAATTAACGGCTGTCCTTTGCAATTTATGTCATTGTTATATGAAAGAGTCAGCACTTCGTTTTATCTTCCATGGTCGGTGCCTCCATGAAGCCTTCTTTATGTTGTTCATCATCTCAAATTTCATAGGTATATCCTGAGATATTACCAACTAAAAAAATGATGATGCCCATGATTATATCTATGTTTTTTAAAATGTACGAATTGTAAAAGACTGTTGCAAACATTCAATGGAATGTTGTGCTGATTTAACTGTTACATGACGCCCATGTTCTTTATAGTGTAAGGTGAGTGCAAAAGTGGCAAGCTCTAAAAGAGCTGTATTTCTTTCTGGCCATTCAACAAGTAAAATATTTTTCTCACGAGCTTCATGAAGCCCTAATTCATCAATTTCTTCTGCCATAGAAAGGCGATAAAGATCAGCATGAATAATTTCAAACTTTGGAAGTTGATAGCTTTGCACAAGAGTAAAAGTAGGGCTTGGAACATCCATAGTGTTATCGTTTGCAAGTGTTTGGATGATTGTACGTGCAATGGTTGACTTTCCAGTTCCAAGATCCCCTTGCAGCGTTACAAGATCTCCTGGCTTTAAAGAAAGAGCTAAATTTTGTGCAAAAAGCTTTGTTGCCTCTTCATTTTCAAGAAAAAAACTAAAATTCATTAAAAGTTCCATGAAATGGATGAAAAATTTTTGTTATCATAAAAGTTAAAATTAAAAAATCTTATCTCCTTTGGAGAGTGGGAAAAAACATTTAACTGTTGTTCCTTTTCCAGAACCGGTAAGAATTTCAACATGTCCACCGTGTAGTTCAACGAAACTTTTCACAAGGGAAAGGCCAAGACCCGCTCCCGCACGCCCACCATGGTGTGAATGGGAAGAAAAACGTTTAAAAATACGATCAAGGACGTCTTCTGGGATGTCAGAGCCCTGATTGTGAACGCTAAAGACAATGTTATCATCTTGTTCATCGACGCAAAATTCAATAGTACTCGCCTCCGTTGCAAAATTAATAGCATTGCTCAGTACATTCACAAAAATTTGATGCAAGCGTTTTTCATCAGCAGAAATAGAATTTAAGGAAGGGGAAATTTGTTGTAAAAGCGTAATATGACGTTCATTAAGGCGATCTTCTACGCGTGCTACTGCTTGTATCATAGCATCGGCAATGTTAACCAATTTTATGTCCAACTCCATAATGCCTGCATCAAGGGTAGCAAGATCAAGAATATCGTTAACAATATTTAAAAGAGTTCCTGATTCTGAATGAATGTGTTCAAGATATTCTTGTTGACGTTCATTGATAGAGCCGAAAATTTGATCACGTAAAATATCGGAAAATCCAATAATATTTGTGAGAGGTGTGCGCAATTCATAAGAAACATGTTGGACAAATTCATTACGCAAACGATCAGCACTTTCTAATGCTTCATTTTTTTCTTGAAGAGCACGAGCAACATGGACAGTATCCGTAACATTCACAAAAGTAAGCATCGTTTGTCCATTAGGAAGAGGGACCAGAGTATAGTCAATAATCATATCATTTTTAAGATCTATACGACCTGAAAATGTTTCACGTTTTTCAGCAAAACCGGTAATGAACTTGGTAAACTGATCCCATTCTGTCCCCAAGGTTAAGGCTGAACAATGGCTTTGTAACTGTGTAATATGGGTTCCTTCTACCAGTAAATTATAAGGAAGAGACCACAATTTCGACAAGGCAGGATTCGATAAGCGAAGGCGTCCATCAGTACCAAAAACGACCACGCCTTCAGAAAGTTTATCAAGTGTTTCACCTTGTATTTTAATAAGTGTATTATAACGGCGCTCAAGATCAATTTTTTCTGTAAGGTTTTCGTAAAGCCAAGTGACACCTCCTTGTGGATGAGGGTTCGAGACAACACGCACCGTACGCCCATCTGGAAGATTCCAAATTTGTTGGTTTGATTCTGTTTGCCAATAGGCTTTTAAAAGTTCTTCTTTCCATGCGCGCCAATCAGGGTGTTCAGCAATGAGCCCCTTTTCACGTAAACGTTCAAGAAACAATGTATGGCTTGGTTCACTTTCTAAAAAAGAACTCTCCAACGGCCATAAAATTTTGAAAGCATGATTACAGAATTTTAATTTTTGGTTTGTATCAAAAATGGCTACAGCTGTTGAAATTTGGTCAAGTGTTTCACAATGGCTTTGAAGAACATATCTTAATTCATGAGCAAGATTTTCATATGCGCTGTCATCACGTGCAAAAGCTGCCATTCCTTCAGCTGTTGTAATACGTGTGAGATGAAAACGGTGCCGTTCTCCACCAATAACCGTATGAACATGTTCTTGAAAAATTGTTTCTGTTTCATCTGTTTTGCGTTGTGTATTTTCATTGAAAAGATCCCCCACGTCATCACTGTCTTCAGGAAAGTCTGTCATTTCTCTAAAGGCGCGATTGATAAAACAAACTTTTCCTTCACAATCTTTTATCCATACGGGCTCTTGAATAAGATCAAGAAGATTACGCTGCATTCTCAGTTCAGTAAGAAGGCGGGCTATATCTTTCTGTAAACGAGCATTTTCACTCTGTTGTTTTGAGATATCTTGAAAACGAGCAATAGCGACTGTTCCTGCGACGACTCCTGTAACTTGTAGCAGTACATTGTTTGTGGTGGTGATAGAAAGATCAAAAGGGTGACATTTACAACGTAGTTGAGTCAATGCATAATCAAGTTCTCGCAGAGAATTTTCTTCAACCCAGAGCTCAAAACGCTGAAAATCTTTCTGATCGATTCCTATTTTTTGCAATGCAGAAAGAGCACCAACAACACGGGGTAAGGTTGTTGGATTTTCCCAAATAAGAAGGAATTGCTCGGTTTCTTTCAGAAGCCATTCATAATATTTAAGTTTTTCAGAAAAATTTGCCTGAAGTATCTTCAAAGGCTTCTGTGCAGTTTTTTTTGCACGCACGGTAACAGCTATGCACGAGAGAAGTGAAGCACAAGAAATTCCTCCACACAGCGCTAAAAGCAGCCATGGACTATTTGGAAAAGTGAAGAAAAATGGTAAATAACCTTCCAATGACTGAGCAACAGCGCATGTTGGAGAAAAAAAGAAAAAAAGGCAAAATATATACGTATAGATTCGGATCTCTTTTTGAGCTTTTTCTTTGGGGTTATAGTCACCAAAGCTGAGCACGGCATCTTTCCCTTTTTTAACCCAAGGAAACGTATTAGTAACGGTAATGGTTTGGTTTATAAGGTCCTTGTGGTGAGACTCCAATATAGGCGGCTTGTTCTTCTGATAAAACACTTAATTTTATTCCTAACCGATCAAGATGTAGACGTGCAACTTTTTCATCAAGATGTTTAGGCAAAACAGTGACTTCATTTGTATAGTGTTCTGCACGGGTAAAAAGTTCAATTTGCGCTAAAACTTGATTAGTAAACGAGGCTGACATGACAAAAGAAGGATGCCCAGTCGCATTCCCGAGGTTTAACAAACGCCCTTCAGAGAGCAAAATGATGCGTTTTCCATCGGGAAAGGTGATCATATCAACTTGTGGTTTTATATTTGTCCATGGCAAATTTCTAAGGGCAGCGACTTGGATTTCGTTATCAAAATGACCAATATTTCCAAGAATACACATATCCTTTACTTGTCGCATATGGTCTAAACGAACAACATCTTTATTGCCTGTTGTCGTGATGATAATATCAGCACTGGAAGCAGCATCATCCAAATTAACAACTTCATAGCCATCCATAGCGGCTTGAAGAGCGCAAATAGGATCAATTTCTGTTACTTTAACACGAGCCCCAGCACCAGAAAGAGATGCTGCTGAACCTTTACCTACATCACCATAACCACAGACAATGGCAATTTTACCGGCGATCATCACGTCTGTTCCACGTCGAATACCATCGACCAATGATTCTTTACATCCATATTTATTATCAAACTTTGATTTAGTGACGCTATCATTAACATTAATAGCAGGAAAAGGTAGAAGTCCTTCTTTTTGTAACTGATAAAGACGGTTTACACCTGTTGTGGTTTCTTCGCTTACACCTTTAATTGCTGCACGCTGTCGTGTAAAAAAACCTGGCGTTGCATCCATACGCTTTTGTATTTGTTTGAAAAAAATTTCTTCTTCTTCTGTTTTGGGATGCGATAAAATATCTTTATTTTGTTCTGCACGACTTCCCATTAAAATATAGTTTGTGGCGTCAGCTCCATCATCTAAAATAAGATTGGAAGGATTACCATCTGGCCATTGGAAGATTGCATCTATATAAGTCCAATATTCTTCCAATGTTTCACCCTTAACGGCAAATACAGGAATGCCAGTTGCGGCGATAGCTGCTGCTGCATGGTCTTGCGTAGAAAAAATATTGCTAGAGCTCCACCGTATATCGGCGCCAATCGCTTTTAATGTTTCAATTAAAACAGCTGTTTGAATTGTCATGTGCAATGAGCCAGAAATACGCGCTCCGCGCAAAGGTTGGCTGGAAGAAAACTCCTTACGACAAGCCATCAAACCAGGCATTTCAGTTTCAGCAATATTAAGTTCTTTACGACCATAAGCGGCAAGTGCAATATCTTTGACAACAAAATCTTGAGCTGCCATTCTTCATTCCTTTAAAATAAGTTTTTCCAAGACGGTAGGAGAAATTAAAAAAAAATGCAAGACAAGAAGAGGACTTCTCTATGTGAAAAAGCTCTTTTAAAATCTCCATAAATTTGTGCAACAAATATGCATTTACGGATCTGAGTAGTGATGTTACTAACAGAATAAGAGATCTTCATGATAAGTCTTATTATATAAACAAAACTCTATCCTTTTCACGTAACTTTAAAGCTTTTAAAAATCTCTAGAGGGAATACCTTTTAAATAATAAAAATGGTGCATTGCTTCACAGTTTTTATATCGATTTTTTATGGGATAATATCGAAAGTAGTATACCCATATTCTACTCATTTATGCGGTTGTTGAAAAAGGAAGTATTACTTTAATCTCATTATTAAGCTTTTTAGCAAAATAATATAATGCAAAGCCATAGGCTATCATGTTTATGAATAGGCAATTCAGAATCGGTTCTTTAGGATTCCAATGTTGCATCTGCTCTTGGATAAAGACAGTTTATAAGAAGTGCTTTTCTCTTGTTTTCAACGATTTTTATCAAAAGATTATAGATATACGATTAAACATTTTTTGTGATACTGAATAGAGTATTTAAAATGTAAAAACATCACTCTATTGAACACTCTGATTTTAAAACTGCTAACAACGAGCGATGAATTATAAATCAAATAATTAACTCAGTTTTAGAAGAATTTATTCTAAACGAATAGGTTTTGGGAAAATTGACCATGTGGACGAAATCGCCAAAGATAACTTGGCAAGAATGCTGCCATTGCTCTGGGGGTAATTCCCACACCTTCTAGAGTATATCCATTCTCTATAGCTTCTTTAGAAACAATGTTATCCATTTGCAAAAAACGTATCTGATTGGCTGTTACGAGTGTTGGTACAAAAGGCAATTTACCGACTGTTCCCAAAATTCCTCCAATCAATAGACCAGCAGAAAGGGGCATGGATAGGATTGTTTTTTTACGGTGAATAATTTTGAGTATATTTTCAAGAGTATTTTGGAAGGTGATAATCTGGGGACCACCAAGATCATAATTTTTTCCCCAAGCAACTTGTCCATCTAAAGCGCGCGCGATAAACTCAGCAACATCACCAACATACACGGGTTGCAATTTGCTTTGCCCACCTCCAAAAAGAGGCATAATTGGTAAAAAACGTGACAAATCTGCCAAGGTGTTAAAGAAACAGTCCTCTGGTCCAAAGATAACGGATGGACGGATAATAATTGCTTGAGGATGCTTGTTATGAATGATTTGTTCACCCATAAGCTTAACACGTGCATAAAGACATGAAGCATTCTCGTTAGCCACAAGTGTTGACATATAGATTAGCGGAATACCAGTTTCTGCTGTTAATTCAGCAACATTGTAAACACCATCAATTTGTGTTTTTTTAAAATTCGATTGATTTGCTTGTTTTAAGCTACCAGGCAAAAACACTGCTGCATCAGCTCCAAGCAATGCGCGTGCAACAGAAGCACGATGCTTGATATCTGTTTTAAGCATTTGGGTTTGTCCTACTTCTCCTATTTGAAGCATGTAATAAGCTTTTTGTGGACAACGAACAGCGATACGAACGCGATACCCCCGCTTAGTCAAAGTTTCAACGACATGTCGTCCTACAAAACCAGATCCGCCAAAAACAGTAATAAGTTTAGGATGTTGATAAAGTGCACAATCAAGTTGCATGATGAAAAAGTCTATCTTTCAAAGTTTTAAAAATGGCTAATTTTTAGCACGGAGGTGTTTTATTGTCACGCAAAATATCGCCCGCAAGATAAAGGGAACCACCAATAAGGACAATTGCCTCTTTATATTCCACCTTAATCTTATGCAAAGCATCTTGTAGATGAGCTTGTGGAGTAGCAAGGATTCCTGCTTTTTGCGCTGATTCAGCTAAGTTTATTGGAGAGATACTTGCATTATTGTTAATCAGCGGTATCGTATATACTTTATCGACAAGGTTTGCTAAGGAACGAAAATAACCGACAGCATCTTTGGTATTGAGCATGCCAGCAATCATAATAATAGGACGATCTGTTTTTTTTCTCCATTGTGCAAGTTCTGCTCCAATAACTTTTCCAGCAGCAGGATTATGACCACCATCTAACCATAAATCGATATTAGGAGACAGTTGATCAACCAAATGTCCCTGGGTAAGATGTTGCATTCGTGCGGGCCAATAAATATTTTTCAAAGCATCATTTATGGCTTGTTCTGAAAGTTGAAAACCTGCTTGAAAGACTGCTTCAAGAGACGCGCCAGCATTAGCAACTTGGTGGTCTCCAATAAGGTTAGGAAGGGGAAGATCCATGAGACCTTGATTGTTTTGAAAAACCATACGTCCATGTTCTTTATAACTTTGATAATCTTGATCAAATAGAGAATAAGATGCTTTATTTTTATTAGCAAGGGGTATTAGAGTAGCAAGAGTTTCTTCATAATTTTGCTTTCCAATGACTACAGGAACGTTTGGTTTGATAATCCCTCCTTTTTGAAAAGCGATTTGAGCAATTGTCTTTCCAAGAAAGATCTCATGATCATAATCAATGGGCATAATAAGTGATACAGCTGGTTTGTTAACGACATTGGTAGCATCAAAATGTCCTCCCAATCCAACTTCTAAAATGACAACATCAGCTGGATGTATACTAAACAGCATAAAGGCAGCGGCTGTAAAAATTTCAAAAATAGTAATCGGCTCTTGACGATTTACTTTTATAATTTCATGGATTGTCTCAGCTAATTGGTTTTCTGTAACAAGTTGACCACCTCCTTTTTGACCTAACCGGCAGCGTTCATTCCAGTTGACGAGATGAGGTGAGCTATAGACATGAACGCGGTAGCCTGCACTTTCCAAAAGAGCACGGCAAATTGCTGAGGCAGATCCTTTGCCATTTGTTCCAGCGATGTGAATAACAGGTGCAAGTTTTAAATGTGGATTACCAAGACGCTCTAAAAGGTGAACAATACGCTCTAAAGAAAGATCAAATTTTTTCGGATAATTTTTTAGTAAATCATCCACCACCCTTTGTATTTGGCTTTGTTGCATAAATTTAAGCTGCTTTTGTTGTAGAAAGCGATGTTTGAGAGTCTGTTGGGGATGGATCGGAAGGGTTAAAAACAGCAGGGCGTTTCATCATCAAGCGTAAAAGACGTGCAATGGTTGTTTTCATGTCTAAACGCGATACAACCATATCAATCATACCATGTTCAAGCAGATACTCACTACTTTGAAAACCTTCTGGTAGGGTTTCGCGTATAGTTTGTTGAATTACACGTGGACCAGCAAAACCAATCATAGCGCCAGGTTCGGCAATGTGAATATCACCAAGCATGGCGTAAGAAGCAGTAACACCACCGGTGGTTGGATTGGTCAGCACAACAATATAGGGAAGTTTTTCTTCTTTCAACATTTCAATCGCTACTGTTGTACGAGGCATTTGCATCAACGAGAGTGTTCCTTCTTGCATGCGTGCACCACCAGAAGCAGCAAAAAGAACCAGCGGGCGCCTTTCAGCAATAGCAGTATCAAAAGCTTTGATAATAGCTTCTCCTGAAGCCATACCGAGTGATCCACCCATAAAGGCAAAATCTTGAACGATTGCAATAATTGGTAAGCCTTCAATCGTACCACGTGCACTTAAAATATTGTCATCAACACCAAGTTTAGAACGATAATCTTTTAACCGGTCAATATAGCGTTTTTCGTCACGAAATTTTAAAGGATCTGTTACAACTTTTGGATTTTCAAGAGTTGTATAAACACCATCATCAAAAAAATGCATGAGACGATTTTTAGCACTGATACGCATATGATGGCCAGAATTGGGAGCTACAAATTGATTAGCTTCCAGATCTTTATGGAAGATCATTTCACCACTGGTAGGATCTTTAATCCATAGATTTTCTGGAATTTCACGGCGCCCCAATATAGAGTTAATTTTAGGACGAACATAATTTGTAATCCAGTTCATCTTTATAACCTTCCTTTAAATATTGTGCATCTTTTGCATGATTTGAAAGAATATAGAACTTAAGCAGTCACATTTGCTTTACCGGTTGAACAAAGGAGTCTATTTAATACTTTTATCAGTGTACGTATAGCTTGTTTTTTAATTTTTAATTTTTCCCATATCATAACAATTATATGCATCATGAAGAGTATTTCCTATAATAAATTTCTCATAAGTTTTAAGAACTTACATTTTTTTATTTTTTACTTTGGTATTAAAATTCACTCCTTGTGTGGTTAACAAACGCCTTATTTTTTAATAAAAATGAATATCCAATTAATCATTCGTATCAACAGTTTTGAAGAAAAGAAACCTTATAGTATAAGGCGCTAACAAGGCTAAAATAATCCATTAAAGATAATGAATACGACAACGCTATATTAGCGAAACGCTAACATCAGAGCAAGGTTTTTTTCAAAAGGTTTCTTTAAAGCGCATGCTTTTTACAATTAAAATTGAATACGCTCAAAATACTCCTATTCCATTGAACTCAATATTGTTTTGAATAAAAACAAGAGGAAAAAGCATGCCGCCAAATAGTAGAAAAGTACAGAGTATTAGGAATTGTGCAAAACAATTAAGCACGTAGCTAAACGAAGTTAAACAACTCTACTGAATAAATAAAAGTAAACAACTTTCCTCCCAAGTAGTTCTTATTACTTAATTTTTTAGATATATCATACAAATGCAATAATCTACACTCTGTACAAAAATATTAAAAATTTCTTCTACAACAGCTGCTTTTTAAATTCTTCTTGGTTTTTAAAATTCAAAATTTCTATTCATTAAAACTTTATTTTAAACAAAGAAGCCCTAGCCGTTTTTTATAATGTTCTTGAAAAAAATCTTGTAGTTCAAAGAAAGAAAAAATTATACAGTACATTCTTTAAATATATTTCTTGTTTTTTTTGCGTCTTTCCTTAGTTTATTAATCTATGATTTTTACTGCTGCTTATCGTGCTTTACAACGTCTTTTGACCTCGCAATATCGTATTATGATACTGAAAGCATTGGGGGTTACTTTTTTCACTCTCACCATTTTATGGTTATGTGTGCACCAACTTTTTGTGTCTTACTTTTGGCCCTGGATTGCTCAATTTCTTCCTGGACTCCCTAGTTGGGCAGGATGGATTGGTTTTAGCATGCTTATCATTTTTAATCTTGGTTTGGCTCTTTTGTTGGCTTTTTTGATTGCACCAATCGCAGCTATGATTGGTGGTTTTTTCATTGACTCTGCTGCTGAAATTATTGAAAAAGAGGATTACCCAAACGAGCCTATTGGACAAGCTTTGCCGTTTCGGCGTTCTCTTATCATTTCCTTTAAATTTGTTATTTTAAGCCTTCTTGGTAATGGAATTGCTTTTATTTTATTCTTCATACCAGGTATTAATTTAATTGCTTTTTATCTTATTAATGGTTATTTGCTCGGTCATGAATATTTCTTGTTTGCTGCTTATCGTTTTCGAACAGAGCAAGATGCACGCGCTTTTTTACATACTCATTACACAACGGTTTTTGGTGCAGGATTATTGATAGCGCTTTTTGTTTCAATTCCAATTCTTAATTTAGCAACACCGCTTTTTGCAGCCGCCTTTATGACATATTTACACAAAATGCTTTCCCAAAAGACCATGGCACGCATTACACAAAAATAGTGTTCCTTGGCTTTAAGGTTAATAAAAATTGCTAGCCAAAGAAAGCATAATATAAAATTTTATACTTTATCTTTTATTAAAGCAATATATTGATTTATAATGATAATTTATTGTTTCACAACATGAGTGAAAAACCTAAATATCATGAGGATTTCTCATTTTAGTCCTATTCATATTAGATCAATTGAAATCGTTTGTTAATATGTCATAAACGGAGGTGGTGTGCAGATAAGAGTACTTTCAAAAAGGCGTGAAATATCTTTTATGAATCCTCTTAATGCAAACATTATCGTCGCATTGAAAACTGAAAAAGAGTATGATGGTGCCGCTTTGTACCTTCTATTTCAGTAAAAATGGATAGCATAATGTATTTTATACCATTCATGGAGAGTGTATACTCTTCATAAGAGTGTTTTGGCAATTATTGAAAGATATCTGTGTAAAACAAGCACGTAGTTATATAGGAGTAACGTAGTAGCGCCGTAGATATTCTGATTTTGGACAACAGAATGATTAATATGATAAAAGTGGAAAAAATAAGCTTAGGCGATTGACCGTCCGATCCCATGGAAGAGCTCTTTCTTAAGAAGAAGCCAAGAATGAGAGACACCACTGATGATTAAAAATGATGAGATTTTAAAAGCTATAAGTGCAATGAAATAAGAATTCATTGAAGCACTTTTCGTACAAGTGGTGCACTGTATCAAATAATTTTTAGATAATAACACCATTAATTTATGAAGAGAATTGATCATTTTCAACTTGAATAAGAATCCAAAATATAGAAATATTCTTTAATTTCAAAGTCTCTATTCAACATCAAAAAATTATTTACTTGCACATTATAGACGAGACCAATGTATGGATACAAGGCTTTCGATAGAGGAATAAAAATGCTTTTCATGAATCATTACAATGTGAGGATATCATGGATAAAATTCTAGTCTTTGTGGTCTTGGTGTGCTGGAGAGAGGACACACACATTTAATCTTAAAGACCGATCACTGAGGAAAATAATAAAGGCGTCAGTTTAGACAGTAGTGCAATGAATTTTGTCTATACTCTTTATAAGCGTCAGTGTGAGATATGCTTTAAATTGCATTGAGATATTATAATATATTGATTTATATATTATTTTTCATAGTAAATAAGAGTTCCAAATAAAGCTGTCATATTTTCTCATTAGCTGCTCTCATCATGAAACAATCAAAATCATTTATTTGCATATCATAAATATGACCAATATGGGGATAAAAACATTGAAGAAAGAAAATGCTTTTTATAAATTTTATCCAGTGCAAGAGCTTTGTCAAAATTGATGGTAGCCAAAGTGAATGATAGCTTGTTTTTTTATAAGCTGGGGAGACAGTGGTGCAAGAGATCCTACTTTTATGAAGGCTAAGGTGATACGGGATTTTTAAAAAAAATATTTCCCAACGCTCGTCACACCCATTTCGCGACAGCGCTTGTGAATGGTATAAGGGCAAAGTTCTCGTGAATAATATAAAACTTATAGGGCATCACTATCTTTACGCTTAATAAAAAGAGCACGCTGGCGCCATCATCCTCAGTGTTGCCCGAGACGGCCCATTATAAGCGTTTTTAGTTCTTTCTTAAACGTTTTGTATTCATACAGCTATCCTTGTTTGCAATGTACAAGAAAATGATTTTTATTGCTTTAACATGAGAGAGATTGGAAATGAGAGAATCTTACGATATTTGGGTTCTAATTTAATATGAACAATGCGAGATTATCATTATAAATCAAAAATATTGTATAACAATCGAGATGAATAGACACCTATTGTCAGTTCTATTTTATAGGTTTTTTTAATATCAACGCGTTTGAAGAGTTATTATTTGCAAAGGGGTATATTTTCCTCATGAGGAGTAGGTGTTTTGGGGGCAAAAAATGATACAATCACGTTTGCTAATTTTTGCGCTACGTGTTGTTTACTCATATGGGGCCATTGTTCAACTTTTTTTCTACTTACGAGATAAACTTGATTTGTATCAGCACCCATGACACCTGTACCATCTAGTTGAAGAGAAATATCATTAGTAAGAATGAAATCAGCTCCTTTTTCAACACATTTTTTTTGCGCATTGGCAATGATATCACATGTTTCTGCAGCAAAACCAATGACCAGTGAGGGGCGGTTTGGAGCGTGTCCAATCGTTGCTAAAATGTCAGGATTTTCGACCATATGAAGGGATGGTGGTATTTTATGAGCATTCTTTTTAATTTTGTGTAAAGACTGCGTTTGACTGCGCCAGTCACAAACAGCGGCAACAAAGATGGCGCCATCAGCAGGCAATGCGGTTTGAACGGCTTGTAACATCTGTTGTGCTGTTTCAACATGAATGGTTTTTACTTCTTGTGGGTCTGCAAGATTAACAGGTCCACAAATAAGTGTTACTTTTGCACCCAAATGCGCAAGAGCGGTTGCGATGGCATGGCCTTGTTTACCTGAAGACCGATTAGCAAGATAACGTACTGGATCAATTGGTTCATGGGTAGGGCCAGAGGTAACGATGAAATGGCGGTCAGAGAGAGGTTTTTCATGCCCATTCAAAAGAGCCTCTATGGTAGCAACAATAGTTAAAGGTTCGCTCATGCGCCCATATCCTATCTCGTCACGTTCAGCCATATTTCCGATTTCTGGTCCGATGATATGAACGCCATCTGCGCGCAGTTGTGCAACATTGCGAATAGTGGCAGGATGCGCCCACATGGACGGATTCATGGCGGGTGCAATTAAGAGTGGACAGCGTGCCGCTAAAAGAATGCAATCAGTCAGATCATCTCCTATGCCATTGGCTATTTTTGCAATGCGATTGGCTGTAGCAGGGGCTAAAATAATAAGGTCAGCATTACGTGCTAATCGGATATGTCCAATATCATGTTCTTCTTCGCGTGAAAATAAATCAGTATATACAGTACCACCGCTTAAAGCTTCAGCGGCTAAAGGCGTAATAAATTTTTGCGCTGCTTTTGTCATTACAACTTTTAAGTGTGCTCCACGTTCTTGTAAACGGCGAATCAAATCAAGTGCTTTATAGGATGCAATACTTCCACCAATAATAAGAAGGAGAGATTTTGATTTCAATGATTTCACTTCAACAGCACTAGCATGAAGGGGTTGTGTGGTGAGAGGAGTGGGATTGCTTAAAAGGCGTCGGACTTCTTCTTCCATAGAAATACCATTTTGCGCGGCGCGTATGCGCAAAGCTTCTTTGGTTTCAGGAGACAGGTTACGAATGGTAATACTGGCCATAAAATACCTCCAAGAAATAAAATGATTGCAATGATTTCATTGTTGATATTTTTAGCATATTAAGGAGATTAGAAAAGATGAAAAAAGTAAAAAGTAAGAAAAGTGCAACAAAGTGCAATGATGAAAAGGCTATAACGACCATAACGGTTTCGATGACTTTGTTCCACAGCAAGTTGTTTGAGGGTAGTAGGAGAAAGATTAAAACCTGTTTTTCTCATTTGATTAAAATCTTCTTCTATCCGTTGGAAATTTTGAACCAATTGTGGTGTTTTGCGTGCCAGCGAAAGGAGAGCTTGTGCTCCTTCACTAAAGTCTTTGGCAACGCCTACGGGTCCTAAATTTTTACTAATCCATTCTTTGACAACGGGTTCAGAAGCTTTCCACATATTAAAAGTGGGGTCTAATGTGCGGGCAACGCCTTCCACAACAACCATCGTTTTTTGCAACAATAAAAGTTCAGGTCGCGTTTGCATGTCAAATAATTCAGTGACTTCAAACAATAAAGTGAGCAATTTAGCCATGGAAATGCTTTGTGCTGATTGTCCGTGAATTGGTTCACCAATAGCGCGGTTGGCTTGCGCAAAGCTTTCAATATTATGGTGTGAAGGAACATAACCTGCCTCAAAATGGGCGCGTGCAACCCGATGGTAATCGCGGGTAATAAAGCCATAAAGGATTTCAGCAAGGAAATGCTTTTCTTTTTTACCAAGCCTTCCTGTAATGCCTAGGTCAACAGCAACAATACATCCTTTTTCATCTACAAATAAATTACCAGGATGCATATCGGCGTGAAAAAAACCATCACGCAATGTATGGCGAAGAAAAGATTGAATAAGCGTAATAGCGAGCGCCTTCAAATCAAAACCTGCTTCTTTAAGTTTGGAAGTTTCGGATATTCTTATACCATCAATCCATTCCATTGTAAGGACATTACGTCCTGTCCGTTCCCAGTCAATACGTGGAACCCGAAAGCCTGTATCATGTTGAATATTTTCAGCCATTTCAGATATAGCTGCTGCTTCTAGGCGTAAATCCATTTCAAGCCGTGTTGTTTGTGCTAAAGTATCCACTACACAAACAGGACGAAGCCTTCGAGAGGCAGGGATATAGCGCTCTTGTAAATGAGCAATGAGATAGAATCCTCTAAGATCTTTAGAAAAACGTGCTCTGATATTGGGACGAATAACTTTTACAGCACATTTTGTCGTATGGCCAGTTTCATCACTGTATTCAGCTGGATGAACTTGAGCAATAGAAGCGGCGGCAATGGGGGGATAAAAATTTACGAATAAATCATCAATAGAGCGACCAAGAGAACTTTCAATTTGAGCAATAGCGGCGGTACAAGAAAATGTTTGGACGCGATCTTGTAGTTGTGACAAATCTTTCGCAATATCATGGCCGACAATATCAGGCCTTGTTGCAAGAAATTGACCAAGTTTTATGTAAGAGGGTCCAAGCTTATTAATGGCATACGAAATATTTTCAGATCGCTGTTTCTTTTTTGTTTTGCGTCTTGCTAATGCGCCCGCTATACGATGACATAGCGCTGGAAATCCTTGAAGATCATCATGAGGAAGAGCACTTAAAACACCTTCACGTGTTAAAACCCATCCTGCACGCATCAATTGAAAGTAAGGGGAAATTTGCACCATTTTTAAATTTTCCAACCTGAATGCAGCGCTGCAATCGCACCGGTGAGATTGCGGTACGATACCCGCGAAAACCCCGCATGCTTGATCATATGGGCAAAATCATCTTGCTTAGGAAATTTGCGGATAGATTCAACCAAATAACGATAAGCATCGCCATCATTTGCGATAAATTGACCCAGCGTAGGGATAGCATGGAAAGACCAAAGATCATAAATTTTATCGAGCCAAGGCATCTCGACATTTGAAAATTCTAAACATAAGAAACGTCCACCGGGCTTTAAAACACGAAAAGCTTCTCTAAGAGCTTGATCAATATGAGGAACATTGCGAATTCCAAAAGCAATCGTGTAAGCGTCAAAGCTTTGATCTTCAAAAGGTAGATTTTCTGCATTGGCTTCAACAAAATCAATCAGAGGGGCAAGACCATTTTTTTGTGCGCGTTTTTTGCCAACGCTGAGCATTGAGCCATTAATATCAAGTACTGTAGCATGGGCTTTTTGGCGTGAAGCATTAAGAATACGAAAAGCAATATCACCTGTACCGCCAGCGACATCAAGAACTTTCCAATGAGAAAGTGCTGGTGGGGAAAGCCAAGCAACCATGGAATTTTTCCACACACGGTGTAGCCCTAAGGATAAGATATCATTCATCTTGTCATAATTTTCAGCGACAGAATGAAACACACCATCCACCATGGATTGTTTTTGCGTTTCATCTACTCTTGTAAAACCAAAAGAGTGCTCCATGCCACCCTTGGTTCCTACACGTTCTGTTTCAATTGCCATGTATATGATCTTCCTTATTTTTCTTTTATCGTAAATGAAATAGAGAGGGAATGTTCAACTACGAAAAAACAACGTATAAAACTACGACATTTACACAGCCAAAAACAGAAGAGTACCTTTAGATATCAAGATTGGCAACGTTTAAGGCATTGTCTTGAATAAAAATACGTCTAGGTTCAACTTCATCACCCATGAGACGAGAAAAAAGTGAATCTGCATCGGTTGCATCATTAATTTTTACTTGTAAAAGAGAACGTGCATTGGGATCAAGCGTCGTTTCCCAAAGTTGTTCAGCATTCATTTCCCCAAGACCTTTATAACGTTGAAGAGTAACACCTTTTTTACCGTTTGTAAAAATGCTTTCTAAGAGGCTCATAGGACCAAAAATACGCTCTGTTTTATCTTTGCGACGTAAAAGAACAGGAGGATGATATATGTCGATAAAATTTTGGGAAATGCGATCAATTTGACGTGCATCAGTTGAATTTATAAGTCCCACATCAAGCGTAACAACATCTTTAACACCACGCAAAATACGCTCAAAACATAAACTTCCATCTGCTGTATATTGTCCACTCCAACCTTGTTCCATATCATCAGCAATCAGATTAAGGCGGTGTGCTATAGTATCTGCTATTTTTTGCGCTTTTTCTTGTGATGCAAAGACTTCAAGATTAAAAGCGCCAACAATTGCTGCTTGTTCAACAATATTACGATCATAACGGGTATGAAGACCATTTAAAAGTTGACGTAATATACGAGCATCTTTAGCGAGTTGATACAAATCAGCCCCTGCACGAACTTCTCCCGTTGAAAGCTCAAGCGTTGTTTCTTCTAATCCAGTATCGATCAAGAATTCTTCAAACGCTGCTTCATTTTTAATATATTGGGAAGATTTTCCACGCGATACTTTATAAAGAGGAGGCTGAGCAATATAAAGATGACCACGTTCAATCAATTCAGGCATTTGTCTAAAAAAGAAAGTAAGCAGCAAAGTTCGAATATGGGCTCCATCAACGTCCGCATCCGTCATGATAATAATCTTATGATAACGTAATTTATCCGGTGAAAATTCATCTTTACCGATAGACGTTCCAAGAGCTGTAATAAGTGTTCCAATCATATCAGATGAGAGCATGCGGTCGAAACGTGCTCGTTCAACATTGAGGATTTTACCACGAAGGGGTAAAATTGCTTGATTTTGACGTGAGCGCCCACTTTTTGCTGAACCGCCAGCCGAATCCCCCTCGACAATAAAGATTTCTGATTTTGCAGGATCACGTTCTTGGCAATCGGCAAGCTTTCCTGGCAGAGAAGTGATATCAAGTGCCCCTTTTCGTCTTGTGAGTTCACGTGCTTTGCGCGCTGCTTCACGTGCTGTTGCAGCTTCTACCACTTTACTAATGAGAAGTTTTGCTTCATGAGGATGTTCTTCCAGCCATACTGAAAGACCTTCATTGACCAAATTTTCAACAATAGGGCGCACTTCAGAAGAGACTAACTTATCCTTTGTTTGTGAAGAAAACTTTGGATCAGGAACTTTGACAGAAAGAATAGCTGTTAATCCTTCACGGCAGTCATCACCGGTTAAGTTCACTTTTTCTTTTTTAGCAATACCTGAAGATTCAGCATAGCCATTAATTTGGCGCGTAAGGGCACTTCTAAAACCTATCAAATGAGTTCCACCGTCACGCTGAGGAATATTATTGGTAAAACACAAGACCTTCTCATGATAGGAATCATTCCACCATAGGGCAACATCAACGCTCATACCATCCTTTTCACTTGCAATATAAATAGGATTATCAAGCAGGGCTTTTTTTGATTGGTCAATATATTTGACAAACTCCGTTAATCCACCTTCATAATGCAATTCAACTGATTTAATATCAGCATGACGCTCGTCAACAAGAAGAATATAAACCCCAGAATTTAGAAAGGCTAATTCCCGTAAGCGGCGCTCCAAAGTTTCAAAATCAAACTCAACCATAGTAAAAGTTTCAGAACTTGGTAAAAATCTGATTTCTGTTCCACTTTCTCTATCGCAATCGCCAATAACTTTTAATGGAGCATCAGCTACCCCGTGGGTAAATGATATTTCATGAATTTTACCATTGCGTTTGATTTGCAATTTAAGCCAAACGGATAATGCATTCACAACAGAGACACCAACACCGTGTAATCCGCCTGAAACTTTATAAGAGTTTTGATCAAACTTTCCGCCGGCATGAAGCTGTGTCATAATAACTTCAGCTGCAGAAATACCTTCTGTTGGATGGATATCTGTCGGAATTCCACGTCCATTATCACGAACAGAACAAGAACCATCAGCATGGAGCGTGACGTTTACAAGAGTAGCATGACCGGCTAGAGTTTCATCAATAGCATTGTCTACAACTTCATAGACCATATGGTGTAAACCCGATCCATCATCAGTATCACCGATATACATACCAGGACGTTTGCGTACAGCATCAAGACCTTTGAGAACTTTGATAGAAGCGGCATCATAGTTATTGCTTTGTACTGGTGAGGTTATTTCATCACTCATAAGTTAGTCCATTCCTGTGTTCAATTTACAATATTTTATCCGCTTTTTTCAAAGCTCAATGTTCTGATCAGTTATTTATGGAATAACCACATTAAATATTTACCGTATATCAGATCTAGATTCAATATCTGTCGATATATAATGGAGAGAATGATGAAATGATAGTGTACTGTTATGCTGTAAAACACGAGGGCGGTGATATAAGGCGAATAAACACTTTTGACTTATACAAAAAGTTGTTTCATAAAACGATGCTATTTACTTTGTTTATTTTTGCATATGCGTAATGTTTTAAAATTAGTTATGCATTTTTGTGTTACTCTAACAGAGGTCTTACTTGTTTTATCCATAAATCAATTTTCAATCCTAATTCTACCATATATTTAAAACAAAGGTTACGAGCTCTCTAAGCAGTTCAAACTTTTGTATGTTAGATTGAGGCGAAAATATTGTGTATATTGGTTTGTGTCATCTTTAAAATGTGAAAAAAGCCTCATTTGAGGAAAATATAAACGCGTAAATATAAAAACACGTTTCCACGATCATCTTTTATATTCAACTTTACAATTTTAAAAAACGTCTACGGTGATGTTTTTGAATAATGAGGGTGATGACGCATTATCTTACGCTTTATGTTTTTCTCATTCCTGTAATGGAGGTTACGTCCCTCATTTAAAACAAAGCACCATTGCGCTGATATTCTCGCACTTTTTTAAGGAACATCTCTCAATGTTTCCAAACTCATTTTACAACGATGTTTGAATAATATAGCGCAAAATACCCTGTGAATACTACAAGATTCATGTCTCCCACCTTTCCCATCTTGACAATAAAGCACAAACCAGAATCATCATTTTATTTTTCAACTCTTAAATGTTGATGCAACCTTAATGTTGAGAAAAACCTCGGCATTTGAGGGGTATTTTTACTCTTTTCTTCAATAGTATCTATATACTTCCCTAGTTGTGATACGCAAGGAAATGGTCTTAATATTTTAAGATACGCGAGATATTTTGATAAAATAAAGTGTGCCACTAAAGTATATACAGCCTATTTCTTATATTTAAAAAATTAAATCGCCTTTCTCTAAAATTACCTTTTATATATTTATTTTGGAAAATTAACATCAGAAATCTAAGCATTTTCAATGGTTTCAAAAAAAATATATGAAAACTGTTAAATTTTTTAACAGTTTTAAAAAATAGCAAGAATTTTATTTATTAAACGCCAGATATTTTGGTGAAGTGCGTTAGATAATAGTTAAGAAGAGTTGCATCTTAGTTTTGAAAAATGGGGGAGAGATTTTGAAAATAAAAAAATCTATATATGTAAAACATCTTCAATTGCGTTTACGGTATCTTTTATTCAATAATCCATACAATATTTTTATTCGTATTTTATTTGTAGCAGGGGGGGTTCTATTTTCCTCTTACGCAGAAGCTGAAAGGCTGCCTTCTTTTTTTGATTCGCATGAACACTTGGTACAACCTGATACAACGGATATCTTTCGTTTGCGTTTTGTAACAACTTTTGATTTTCCTCCTTTTAATTTTATTGATCAAACGGGGCATCTTGCAGGTTATAATATCGATTTATTGCGCGCTATTTGTTCAAAATTAAAATTAGAGAAGCTTTGTGAAGTAGAAGTGATTCCTTGGAAAGAGCTTGTAGAACATGTTGAAAATGGTGATGCGGAAGTCATTATTGCGGGTTTAAAAGAAACAAGTAAAACCCAGCAAGATCTTGTTTTTACAAAGTCATATTTACGTTTTCCAGCGCGATTTGTTGCTTCTCGACGTTTAAATCTCGATGAGCCAATAAGCGATCAATTGATACATTTAACCAGTGGTGTTTTGTCTAAAAGTGTTCACGAAAAACTCTTTCAACATTATTTTCCTAAAGCCAAATGGCAAGGATTTAAAAAGAGAGAAGAGCTCTATAAAGCGTTACAAGAGCGTAAAATTGACCTTATTTTTGATGATGGATTTGCTTTATCATTATGGTTCAAAAAACAAAAATCTGTTGATTGCTGCCATTTTGTTGGGGGGGCATATATGGCGCCACAGTTATTGGGGCAAGGAATGCAGCTTGCTGTTGCAAAAAAGAATGAAAAATTGGTTGATATACTCAATTATGCGCTGAAATCACTAGAAGAAGATGGTAAACTTACAGAACTTTATTTGCGTTATTTTCCAATAAGTTTTTATTGATGAATAGTTTTTTAATTAAGGGCTGTTAATCTTTCTGCGCCTAGTCGATAGGAAATAGCTTCTGCGAGATGATAGCGTGAAAGAGTATCTGATCCGTCAAGATCAGCAATTGTGCGTGCAACTTTGAGAATGCGATGATAAGCGCGTGCAGAGAGGTGCATTTTTTCACTCACATCTCGTAAGAGTATGGTCGCACTTTTATCAGGAATGGCAATCTGTTCTATAATTTTGGCAGGGCAATCGCCATTGGTACGAATATGATCAAACCCCATTGTTGAAAAACGTTTAGCTTGAATGGTACGGCATCGTGCGACGCGTTTGGCAACGTCGCAGCTTTTTTCTGATTGTTCTGGTTGCATAAGGTCCATAGCTGTCAAAGCAGGGACATCAATCCGTAAATCAATTCGGTCAAGCAGAGGACCAGAAATACGGGACTGATAATCGATTTGACAGCGTATTCCTTTAGGGCAAACATGGTCTTTTTCGCCTGCCATACCACATCGGCAAGGATTCATTGCGGCAATGAGTTGGAAGCGAGCAGGATAGCTAATATGGTGATTAGCGCGGGCGATAACTGACTCCCCACTTTCTAAAGGTTGACGAAGAGAATCAAGAACCTGCGGAGAAAATTCAGGCAATTCATCAAGGAATAACACACCATTATGGGCAAGGGAGACCTCTCCCGGTCGTCCTTTAAGCCCCCCACCAATCATTGCGGCCATGGAAGCAGAATGATGTGGGGAACGAAAGGGGCAATGAAGTGAAATGGTATTATGAACCGTTTCTCCTGTAATAGAAGCAATCAGAGAGACATCTAAAAGCTCACGGCTATCAAGAGGTGGCAAAATGGAAGGTAAGCGTTGCGCTAACATAGATTTCCCAGCACCAGGGGGGCCTACAAACAAAAGGTTATGGCGTCCAGCAGCACAAACTTCTAAGGCACGTTTGGCTGTTTTTTGTCCTTTGATTTCGCAAAGATCTGGAAGTTCAGTTTCGATAGTATATTGGCGCGGTTGTGGACGTTTTTGAATTTGGGTTCCTTTGAAATGGTTGACTATAGTGAGCAGAGTCTCTGGAGCAAGAATATTTATTTCTGCATTTGCCCATGCTGCTTCAGGTCCACATTGGAAGGGACAAATCAGCCCTTTATCGAGTGATAAAGCTGTCATGGCGGCTGGTAAAACACCATTAACAGCGGTAAGTGAACCATCCAGTGATAATTCTCCTAAAATGATATAGTCTTGTGCTACTTCAGGAGGGAGGATTCCCATAGCAAGCATTAAGCCTACGGCGATTGGCAAATCATAATGCGATCCCTCTTTAGGCAAATCAGCTGGTGCAAGATTAATCGTAATTCGTTTAGTAGGCATAGAAAGTCCACAAGCGTGGAGGGCTGCTTGTACACGTTCACGGCTTTCTGCAACTGCCTTATCAGCTAATCCAACAATAGCCATTCCTATTTTACCAGACGAAATCATAACCTGTACATCGACAGGGACTGCTTCTAGACCGCGAAAAGCAACAGTTGTAATACGTGCGATCATTTATTTATTTTCCCCCTTTAGACTTGGTAGAGACAATCATATCTATTTATAAAAATCAAGAAGCATCTCTATGGTTTTTTTTATAGAGAGATCTATATACATGGGCAGTTTTTAGCGTTCTCATGGAAAGTCATTTGTACAAATTTAACCATGATAATATGGGACGCAATAAAACATTTATAATAAGCTAAATAAATATGTTAAGAAAAAAAGAATGAGGCTGTTCG
Source organism: Bartonella sp. CL436QHHD (assembly GCF_042195105.1). NCBI lineage: Bacteria > Pseudomonadati > Pseudomonadota > Alphaproteobacteria > Hyphomicrobiales > Bartonellaceae > Bartonella > Bartonella sp. CL436QHHD. The sequence continues at coordinate 164,975 of NZ_JBHINR010000032.1, read as the reverse complement.
TGTTATACAACAGTGCAGAATTTTATGAAAATATAAGGGGGGGGTGACGTTATGTATCGCAGAGTGTTATTTGATGTGATAAAACGCGTAAAATGTGCAAAGTAATTATATTTACCTTTCTTATTTTTATATTATTTAAAGCGTAGTAGATGCAAAGTGTATTATAAGGTATCTGATTTTATGGTATACCAGACAAGAATTTTGTTAAAATCAGGGACTGTGCGCTGTGTCTTTATAGGCTTGTGTTTTTCTTTTTCTTTTCCACAGCCTCTTGCTGCATTTGATTTTTTCGGCATTCCTCTTTTTGGTAAAAAGAAAACAAATTCTCCTTCACATTATGCCAAAAGTACAGAGAGATTTTATAAAGTTGATGTTATTGCACCGCCAGGAGCGCCATTAGAAGGTATAAAAATAGTTAAATCTGTTTCTTCTCTTGTTGCTGATAAAGAGAAAGCATCCGCTAGTTCTTCTGGTTTGCTAGCCAAGGCGCGTTCAGATTATCGAGCAATTCTTTCTGCTCTTTATGCTGATGGACGCTATGGTGGTGTTATTAGTATTAAAATTAATGGCTTAGAAGTCGCTGATTTAAGTCCGGTAACTCAACTTCCAACACAATCGAATATCGTTATTACAATTAATGCTGGTCCACAATATGTTTTTAGTATTGCCAATATTGATAAAGTAGCTCCGTTTGAAAAACGTAAAGCGCATAAAATGCCCACAATTGAAGAATTGGGCTATAAAGTTGGGGCTATTGCTAAATCTGAAACCATTTTGAAAGCAGAAAAATGGGCGATAGAAGGATGGCGGCAACAAGGTTATGCTAAAGCTAAAATTATGAAGAGTGAAGTCGTGGCTGATCATGCTACATTGCGTGTTGAAGGACGGATTGTTGTTGGTCCTGGACAAAAGGCTCATTATGGTCCTTTAAGTGTGCGTAATATAAGTAAGAAACCACGTGTAGATTCAGCTTATATCGCGTGGATGACTGGATTGAAACCAGGGCAGATATACGATTCCGATGCGTTAGCTAAGGCAAATGAACGTCTTGCGCGCCTTGGTGTTTTTCGTGCTATCAATATACGTGAGGCTGATACTATTAATCTAGATGGTAGTTTACCGCTTATGCTTGTTGTACAAGAACGTAAACCGCGTCGTTTTGGTGTAGGCGGTAGCTATTCAACATTAGATGGTGCTGGTTTTGAGACTTATTGGATGCATAACAATCTTTTGGGTCATGCAGAGACTCTTAAAATTGAAACAAAAATAAGTGGTGTTGGTAGCAATAAAAAGCAATCATATAATTTTAAAAATTTTGATTATCTTTTCGGTGGCACGTTTATAAAGCCTGGTGTACTCACGCCAGATACAGATCTCAGGTCAGAATTAAAAATACAACAAGATGTTTTAGAAAATTATACGACAAAAGCCATCAAAGGAAAATTAGGTATTACGCATATTTTCAATGGTAATCTATCGGGACAGGCTGCTGTAGAAGTTTCAAATGGTTATTCACGTGATATCTATTTTGGGAGCCGTAATTTTACAACAATCGGTTTCCCTAGCGGCTTGATTTACGATAGTCGTAATAATAAGTTTAATGCAACAAAAGGTTTATATGGTGAAGTTTTCATTGAGCCTTTTTATGAGATGCGTTTTAGCAACTTTGTTGCAAAAGTAACAGCAGAAGGTCGTTCTTATTGGGCGTTGGATGAAGGGGATCGTTTTGTTGTTGCTGCGCGGGCAAAGCTTGGTACAATTCTTGGGAATGATACAGCACAAGTACCCGCAAATACGCTTTTTTTTGCTGGTGGTGGGGGCTCTGTTCGTGGTTATGCTTACCGTAATATTGGTATCAAAATAGAAAATGATGCGGTTGTTGGTGGACGGGCGCTTATTGAGGGATCGGCAGAATTGCGTGTTTCTTTAAATGATAAAATAGGGGTTGTCGGTTTTCTTGATGGAGGTTTAGTAGGGGAAAAGGCGAATTTTGATTTTTCTCAAAAAATTAAATGGGGAGCCGGTATAGGAGGACGTTATATGACGGGTCTTGGTCCTTTACGCGTTGATTTAGCCTTTCCTTTAAAGAGAGAGAAGGGTGACCCTCGCATTGGTTTTTATGTGGGTATAGGGCAAGCATTTTAATGAAAAAAGGTGTACGTTTATCAGCTTTCTTCTTTGTATTTTTGTTTTTTGGGGTGGGTGGTTTTGTTTTTGCGCAAAGAGGAGACATTCTTCCCTCTAGCGAAATGAAAACAGATGATCGCTCATGGTTTGTTTCTTTAATTGAACGAAAGCTTTCAGCGCCTAATCGTCAAGTTCGTTTACACAATATGCAAGGGACACTGTCTTCTCAAACATCAATTGATACTATTACTGTCAGTGATAAAAAAGGGGTTTGGCTTAAAATTACCAATGCTAAAATGGATTGGAATCGTCTAGCATTGCTGAGTGGGCGGATGGATATTAACCAGCTTTCGGCAGAACAGGTTACATTCTTACGCAAACCGCAAGGCAATTCTTCTTTTGTTTCTTCCCTTGAGACGGGTAAGTTCTCTTTACCAAAATTACCGCTTGCTCTTTCTATCAATACGCTTACTGCTCAACATGTGACATTTGAACAGAATCTTTTTGGTTTTTCTGCTGATATGTCCTTAAAAGGCAATTTCACCTTGGCTAGTGGTAATTTTGATGTCGATATAGCGGCGCATCGTTTAGATGCACCGGGTTCTTTTTCTGTTCTCACCAAGATATCTGATAGTAATCGTACAGCTCAAATTGATATTTCTGCTAACGAACCACAAAATGGTATTTTGGCAAATATTTTTAACATTGAACAATGTCCAGCATTAAATCTCGTCCTGAAAGGTGATGGTACTTTTGATGATTTGGTTATCAAACTTTCTTTAGAGTCTGATCATCATTCTATTGTAGATGGTAATGTTATTCTTGCAAGTGTTCCAGAAGGACAGAGTTTTTCTACGAAACTAGAGGGAACACTGAGCCCTTTAATACCTTCTCAATATCGTAGTCTCTTCGAATCTAATATAACATTAAAAGCAAAGGCAAGAAGAACAAAAGAAGGTGTGACACACCTTGATCAGATGGTTATTCAGAACAAAGCAATGAACGTTATAGCCAATGCTGAAATAACCGCCGATGGATTTTTGCGACGGCTTTTTGTTGATGGAAAAATGGCTCTTGATAACGAAAAGGATTCTGTTCATTTACCTATATCAGACGTGCCAAAATCTGCGAATACTCTTGCTTTGAACATTGACTATGGTCGCGAAGGTCAACAATCTTGGAGTGGGCGGTTGGTTGTAAATCATTTAAGCAATAAAAATATTTATATTCGCGATGCAATTTTTGATATGGGAGGAGTAAGCGAAAATCTTGATAATGCAGCTTCTCGTCATGTTGGTGTTCAGGTTAAAGGGACGCTTCAAGGGGTTAAAAAGATTAAGGGAGCGTTAGTAGAAAATTTAAGCCAAGCGGTTCATGTGCATTTAGATACGGATATTGTTTCGAACAAACCAATTTTGATTCATGATCTGAGTGTTACGGCTCAGGGTTTTTCTTCTTGGTTAAAAGGGACAATGGAGAATTTTGTTTTTAAAGGCGATCTCGGTTTAAAAGCTCAAACATTAACTCCTTTGGAAGTGTTCAGTAAACAATCACTTTCTGGTAGTGCAGATATTAAAGCCAAAGGAACGATCAGTTTATTGAGTGGTATTTTTGATCTCCAATTATCAGGAATGGCTGACGATATGAAAATAGGCATGCAGTCTTTTGATCGTTTATTCAAAGGAAACATCACTCTTTCAGGTGGTGTTACTCGAAATACGAGGGGTGTCATTTTTCGTCATTTTAATTTGAAAAATCAATATACAAACATAGAGGCTAATGGTTATTTTTCAGATGAAAGCGCTAAAATGGATCTATCTGCTCAAATATCTGATTTGTCCAAATTAGATCCAAAGATAAGCGGTGCGCTTACAATTCAAAGTACGGCGAGAGGGCGCAATAGCCATATAAAACTAAATACACGTGCCCATATTGCTGAAGCATTAATTGTAGGGAAGAAACTTCAAAACACAACACTTAACATAGATGCATTTGTAGATAATACAGCACCAATTACTTCTTTAACGGGGGTGGTAAAAGGTGAAGGGATTTTTGCTAAGAAACCTTTGCATTTATCGGCCTCTTTTGAAGATTCTCATAAAATTCGAAAACTTAAAAATATCGATATTAGAGGGGGAAGTGCAAAAATAACGGGTGATCTTTCTCAACAACTTGGCGGTTTTTTGAAAGGAGCGCTGCATATTGATGCCGATGATATTTCCGTACTTTCAGCGTTATTTTTGCAGGATGGTAGTGGAAAAGTAAAAGGAGATTTTATTTTTGATGAACAAAATGGCAGACAAAAAACCAATGTGAAGGCGCATGTTAACCATTTGAATTTTTCCAAGAATAAAATAAAAAAATTGGCAATAGATGCTGACATATTCGATCCTTTTGGCATGACTCAGTTTGAAGGAGTTATCAATGCAGAACATATTCAAACACCTTTGGTAATGATCAATCGTTTAAATGCTCACGCTGATAGGAATAATGGACAAACGGTTTTTACTGTCCAAGCGATGTTGCATGATACTCTCAATGCACGGCTTTCTGGTCGTTTAATGGTTGAGGAACTTCCAGAAAGTATAAAACGAGAAGTGCAAATTGAAACTGTGGACTTAAAACAACATACTTTTCATGCAACATTGCCGAAGCCATCCATAATTGCTTTTGATAAAGATGGAATGACAATCAATGAATTAGGAATTGCAATAAATGGAGGCAACATCATCTTAGCAGGGAATATTCAAGATACCCTGAATTTGCAACTTACAATGAATGCGCTTCCTGCTGCTTTAGTCAATCTGTGGAAATCCGATCTTGGAGCAGCAGGGAGTGTAACAGGGCAGGTTATGATTCGTGGTCATTTAAAAAAACCTAATATAACTTACGATATAAAAGGTGAGGGACTGACAACCGTTGCTTTTCGAGATAAAAAAATTATGCCTTTTTCTCTTTCTGCTACGGGGAACACTGTAGATCAAAATCTTACTTTGAATGCAAATTTAACAGGAGAAGGAGTACAAGCACAAGCTCAGGGGCATGTATCTCTAGAGAAAAATGCGCTTGATCTTCATATTAATTTGCAAAATTTATCTGCACGTTTGGCGAATGGTTTTATTGCAGGACAAGCGCTTGATGGGACAGTGATAGGTAAAGTTGATATTGGTGGAACAATGAAGGATCCATCTGCTCATTTTGAGCTTTCTAGTCAAAATTTAACCGCTATGACGCATAAAGGACCGATGTCAATCAATATAAATGCTCGTGGTTCTTATAAAAAATCGACATTTCATATTGAAAATATGATAGCTACTGGAGATAAAGGATTAGATCTTTCCATCCATGGGCCTGTGTCTCTTAATGGTTCAGAGGCAAAATTAAACGTTAAAGGGATAATGCCTCTTGATTTTGTTAATCTCTTATTAGCCAAGCGTGGTGCACATATAACGGGTACAGCAAGAATTGATACAGCTCTTAATGGGGCGTTATCAAAGCCACAATTGTTAGGAAATATTTCTATAGGCGACGGTAGCTTTTTTGATTCACAAACAAATGTAGGATTGAATAATATAAAGCTTGAAGGCAAATTGAAAGGTGATCATATCCTTATAGAGAAAGCTTCAGCTTCTTCGTTTGAGGGGGGGGGAATTTCTGCTTCAGGTCGTATCTCTAATAGTCTAGAGACAGATTTGATATTTCATCTTGATAATGCCAATTATAATGATGGTTCTATGATTCTGGCAACATTATCAGGTGAGATGACAATGACAGGTCATTTTTTAAATAATCTTGTTCTTGGTGGTGATATCATCGTTGAAAAAGCTGAAGTTTTTGTTCCTGATCATTTTAAAAGTGCCAAGTTTCTTGATGTTAGAAATAAGAATTTAACTAAATCGATTCAAACAACACTTGAACGTGCTGATGTTAAGAACACGAACAAAAGCAAAAGCCGTATAGTTACACAAGAATCGTCATCTGTCGTGCTATCAAATATGCGTATTACAGCACGCAATCAATTTTTTGTACGCGGAAAAGGCTTAGATGCTGAACTGGGAGGACGCATTAATCTAGCAGGTCCATTGAATGATGTGCATCCAGTTGGTGAATTTAGAATGATTCGTGGACGTTTTGATATCCTGTCGCAACGTCTTAATTTTGATCAAGGACAAGCGAGTTTTAGTGGTAATCTTAATCCTACGGTTTATTTTGTAACCAACAATAACAGTGGTGATATTCGCGTCACTGTAACTGTAAGTGGGACGGTTGATAATCTTGATATTAATTTTTCTTCACAACCAAATTTGCCTCAGGATGAGATTTTGGCTCGTTTGATTTTTAATCGCTCTCTTAATGAATTATCACCATTTCAGATTGCTCAACTTGCAGCAGCAGCGGCTGATCTTGCAGGTGCTTCTAATACATCTTTGTTGAATACTTTACGAACTAAAATTGGACTTGATGATCTTGATGTTATCGTTAATGAGAAGGGTAATACAGGCTTACGTATTGGACGTTACATACACAATAATATTTATTTGGGCTTTGAAGCAGGGTCTGATGGAACGACGAAAGGGACAATTAATTTAGATATTTCGCGTCATCTCAAAGCTAAAGGTGCCATAGGAAATGAACAAAATTCTAGTATAGGTCTCTTTTATGAAAGAGATTATTAAAGATTGAATTTTAAAAAAACAATTTCTTCGTTTTTTGTCTTTCATTTCTAAATCTGAGGAAGGAGGCATAGACTAGAAATCCTATAAAAGAAGAAGCTTTTTGTTGAGGCGTGAAGAGATATATCTGAAATATTCGATTTTTTGTTATGCTATTCTCTAAAGGGACAAAATCTTCACGAAAGATAGTATGTTATTTTGCTGCTATATATTTATTTTAGAGAAATACCTTACCTTGTTTCAAGCCCATATCGTGCTGTTGCCTAAAGAATGTAGTGTGTGCAATATATTGATTTATAAAGATAATTTATTGTTATTCAACTTGAATTAGAACTTTGAATATCGTACGAATCTCTTTCGTATTGAATCAATCAAAACCATTCGGCTTGTATGCTACAAGCGGGGAATCCTGTGTGGATAAAACTATTAAGAAATGACTAAAAATGCCTCTTATGAATCATCTCGAGAGCTAAGAGCTGTCGCAACATTAGGGACTGGCAGAATAGTGTGAATGGTGCCGGTTTATTACTCCATAAGCGTAAAGATAGAGGGGGTTAATGGATTTATCGTTATACAATTCACGAATGTTATCGCGAAATGGGCTTAGGGAAGACTTTGAGAGAGGTCTCTTTAAAACAAGTACGTGAATTTGCAACACAATGGCATTCTGTTTTTACGTGAAGGACATGATTCCATTAAAGACCGTCAAAAGCATGAGGCAAGTAGAGAATTCATAAGATATCGATTTTATTGTCAAACGCATTTAAAGCAATATTTTTTAATAATAAAAATTACCTATTATTTTAGATTTTTGTTTATTGTGTCTTGAATGAGATCACTTTTCTTATAACGAATAGCTCCCCAAACAGAATACTCCAAAATATAACATTATTGTGTTGCAAGTTTATGTACTTGTTTTAAAGGAACATTTCTCAATGTGCGCTTGAGTCTATTTCATAAGATTGCTTGTGAAATGGTATAAAGTACCTCTTATGAATGGTATAAAATCTACACTACCGTTATTAATAAAGGTATAAGTATTTGCTAAAGCTATAAGCCGGCATTATCATTCTATTTTCCAGCTTTTCATGTTGCTGACAATCTTTTCACTTGAAAGTGTAGAGGTATTTTTATTGCTTATCTTAAGAGTTTTTATGCATATACCAATATCTCTTATGACGTACAACAAGCGCTTTTGATTGATTCATCATAAATATAAAGAAAATTTGCAATAAGCAAATTACATCTTATCTTTTGCATTCAACAAAACAACGAGTAAAGTTTTCATCTAAATCCAAGAATTTTATTTTCAATAAACCATAAATTCTTTACCAATTCTTGATTGAAGTAATGCTTTTTCTTGATAACAAGTCTTTTTTTATAAATGGAGCATTACCTTCTATCCATTTTTTATTTCAAATCTTATTTAAGGATCTAGAAATTAGGAGGTATGTTTTTTGAACTGGATATTATGAAGTTTTTTATAAAACCCATTTTCTTTTGCTAGCAATTCTTTTTGAGTACCTTGTTCAATTAGTTGTCCATTTTGTATGACCACAATTTTATGAGCACGAGCAATCGTTGAAAGGCGATGAGCAATAATGATCGTTGTGCGTCCTTTAGTAAGGTGGTGAATGGCTTCATTAATTTGTGCTTCGGTGTGTGAATCGAGCGCACTTGTTGCTTCATCAAGAATCAGAATTTCACTATCGTGAATCATTGCTCTAGCGATAGCGAGTCGTTGTTTTTGCCCCCCTGAAAGATTACAGCCATTATCACCTATCTGTGTATCATAACCATTTGGCAAACTCATAATAAAGTCATGAGCATTTGCTGCTTTTGCTGCTTCGATAATTTCGTCATCACTAGCCCCTTCTTTTCCAAGCCCGATATTATATTTAACAGTTCCTTGAAAGAGAAAAGTATCCTGTCCTACATAGGCCATCAGGTTTCTCAGAGAGCGAAATGTTGTGTAGCGAATGTCTTGATCATTAATCAATATGCGTCCTTTTGTGGGGTCATAGAGGCGCATAATAAGGTTGATAAGGGTTGATTTTCCCGAACCGGATGGTCCCACCAATGCTGTCATTTTTCCGGCTTCTATTTCTAGATTGATGTCTTTCAATATCATTTTGTTATTAGTGTATGCAAAAGAAACATGTTCGAAACGAATAGTTCCTTGCGTTTTATTCAGATCTTTAGCTTCTTTATGTTCTACAACTGTAAGGGGACAATCGAGTATTTCAAACATCGTACGGATATTGACCAAGCCAGATTCAATTTTAACACGTACATTTGCTAGTCTTTTTGCGGGTTCATAAGCTAAAAGTAAAGCAACAATAAAGGACATAAATTCACCTTGAACACCTGCGCGTTGGGTTGCAAGATAACCGGAAAAACAAATAATACCTGCAATGGCAACACCCGTGAGTGTTTCCATAATTGGATTGGTAATAGCTTCGAGTGTTGCAATACCGTTTGTTTGTTTTTCAACATCACAAATGGCTTTGTCCATCCGTTTTTTCATGACTTCTTCTAGTGAAAAGGCCTTGATGATTCGAATACCAACAGCCGTTTCCTGTACGATTTTGATAATTTCACCAAGTGAAAGGAGCTCTTTTTCCATCAAGCTGCGAACGCGTTTTAAAGCCATTCGAACGCCTAAAAAAGCTAGTGGTCCTACGATTAAAGTAATGGAGATTAACACAAAGTTTTGAATGAACATGACAAGCAACAGACCACTAACGGAAAGCAAATCACGTACAAAAGTTGTGATAATAGTATCAATTATATTACGTACGGCTGTTGCATTATGAGTTACACGAACAAGAAGATCAGATGAAGTGTTATTATGATAAAAAGAGACTCCTTGTTCCATAAGTCGTGCAAAAATTTTACGCTGTTGTTCAGCAATGATACTGTTGCCTGCTTTGTTTAGAAAGTAAGTTTGGAAAAAAGTTGCAACTCCTTTGAGAATAAAGATAAAAGCAATGAAGCTAGAAATCAAAACAATCATAGGAAAATTTTGTGCATCAATAATCTGATTAACAACATCCCGCATAATCCATGCACTGGTTGCTGTGGTACAAGAAATGATGATCATTGAGAAGATAGCCGCACTGTACCAACGCATATGTTTACGAAAATTTTCTCGTAAAAGGCGGATAATAAGATGTTTGTCGAAAGAGGAAATTTGTTTTTTAGCCATGAAGTGCTTCTATATTCTCTCATTATTTTATGCAAGATTGAAACACTCTTAATTAAAAAGCCCCTTAATCTTTTTTACAAAAATAGTCTTTTCTTTCAAGGCTCATCATATCAATTTCACGACGGCGAGAGTGAAGAATGTAGTGCAAAGTTTCTGTAAAAGGTATAACGAAAATTCGTTGTTCATCATTATTTTTAGTTTTCAATAAAAGATACCGGCGGGTTTCACTATTGTATTTACCAATTTCCGTATTGTGATAGCCTTTGGCACTTGAAATGGCTCACAAAAAACATTTCTGCTTTTTTAATAATTTTTTATGTATCATCTCCATTTGTGATGTGTAAGCAAACAATTTCGCCGCATTGCATGATAAGAGTGCTTGAAATAAGAAGGCCTTACGATGTTTGAGCTTTCTCATTTAATATGCAAAATAACGAATTCTTCTTATAAATCGATCAAGCATTATTAAACTCTTAAAAGGCTTTATACACATTTATAAAACCTTAAAAGCACCACAAAAACTCTATGTGGTGCTTCTAAAAATACCATACGCCCATGCTAATGAGTTGCATGCGAATATTATTCCAATGCAAAACTATTTAGGTGCTATCACCATCATCATTTGCCGGCCTTCAAGCTTTGGCTCCAATTCGATTTTGGCAATTTCACTTGTATCTTCTTTCACACGCTGAAGAAGCTTTAATCCAAGATCTTGGTGAGCCATCTCACGACCACGAAAACGCAAAGTAATCTTTACTTTATCACCATGATCAATAAAGCGATGAACAGCCTTGAGCTTGACTCCATAATCATGGACATCAACATTTGGGCGCATCTTAATCTCTTTGATTTCGATGACTTTTTGCTTCTTACGTGTTTCAGCAGCTTTTTTTTGGGTTTGATATTTTAATTTTCCCAAATCGATGATTTTACATACGGGTGGCTCTGCATTTGGTACAATCTCAACCAAATCAAGTCCCGCATCTGCAGCCATAGCAAGAGCTTCTTGTATCGCAACAACTCCCTGATGTTGTCCCTCATCATTGATAAGCTGAACATGAGGTACCCGAATATCCTTATTTGAACGTGGTCCGTCTTTTTGGGTAGGTGTCATTTTAAACGGTTTACGAATGGTTTATGCTCCTTAAATTTTGATTCAACTACAGTTAATTTAATATACAATTATGCACCTAAAAACAACTATAATTCGTGTTATTTTCATTATTTGATTTATTACTTTTTGGAATGATTTAGATTATAAAAGTTTTCTCTTAATTTAAAGAAATTGTTTTATGGAGGATAAAGAATCATGGATCAACATATTCCTTGTCAGTTTTTTTCGTTTGAGAACACCACACTTGCAGTACGCTATCGCAAGGGGCGCCAATCTCCAGGTTTGGTTTGGCTTCCTGGCTATCAATCCGATATGTTGGGAAGTAAGGCAACGTTAGTTGATCAGTTTGCTCAGAAGAATGATTTGTCTTGTTTACGTTTTGATTATTCTGGACATGGAGAATCTGAAGGTGATTTTTTTCAAGGAACAATTTCGCGTTGGGTTAAGGAAAGTTTAGCGACTTTTGAAACCTATTGTGAGGGTCCACAAATTTTGATTGGTTCCTCTATGGGTGGGTGGATTGCACTAAGGCTTGCTATGATGCTAGCACAGAAAAATAAGAAGCTTGCTGGCATGATATTGATTGCTCCAGCGCCTGATTTTACACAAACATTGGTGGAACCCAAATTAGGCCCAGAAGAATGGAAGATTTTGGAAGAAAAAGGCTATATTGAACGACCTGCTGTTGATGATACAGAGCCAATGCCCTTTACAAAAAAATTAATTGAAGATGGGCGCAAAAATTGTGTTATGAAAGGATGCATTGATGTTGGGTGTCCAGTCCATATTCTACAAGGGATGGAAGATGAAGATATTCCCTATCAGCATACATTGACTTTACTTGATCATTTACCTCTCCATGATGTAACGTTGACACTTGTTCGTGATGCTGATCATCGCTTTTCTCGTCCACAAGATTTAGATTGCCTTGAAACAGTATTGAGATCTTTTATTAATCAGATTAATGCAAAATAAGGGGTACATTTATTGATGAAGATAAAAATATATGAGCATTTCTAAACAGCATTTTATTTTTTCTGATCGCTCTGTACCTGTACGGGTGCGGGAAAATAAGTATGCACGCCGTCTTACCTTACGTATTGATGCCAGCAGTCAAGAGATTTGTGTAACAACACCACCAGCGATAAGTCTCTGTACGATTCAAAGTTTTATTGAAAAGCATCGATCTTGGATTGAGGCACGTCTTGCTCGTTTACAAATCTCTCATGAAAATGCTTATCTCAAAGAGGGGGCAATGATTCCTTTATTAGGTGTTTCCCATACCATAAAGCATAGAGAAGGGCGTGGGGTAACAGAAATCCTTACAGCAGATGCGGAGCAAGGACCTAAAATTATTGTTTATGGTCAATTAGAATACCTCCCAAGACGCATTGCTGACGTTTTGAAAAAACAAGCAGCACTTATTATAACACCTTTGGTGGCACATTATGCCCATAAAGTAGAGCGTAAAGTCAAATCAATTTGTTATAAAGATACGAGAAGTCGTTGGGGATCTTGTTCAATAGATAAGCGTCTTTCTTTTTCTTGGCGCCTTGTTATGGCACCAAAAGAAGTTGTGGAATATGTTGTTGCTCATGAGGTTGCTCATCTTGTTGAAATGAATCACGGACCAAGATTTTGGGCTCTTTGTGAAGAGCTATGTCCTGATAGTAAAACGTACCGTGCTTGGTTGAAGGAAAATGCCCATAGATTGCAAGCAATTAATTTTGATTCATATAATTTAGAGGCGTAAAAAACTTTCAAATGAAGGCAACATTTAACGGAACTTTTTGTTGAGTGTTTTGTTGTGTGTGTGCTTGCTCATTTATAATGAGGAAGCCATTGAAGCTCTCAGCACGATTGTTCTCCCCTGCTTGGTTTGCTGAGTGTCTTCAATGTTTTTTCTTTATCTTTTTTGTAATTCAGCGTAATAACCTTAAGTTCCGATGACTTATAAAAAATGGGAAGGGACCTTATGCCTGTTCTTACAGATCCACTTCAGCTACTAAAGAGACTTATCCGTTGTCCTTCTGTTACACCTCATGAAGCGGGGGCTTTATCAACTTTGGAACAATTTTTGAAAAAAATGGGATTTCACGTCGAGCGCCCTATTTTTACGGATAAAAATACAGATAATGTTGAAAATCTTTATGCAAAAATGGGAAATGAAGGACCCCATCTTATGTTTGCGGGTCATACAGATGTCGTACCACCAGGTGCATTGGAAGATTGGACTTATTCACCTTTTGAAGCTGTCATAGATCAGGGGAAATTATATGGGCGGGGTGCTGTTGATATGAAGGGCGGAATCGCTTGTTTTATTGCGGCGCTAGCGCGAGTTCTTGAGAAACGATCCATTAAAGGAATGGTAAGTTTTTTGATTACCGGTGATGAAGAGGGACCTGCTGTTAATGGTACCGTCAAACTTCTCAAATGGGCAGAAAAAAAAGGCGAAAAATGGACTGCGGCTCTTGTGGGGGAACCAACAAGTGTAAAGACTGTTGGGGATGTCATCAAAATCGGTCGCCGCGGATCGATTTCTGGTATCATTACCGTGAAAGGTCGCCAAGGTCATGTTGCTTTTCCAGAGCGGGCTACTAATCCCTTGCCTTTGGCAAGTAAGCTTATTCAAGCATTGACACAAACTGATTTAGATAAAGGGACAGAGAATTTTCAACCCAGTAATCTAGAGCTAACAAGCATCGATACCGGTAATTTAGCGGTCAATGTTATCCCAGCGCAGACAACAGTTCATTTTAATATACGCTACAATGATCTTTGGACAAAAGAAACACTGATGAAGGAAATTGAAAAGCGTCTTGCTTTGGTGCAATCAAAAAACAATGGTGACCAATATCCCTCTTATCAGCTTGAATGGATTCCAAGTTTAGGAGATGTTTTTTTGACCAAAAATGATAAACTCATTCAAACTTTATCCAATGCTATTAAAAGTGTAACAGGGAATATACCAGAATGTTCCACTTCTGGTGGTACTTCAGATGCGCGATTTATTAAGGATTATTGCCCAGTGATTGAATTTGGCTTACCAGGGCAAACGATGCATATGGTAGATGAGTGTGTGGCCCTTGATGCAGTGGAAACTCTTACTGCTATTTATGAGCGTTTTATTATTGAATTTTTTGCATAAAGAAAAGATTTTTGGTTCAAAAATACCTTTATCTTGTTGAGCTATAAGATATTGACATTTAAGGTGTGGTGATATGAGTCTCGTAAGACTTAATATATTAAGTGGTTTTAGAGTAAGTGATGAATATTCTTAAGTTGGGATTCTTGCCTGTAGAGTTTTTAGTTAAGTGAATTACATAATTGGAAAGCCAAGAGAGACCTGCTTGAAGAAGTAGAACTGTTTAGACCATATTGGATTGAAAATATTCGTTCTTTAAAGTGTAGAAAGGAAGTCACACGCAATCATATATGGAAAACAATGAATATTATATCATCATTGTGTGATGACAGGTTGAAGCCATAAAGACACACAAAAACATGCTGCTATTGTAAAAAGTTCGTACAACATAAATGCGCTCATTCACAGCTCATGTTTTGATATGTTTTCTGCACTCTCATAAAAGGTACTTCTTGTTCCAATTAGACTCTCTTAGAATAAAGCCTATAGGAAAAGCGCTTTAAGTTTGTTTTATTTCATATATTTTGCCATGCTTTTTTTGTCCCCAAGAACTTCCGTTGCAAAATCATTACGAGATAGAAGGTGAGCTTATTTAATCAGCTTTAATCTTGGTTATGATAAAGATACACAGAATTTTTTGTAGCAGCACGTTGACTTCTTGAGCCAAGGATTGTCCTAGTATTATTCTCAATTTTTTAATAAAATAACCTTAAAGGACGCGTACAGATACTCATAAGCATTATGCATACAAGTAAGATTATATGGGATTAACGTCGTTTCGCTCGCTAACAAAGCAATCTCGATTCATATCGGGTATATTTGCCATTTGAGTGCATTATTTGTTTAATAAAGCTCGTGATTTTGCTGTGACCTATAAATCAATACCAATCATACAGCCGCGTATCTCAAATAAATATTGGTTCAGTACTTTTTGCGATAACCGCTTTTACATGCCAGAATAGGATAAAAGTATTGCGTATATCTATTTTTTATAATCTCTGAAACAGACATACAATTTCATTGAGGAAAAATATAAAGGTATAAAGGTGAAAATCAGCGTGCTTTTTTACTTTCTTTTTTATTCGGCTTTACGGTTTTCAAAAGTAAATAGAGTAAGATCTTTTTACATAATCAAAAATTGATGCATGGTTTCATGCTTATTTCTATGGTTCTTTTAATGGTGCCACGATTTCATAAAGAAAAAATACATTATCGTGTTATGCATTCACGTATTTGTTTTAGAGAAATTTTCTCAATGTTTGTCACATTTGTGCTACTACGGTGCTTATGAATGTTGTAATATAAAATCTATAATGCCTCCCCATCTTTATGTTTATGAAAAATAAAGTTAGAGCACCATACACTTTCTAGCTCAAAATATTGCAATAGCTTTTAGCACTTAAGAGTGTTCATAAGAGGCCTTTTTACTCCTTTTTTATAGTTTTTATCCACATGCTTCTCTATTTTTAAGGTGTAAGCAAATGGCGATAACTAACTTGCTATAAATAGTTTTGAAATGAGAGAAGCTCACAATATTCTAATTTCACCTTGCTATGAAAAATGATAATTATGATTAAAATAAGTATGTTGTTATAAAAACTTTAATTTGCAAGTTGGCTGATGATGTGATCAAGAACAATACGTCCTTTGGTTGTTGCTTTTAAGCGTTGGTTATCCACCATTTCTATCAATTCTTGGTGTTGTAAATCGATCAGTTTTTCCATTGGGATACGTTTAGGGCTTAAGGTTTCATAGCGTATAAGTTCTAAGCCTTCGCAAAGGCGTAATCCCATAAGGAGCATTTCATTTGCCTGTTGTTCAGTGGTTAAATGTTCCGTTTCAATACAGCCATGTCCTGTTGTTTCTACCAAATTAAGCCACTGTTCGGGATGCTTTTCATTTATTGTGACATAACGTTCGCGGTTTTCAAGGTGTGATGACAATGTTTTTGAACAGAAAGAGGAATGATTCGATGCGTGCTCAATGAAACGTCCATGTGCTCCTGGACCAAAGCCTGCATATTGGTGATAACGCCAATAAAGAAGATTGTGTGCTGATTCGGCACCGGGCATTGCATGGTTTGAGATTTCATAGGCAGGAAGTCCATGTAGTGCCGTTATTTCTTGAGTAAGATGATACAGATCTGCTGCTAGCTCTGATGGGGGAAGGATAAGTCTTCCTGCATCATGAAGCCGTTTAAAGGCGGTTCCTTCTTCGATCGTCAATTGATAAAGAGAAAGATGGTCCGCTGCTAAATCAATTGCTTGTACAAGTTCAGATTTCCATTGTTCAAGGGTTTGTTCGGGGCGGGCATAAATGAGATCAAAAGATAAACGTGGAAAAATTTGCCGTGCTAAAGCAATGGCACAAAGAGCTTGTTCCACATTATGGAGTCGGCCAAGTTTGCGCAATGCTTTATCATTGAGCGCTTGTATCCCTAGAGATAAGCGATTAACACCTGCCGCACGGTATCCACGAAAGCGCTCTGCTTCCACACTGGATGGATTAGCTTCTAATGTAATTTCAACTTTATCATCGACTACCCATTTTTTTGCAAGTGCTTGCAATAGGGCATCGACAGTTTGCGGCTCCATAAGGGAAGGGGTTCCTCCACCAATAAAAATACTTGTAATATGGCGTGGGCCTATTTTGTGGTATTGCGTTTCTATTTCGCGCTTAAAGGCGGTGACAAAACGTGGTTGATCAACACCATGGATGCGAACATGCGAATTAAAGTCACAATAAGGACATTTAGCTGCACAAAAGGGCCAATGAATGTAAATGCCAAAAGGTTCTTTCATGAGAATGCTAAAAGGTTTTCTGCCAAAAGTTTGAAAGCACGTGCGCGATGTGAAAGAGGGGGAATATCATTACGTTTCCAGTTGTGTTTTTGCTCTGTTGACATTTCTCCAAAGGTATTTTCACATCCATCGGGTAAAAAAATAGGATCAAAACCAAAGCCTTTATCTCCCCGTGGAGGCCAAATGAACGTTCCTTCAACGCATCCACGGAAGTAATCTGCATGAGCATCAGGCCATGCAATGCAAATGACGGATATAAAACGGCATTTCCGTTGACTTTTTTCTCGTGCTCCGACTTTTTGGAGTTCATTTTCTATTTTTTTCATAGCTTTTGGAAAATTACGTGTACCATCGGCTTGAATTGCCCAATCAGCGGTATAAACGCCTGGCGCACCCTCCAATGCATCTACCTCTAAGCCTGAATCATCAGATAGGGCAGGAAGTCCTGTTTTTTTTGCTGCTGAAAAAGCTTTAATATAAGCATTTTCTTCAAATGTTTTTCCCGTTTCTTTTGGTTCTGGCAAGCCCAGTTCTTTTGCCGATTGTATTATTAAACCGAAAGGCGTAATTAAAGTAGTGATTTCATGCAATTTTCCGGTGTTATGTGTAGCAATGACAAGTTTTTTATCTGCTATGCTTCTCATATAGATTTCTCCAAAAATGAAAGGGGAATTATTTTTGTGCTAAAAACCGACTTTAATGCTCATACACACACATTTTACATGATATGATTATTTTACACGTTTAATGATATTTTATTCCAATAAAATTTTTTATCTTGTATGAAGATAACCTTGCAAAGATATGAAAGACATGTCTTTATTTATGATAGCATTTTTATGGTAAATTTCCAATTTCCTGCTTGCTCTAAAGGGTGAAATTTTCTATCTACAGCGGTTTTTAATCAATCTAGATTCTCTTGATAAGTCCCTACAGCAGACCACTTTACAGATCAACTCTTATCTTAAATATTTCTCACACACTCTAACAAAAAATATTTCCTGCGTAATTTATCAAGCATCACTCTGAAAGGTAGCATTTTACAGCTCAATAGGATAATATATTTTTATACTACTTTAGACTATTTGACCAAACCTTGACAAAACTTATATAAGAGATGAGGATTTTAAAAGTAGTGAAACAATTGTGATGAAGCACAAAACTATTGATAATGAACTAAAATATCTTGATGAACGTTCGCGTGATATTTTTCGCCATATTGTTGAAGCTTATCTTAATGATGGTGAACCTGTAGGGTCACGTAATCTTTCGCGGCTTTTACAACAGACATTATCGCCTGCGACGATTCGCAATGTGATGAGTGATCTTGAACATCTCGGTTTGATTTATGCACCACATGTTTCTGCGGGTCGAATGCCGACACAATCAGGTTTACGCTTTTTTGTTGATGCATTTATGGAAGCGGGTGATTTGCCAAACGAAGAGCGAGAAAATATTGAAATGCAAGTCAAAGAGGCTGGTCATGCACAATCGGTTGAACATTTTCTTGTTCAAGCAAGCCGAGTTCTTTCAGATCTTTCACGTGGGGCAGGGCTTGTTTTAGCAACAAAACAAGAAGGAACATTGAAACATATTGAATTTGTGCGCCTTGATAGGGAGCACGCTCTTGCCGTTTTGGTGACTCAACAAGGTGAAGTTGAAAATCGTATTGTTCATTTACCAGAAGGGGTTACCCATGCACAATTGACGGAAGCAACGAATTTTCTCAATGCCCATATTCAAGGGCGTACATTGAGTGAAGCTAAAGGGGAAATTGCCCGCTTATGCGCAGAAACAAGGGCCGCACTTGATGATTTATCACATCATCTTGTTGAAACGGGATTAGCTCTTTGGGGAGGAGAAGATGCTGATCATAAAATACACCTCATTGTTCGCGGGCGTAGCAATTTACTTGAAGATGTAAAAGCAGAAGAAGATTTAGAACGGTTACGCCATTTGTTTGATGATCTTGAAACGCGCGAGAGTATGGCACAGCTTCTCGATTTAACGGATGAAGGTTCTGGGGTTAGAATTTTTATTGGTTCAGAAAATAAATTATTTTCTCTTTCTGGTTCTTCTTTAGTTGTAGCACCTTATCGAGATTCACAACAAAGAGTCATTGGTGCTTTAGGTGTTATTGGTCCTACACGGCTTAATTATGCAAGGATTGTGCCCATGGTTGATTATACAGCTCAACTTGTGTCACAGTTATTGCGTTAAAACGATGCAAGTAAGTATTTGTACTATAAAAGCTCATTGTATTATATACATCGCTACCCCTTGATTTTTGTCTGTAGAATTTCGATATCGAGAATAACGAATCTTATGAAGGAATAAAATTTTTATGTCTGATGAAAAAAACAAATTTACTGACGCTTCATTTGAAAATTGTGATTTAAAAAATCCAGCTGATCGTAATACACTTAAACAGGCAGCCGATGAATTTTTAAAAACACATAAAACAGAGGAACACGAAGTCGTTGAAACAGAAAGCAATGAGGTTAGTGATCTTTTAGCGTCTTTGCAGGATGAAAATAAAGAACTGAAAGATCAGCTTTTACGTCTTGTTGCAGATATGGAAAATCTTCGACGCCGTACTATGCGAGATGTGGCGGATGCAAGAGCTTATTCCATTGCTAATTTTGCACGGGATATGTTATCGGTTTCTGACAATCTCAATCGTGCTTTGGAAGCTATTCCAGAAGGTGCACGGGAGAGTGATGCTGGTTTGAAATCATTGGCAGAAGGCGTTGAAATGACTGAACGTGCCATGATGGCAGCATTAGAACGTCATGGGGTGCAAAAAATTCATCCAGAGGGGCAAAAATTTGATCCTCACTTTCATCAAGCGATGTTTGAAATTCCCAATGCTGATGTTCCAGATAATACTGTTCAACAAGTGGTTCAGGCAGGTTATATTATCGGGGAAAGGGTGTTACGTCCAGCTATAGTGGGTGTAGCTAAAGGAGGAGCAAAAGAAGCTTCTGTTGAAGCTGATTCGGCTTAAAACACATCAATAACAAACCTCTATCGTAAAATGCAGTATTCCCTGCAGTTTCATATATATAGGGTCTTTTCTCAAAGAGTTTTTAAAGGGTGTGACAAACACCCTTTTATTTTTGAAGTGGCCAATTTCCTTTTACAATATAGGGAGCCTTATTTAAGGGAGAGGCCGATAACAATAAAACAAAATGATCAACTTCAAAAGGAGGGACAAAAAAATCATCTTGAAAAGATAGATAAGAAGAAAGATCTTTAAGATTAATATCAAATATTCGTGCAAGAGTGATATGCGGAATAAACAGTCTTTCATCAGGCTTTAACTCTAATTTATTCCGAATATATTGCATCTTTTCATGTAAAAGAGTAAGCTTTTCACAAGGTTCAATGCGAACCACAAGAGAATGGGGAGCATTTTCTGAACCAAAAACTTCAAAACCCTTTATCTGTAGCGTAAAAGAAGGAAGTTCTATAGTGTTAAAGGTATGCATAATTTCATCTGCTGTAGAACTTTCAACTTCGCCAAAAAAAGATAAGGTGACATGAAAATTTTGCGGGTTGATCCATTGCGCTTTTGGTAAGCCATTTTGCAATGATACGAGGGCTTTTGTTGTTTGTTGAGGAATCTGGAGAGCACTAAATAGACGACCCATGATATTATCTCCTTATAATGAAAGATGCTATCCCAAGCGCAATATAGATAATAAGGGCGGGGCACGTACCACATAAAACAAGGCAATAGTATAGAAAAAGAATGTCTAAAAAATGCTTACTATAATTATGAGCGTACAAAGCTTATTCGTTTTAAGAAAATGGTTATGACATTGATAAGAATTGCGTTTTCATGATCTGTATCACAATGATGTGCAATGGAAGATTACTTGTGTATTATAAATGCTACAAAGTTAGCAGAAAATAAGAAAAGTTGATAGATTGTTGATGTGCGAAATTATTTTGACATTTATCTTTAGCCTAAAATAAAGCATATTCTAATACAAGGTGAAGAGTTCTCTTTTCTGTAAAGATTTAATTATATGATTAAGTCGGGGAATAGCCATAATACGCAAAACTATTCAAATTGGTCAAATAATGTTAGGAAAGGAAGAAAAAACCAGCATAACAAAATTACTATAAGCTTTTACATTTATGATAATTATACCAATCTATAATGGATATGAATATTGGTATAAAAGCGGGAAGAGAAATTAAAATTCAAAATAATGATGGAAAGTTCCTATTTTCTAAGAATTATCATCTTTGTTTATGATGAAAAAGCACTAGTTTTCCTCTCCAAAGTTGTTATTGATGAGCTTTTCAAGAGCATTAAGAGCATCTGTTGCTTCTGGTCCTGAAACACGAATGGTGAGGTTGCAACCGGATGAAGCCGCTAGCATCATAAGTCCCATAATTGATGATCCGCCAACAATTTTCCCGTCCTTTTCAACTTCAACAGTAACATTAAAATTGTCAACAGTTTGTACAAATTTTGCAGAAGCACGTGCATGCAACCCACGTTTATTACAGATATTGAAATGACGACTTATACATGGGAGGGTATCTTTGGAAAACATTGGTATTTTATTATCCGCTAATCATACTTGGTACATTAATATATTTACGCCCTGCTTCTTGTGCTATTCTTAACGCGTCTGATAATGAAATATCCGGACATTTGCGAATAGAAATCAGTTTAATAAGCATGGGCAAATTAACACCCGCAATCATTTCAACGCGTCCTTTTTCAATAGCAGGAATAGCTATATTTGATGGTGTTCCACCGAACACATCTGTTAATATGATGACGCCATGATCCGTATCTGTATCGGTTACTGCGGCTATAATATCACCTCGGCGCTGATCTATATCGTCATCGGGATAAACGCATAT
Organism: Bartonella sp. CL436QHHD; assembly: GCF_042195105.1. Taxonomy (NCBI): domain Bacteria; kingdom Pseudomonadati; phylum Pseudomonadota; class Alphaproteobacteria; order Hyphomicrobiales; family Bartonellaceae; genus Bartonella; species Bartonella sp. CL436QHHD. Next base: position 143,020 of record NZ_JBHINR010000032.1, on the reverse strand, counting down.
TGTTGCGAACTTTTCTTGTACTCCAACAACATGTTCCACGGCATGTAAAAATTCGACAGCCAGCTCACCGTGCGTTACAAGCACGAGTCCAATCATTTACGCAAACTCCTGTTAACTAATAAGACCCAACCATATTGGTGGGAAAGACATTGTACAAGGCTTTATCTTGCTGCCAAGAAAAATTTGCAAAAAAAAGGCAAAAATTGTGATTTTTTTATCTTTAGAAAAAAATTAGACAGATTTTTGCCATATTTTTTTAAACAAAAATGCTTCAATAGCTTGACAAATGGCGGTACAATCGGCTTCACGAAGAGAGGGAAGTTTTAAAAGAGGAATGTGCAAATTTTCAAATTGAAAAGTTTTATTTGTGGAAAAACGTTCATATTCCGGACCGAGAAAAATAACACAATCGATAATTGTGTGCTTTTCAAATTCTATCATATAAAGACCAACGCCACGAATCTCGATGCCGCCCTCTAAATTATCGGGAGTGTATCCGTGAAGCTTTCCATTTTCCGCACGCAACATTGTATAATCATCACTGATAAGCTTCGCTTCACGTTTTGACCACTCAGCGCGGTCAAGCAAAGAAAGGGTGAGGGTTGATTTTCCTGATCCCGATGGACCTATAATTAACAGCCCCTTGCCGCCTAGTTGAAGGCAATTTGCGTGGAGTATTTCACATTTTGTTTTCATGTCTTTTACTTTGGATAAAAGATTTATTTAGCAAGCGGAAGCATAATAGTAAAACGTGCACCAGTTTTACACTTCCCAAGTGTAGGATCAATAATATTTTCGGCTGTAATTGTCCCATTATGAGCTTCGATGATTTGCCGACTAATAGAAAGGCCAAGTCCAGAGTTTTGCCCAAAAGCATCTTCATTTGGTCGATCTGTATAAAAACGTTCAAAAATGCGTTCAATATTTTCTGAACGAATACCTGGGCCATTATCTTCAATGGTTAAAATAAGGGTTGAAGCATGACTTTTCATAGTAATGCAAATTTTGCCACGATTCCGAGGAATAAAAGAACGCGCATTTTCAAGAAGATTTGAAATCACTTGTCCTAAACGGAGTTCGTGTCCCAATACAAGATAGGCTTTTCCATGAGGACGTGGGACAATATTAAGGCTTATATCAATGGTTTGCGTATTACGATACACTTCCTGAACAGCATGAACAAGACTTTCCAAAAGCGGTGTCATATCAACAATCTCTGCGGTTTCTCGTGCAAGCTCTGCATCGAGCCGTGATGCATCAGAAATATCTGTAATCAACCGATCAAGGCGGCGCACATCATGTTGAATAATTTCAAGCAATTTCTCTTGTGCTTCTTCATTTTTAGCCAGAGGGAGCGTTTCAACAGCACTGCGTAGAGAGGTGAGAGGATTTTTTAATTCGTGGCTTACATCAGCAGCAAAGCGTTCAATGGCTTCAATACGCATATAAAGGGCATTGGTCATATCACGAATAGAAGTTGAAAGGTGACCAATTTCATCTTCACGCATTGAAAAATCAGGAATTTCTACACGCTGATTATTGCCATTACGCACTCGATTAGCCGAGGCAGATAATTTACTTAATGGATGGGCAATCGTATGGGCCAAAAAGAGAGAAAGAACCAAAAGTACGCTACCTACAACGGCAAAAACTTTAAAGATAACCAATCTTTCGCCTTTTACAATGTTATCAATATCGGAACCAGTGGTTGAAAGAAGAAGAGCTCCAACCACTGCGCGATAGCGTTGAACAGGAACGGCAACAGAAACAATTAATTGCCCTTGTCTGTTGCGTCTTTTTGCCGTAGCAAGAGATCCGTTTAATGCGCGGTACACTTCTGGATAAGCAATACCACTGGTTTTTGTTTGTTCTCTGTCAAGAGCAATACCTTTACCATAAAATGCGCTTGAATACCATGAAGTAAGGCGATCCCACATGTTTTGTTCTGTTTTAAGTGGGGGTAAATCATAACTAAAAACTTCTCCACTAGAATAAAGAACGCGCGAATCAAGAAGGAGAGTAGCATCACGATCATAGATACGTGCTCTTGTCGTTTTAGGTGTGATGAGACGCCGTAAAAGAGGGGCAACTTGCTCAGGGTTAATAGGAAAATCCCAAGAATCGGTTGATTGAGGGGCTGGTGTAACGCTTTCACCAGTCTGTAACTCTAAGAGTTTTTGGGGATCAATGAGGATAGAATTTGTATCTACTGTTGCAGAAGCAGCAATAGCCCCAGCAATAATTTTTCCTTGGGTACATAAACTTTTAATTTTTGCTTCAATTAAACCATCGCGAAATTGGTTAAGGTATAAAATGCCTGTAACTAAAACGGCAAGGGCAGCAATGTTTAATATAACAATGCGACGTGTAAGGCTGGAAAAAAGCAATTGTCTAAAGAGACGTTGTATTCGAAGATGCAAACGAGAAAACATAAGAAATGGCGTTGAGGATGTACCATTAACGGTTGTTTTTTGTAAAGTTTCCAGTTGAGAATTGTCTGTCATCGATTTGATTGCCGTTCAAATTTTTGCGACAAAGTAGTTTTATACCTCGTGGAAACGATAACCTACACCATAAAGTGTTTCAATCATTGCAAAATCATCATCCACTTGTTTAAACTTTTTACGCAGACGTTTAATGTGACTATCAATGGTGCGATCATCTACGTAGACTTGATCACTATAGGCAGCATCCATTAAAGCATCACGACTTTTTACAACTCCTGGTCTTTGTGCTAAGGTTTGCAGAATCAAAAATTCCGTAACGGTTAAAATAACAGGTTTATCTTTCCATGTACAGGTATGGCGTTCTTGATCCATCACAAGATCTCCACGTTTGAGAGAAGAGGTGGAAGAAGTTCCTGTAGAAAGCGGTTGGTTACGTGCATTAGAACGGCGCAAAATAGCTTTCACGCGTTCAATAAGAAGACGTTGGGAGAAAGGTTTAGTAATAAAATCATCAGCTCCCATTTTGAGACCAAATAATTCATCAATTTCATCATCTTTAGAGGTGAGAAAAATAACTGGAAGATCAGATTTTTGACGCAAACGACGCAAAAGTTCCATCCCATCCATTCGGGGCATTTTAATATCAAAAATAGCTAAGTGTGGAGGGTGAAGTGTGAGACCCTTGAGTGCAGATGCTCCATCTGTATAGCTTTCAACCCGATATCCTTCTGTCTCAAGCGCAAAAGATAAAGATGTCAAAATATTGCGATCATCATCAACAAGTACAATCGTTTGTGTGATTGTTGGTGTATCTTTCATGGTTTCTTAGACCTTTCTATTGCTGTGGTAGCAAATTACCCACACTTATTTATATGGGAGTTCATATTTTTTTTGCAAAACAAATATGATACAAATTGTAGCAAAGTAAAAAACCTTTTGTCATTACTGTAAAATCTTGTTTTGCTTTCATAATTTATAATGTTTCTACGTCTATTAAGATCCCTTCATTTGAGAGAAAATTTTCATAAAGGCTTTTTTTATCAAGGTTTATTACAAAGTTTATTATTGTATTTGTCTCATAATTGAACAGATGTAGTTTTGATTGTTGAAGTTTAGAAAATCTGCCTATGTGTTTTAAGAGCAAAGAAAAGAATGTGGCAATATATGCACAAAAATTTGTTTCTGCTACACGAAAGGAGGTCGTAATGGGATTTTTTAATTTTATTAAAACTGTAGGGGAAAAGTTAGGTATTGGGGACCATGAACCAAAAGAAAAGGATTTTAAAAGAGCATTTGATGATTTTCAACTCGGTACAGAAAAAGTCAATATTCAAGTTGAAGACGGTAAAGCTATTTTAAGCGGTGAAGTTCCAGACAGGGAAACACTTGAAAAAGCACTGCTGGTTGTTGGCAATTCACAAGGTATCTCTTCTGTAGATGTTGATCAATTAAAGGTTATAGATACAACGCCTAGAAAAACTTCTCGCTTTTATGAGGTTAAATCTGGTGATAATCTTTGGAAAATTGCTGAAGAGGTTTATGGAAAAGGGCAAGGTAATAAAAACACATTTATTTTTGAAGCCAATAAGCCAATGCTAAAATCTCCCGATAAAATTTATCCTGGACAAGTTATACGTATTCCTGAAATTGACCATAGTTAATTCATCAAAGAGGATAATTTTTTACTGATGGCATTAAACAAAAAATAAAGGAGCGTAAAAAATTCACGCTCCTTCATTTTATAAAGTGTGTATTTATTGTGTATTTATATAAAAGGAGCTTAGTGAACAAGAGAGGATTTAGAAGGTGATGGTACTTTCATAGCGTTTACAGAGAAATCAACATCAATGGTTCCTGCTTTCTCAAATGTCAATTTTGCGCTAATTTTATCACCTAACTTGAATGGTTTTGAAAGCCCCATAAACATAATATGATCACCGCCAGGCTTAAGCGTGATTTCTCCATTTCCCGGAATTTCAATGCCATTGTGCATTTTTTCCATTTTCATAATATCATTAACGACAGCCATAGAGTGTATCTCTGTTGTTTTTACTCCGTTTGTGGAAATAGAAACCAAACGGTCTGGGGTATTACTGTGATTAATAATATAGAGATAACCGCTACCAACTCTTATACCTTTAGGTGTTTCTCGTGTCCAAGGATTGAGAATTTCTATGTCGCCAAGTTTATATTGCTGAGCACCTGCTGGCAGGGTTATACCAGCAAAGAGAAGAGCACACACGATATTTATGATAACCTTTTTGTATGGATATTGTGTATGGATTATATTCTTAAAGATGAGATTTGTTATTTTCTTAATAATAGATGTCATCATTGATTTACCCTCCTTCATAAGATTCACACTTTGAATATTTTTTTATTTTAGCAGAGCTTTTATTTAAAATAAAAGAAAGAAATACTAAAATGAAATTGATTTGAATATGAGAATAAAAATCATAGAATTATTTGATTTTAAAGGAAGGCAGTAAGGTTTACAACGACAACACACCTCTCAACGCTTCCGTGTTCATCTCATAAATAATATTTGTAAATGGTATAAAATCTATGATGCACTACTATTTTGCTTAATAAATATAATATAGAACAATCATCAACCACTTTACCAATTTTAATATTATGACAGCTCTTGGCATTTTAAAGCGTTTATACAGAGGCATTTTTATATATTTTCAAAGTTCAAAATTATATAGTTAAGAAAAAACGCTTTAGGTGAGTTTAAAGCATAGATTTCAAATAACCGCAAACAATGAGACCGTTAGAAGGAGAATTTTTGAAAGGAGATCGATGGATAATACCTTTACAGATGTGAGTATTAGATATGATGATTATTTTAGTCCAAGAAAAATTTATAATATTCGTGATATAAATTATTCGCCTTTTAAAAAGCTTTTACGGGAGTATCATTTTATCAATGATGAGAAGATCAAGAGCGAGAGTGCAATCGCTCTTTTATTTTTTTAATTTTTATAGAAAGATATATTTGTTGAGAATTGCAAGAAAAATATATTATGATCTCAAGTCTCTCATAAATATGGTATTTATGGGTCATTAGAGTGCCTATTTTAAAATAAATTTTTTATTTTAGAGATGTTTCTCTCATTATTCTCTTGTAGCAATAAAAGCCTGTTCTTATATACGAGGCAGCAAGGCTTGTTGCGACTTGCAGTTTATTATTATTTATGTTGCTTGAAGCAATATACGGGCTTTAGGTGTTATGAGGAGCTATCTTAAAAAGATGCTTTATGAAGGTTGAGGTAGCTTGCTGAATGGAGATTATAATATGGCAAAAGTAATTGGTATTGATTTGGGGACAACGAACTCTTGTGTGGCTGTTATGGATGGCAAAAACGCAAAAGTTATTGAAAACTCAGAAGGAGCGCGAACAACACCTTCCGTTGTTGCCTTTACTGATGGGGGGGAGCGTCTTGTTGGGCAGCCTGCTAAACGGCAGGCGGTGACAAATCCTGAAGGGACAGTTTTTGCAGTTAAACGTTTGATAGGGCGCCGTTTTGATGACCCTATGGTTGAAAAAGATAAAGCACTTGTGCCTTATAAAATTGTTAAAGGTGACAATGGTGATGCATGGGTTGAAGAAGCGGGAAAGAAATATTCTCCGTCGCAAATTTCAGCTATGATTTTGCAAAAGATGAAGGAAACAGCAGAATCTTATCTTGGTGAAAAAGTTGAACAAGCCGTTATTACGGTTCCTGCTTATTTTAATGATGCGCAACGCCAAGCTACGAAAGACGCGGGTAAAATTGCTGGACTTGAAGTTTTACGGATTATTAATGAGCCAACAGCTGCTGCTTTAGCTTATGGTTTGGACAAAAAAGACGGAAAAACAATAGCAGTTTACGATCTTGGTGGTGGTACATTTGATATTTCAGTTCTTGAAATTGGAGATGGCGTTTTTGAAGTTAAATCAACCAATGGAGATACGTTTTTAGGTGGTGAAGACTTTGATATGCGCCTAGTTGGTTATTTTGCAGATGAATTCAAAAAAGAGCAAGGAATTGATCTGAAAAATGATAAATTAGCTTTACAGCGCTTAAAAGAAGCGGCAGAAAAAGCAAAGATTGAGCTTTCTTCGTCACAGCAAACAGAAATCAATTTACCATTTATCACGGCAGATCAATCAGGTCCCAAGCACTTAACAATGAAATTGACTCGGGCAAAATTTGAATCTCTCGTTGACGATTTAGTGCAGCGTACCATCGAGCCTTGTAAAGCTGCGTTGAAAGATGCTGGATTAAAGGCTGGTGAAATTGACGAAGTTGTTTTAGTAGGTGGTATGACACGTATGCCCAAGATTCAGCAAGTCGTGCAGAGCTTCTTTGGTAAGGATCCACACAAAGGTGTTAATCCTGATGAAGTGGTCGCAATGGGTGCTGCCATCCAAGGAGGTGTATTGCAAGGCGATGTCAAAGACGTGTTGTTGCTAGATGTAACGCCTTTATCTTTGGGTATTGAAACCTTGGGTGGGGTTTTCACACGCCTTATTGAGCGCAATACCACTATCCCAACAAAAAAATCGCAAGTTTTTTCGACAGCTGATGATAATCAGAGTGCTGTGACGATTCGTGTTTTCCAAGGTGAACGGGAAATGGCAAGTGATAATAAGTTATTGGCTCAATTTGATCTTGTTGGTATTCCTCCAGCACCACGTGGTATACCTCAAATTGAAGTTACTTTTGATATCGATGCGAATGGTATTGTTAATGTTTCGGCCAAAGATAAGGGAACAGGTAAAGAGCATCAAATTCGTATTCAGGCATCAGGTGGTTTAAGTGATGCTGATATTGAAAAAATGGTAAAGGATGCAGAAGAGCACGCGGCTGAGGATAAAAAACGCCGTGAAGGTGTTGAAGCTAGAAATCAAGCGGAGGCTCTTATTCATTCAACTGAAAAGTCGCTCAATGAATATGGCGATAAAGTATCAGCTGAAGAAAAGGGACAGATTGAAACAGCAATATCTGATTTGAAATCTGCGCTTGAAGGCAGTGATACGGAAGAAGTAACAACAAAGATGCAAAAATTAGCAGAAGTCAGTATGAAGCTTGGACAGGCTATGTACGAAGCCTCACAAGCAGCGAGCGCTGACACTGAAACAGAGGCAAAGAATGATGATGTTGTTGATGCTGATTTTGAAGAAGTTAATGATAAGAAGAAATAGTGTCAGCATATGTGTTGATTAATTTATAAACCCGGCCTTTGAAATATAAGGCTGGGCTTTATTATTTGAGATAAGTTGCAACTTTGTTGCTAAAAATATAAATTAAAAGCAATATTATCCATAAAGATGGATGACAGAAAAATTATCAGGAATACATGATGAAGGTTGACTATTATGAAATTCTTGGCGTGACTCGCGAATGTGATGATAAAAAGTTGAAATCTGCTTTTCGTAAGTTGGCAATGCAATATCATCCTGATCGCAACGCGGGGGATAAAGAGGCAGAGCGAAAATTCAAAGAAATTGGCGAAGCCTATGAAGTTCTTAAAGATCCTCAGAAGCGTGCTGCTTATGATCGATTTGGCCATGCGGCCTTTGAAAATAGCGGTGGTCAAGGGGGAGCAAATCCCTTTGGCGGTTTTGCTGCTGGTGGTGGATTTGCGGATATTTTCGAAGACTTTTTTGGTGAGATTATGGGAGGGACACACCGTAAGCGTGGTGATAGTCGCGAACGTGGTGCAGATTTGAGTTATAATATGGAAGTGACTTTAGAAGAGGCATTTTCAGGAAAAACTGCAGAAATTAATATTCCCAGTTCCGTCACGTGTGATGTTTGTGAGGGATCAGGAGCGAGAAAGGGCTCTAAGCCGCAAGTTTGTGGAATATGTCATGGATCTGGTCGTGTGCGTGCAGCACAAGGTTTCTTTTCTATTGAGCGAACATGTCCTTCATGTCATGGACGTGGTGAAACTATTACGGATCCATGTCCCAAATGTCAGGGGACACGACGCATAGAGAAAAAACGTTCATTGAGCGTAAATGTTCCAGCTGGTATTGAAGATGGAACGCGTATTCGCCTTTCTGGTGAGGGTGATGCTGGTATTCGTGGTGGCCCCAATGGTGATCTTTATATTTTCCTTTCCATTAAACCGCATGAGTTTTTTCAGCGAGAAGGAGCAGATCTTCACTGTCGCGTTCCTATTTCAATGGTAACAGCTGCTTTAGGAGGAGAGTTTGAAGTTTCCGACCTTGATGGTGTTAAAGCACGCGTTAAGATTCCAGAAGGGACACAAAATGGACGTCAATTCCGCCTTAGAGGCAAAGGTATGCCCATGTTGCGCCGTCAGCAAGCAAGGGGTGATCTTTACATCCATATCACGATTGAGACACCGCAGAAATTAACGCAAGAACAACGTGAATTGTTGCAAAAATTTGAAAAGCTCTCAAATCATGAAAATTCACCGCAATCACATGGTTTTTTTTCACGTATGAAAGAATTTTTTGAAAATATTTCTGGTTAAAATATGTGAATGTTCTCAGAATAATTAGAGAGAGCTGTAGGAAAGTTATTTTCATTAAGTTTTCTATTATCTCATTGTCTTTGAAAAGCATTTTTTCTTGAAAAGAAAAGAGAGAGACAGCTAATTTAGGATAAACTCCTGCTGCTGATAGTTTTTATATTTCATGAGTTTTATGGATAAGTCTTATTTTTGAGTGTCTATGACATTTTAAAAAGGGCTTATCCATATAAGAACGCAATTGAGTGATTGATAATAAATATTGCCAGTGTCATGATAACTGCCTTTATGCATTCAGTATTTTTTGTGTTTCTTTTTAAAGGCTCTATAATAAAACTATAAAATAGGTAGCGGCTTGCCAAGAAACGCTAAATAAGCTGTTAGGCAATCCATCTTTTTCAAATAAAGTATCAACTTCTTATAACCGATTTTATTTTTGGCATTTTTCATAGTTTTAATCACTGCTTCCTTTAAAATAAGGGTTATTTTATTTGGAATAGCTTTTACATGCCTCATCTTAGCTTTTAGCAGTAATCATGTCTTTTTAGATGCGGATTTAGTTTTGTATTTCTGATGTCATAAATACTTCTTCCAGATAATAAAAAACGCTATAATCAAGTTTATTTTGTTCCAAAGAAATTGTGGAATGAGATAATGTGTGTTTAATGCTAAAGAAGACATAACAAAACACGTTTTGAGGTATTCGATGTATCTCTCTTGTAGGGAAACAGATTCGATGGAATTCACTTAATTGAATTTATTGGCATAATAAAAAGTTGGTGGGAAGATAGAAGACGTTACCTTTAAAAAGAAAAAATAAATACAATAAAAAAATAGCACAATATGCTTAGAAAACAGCACGACATATTATTGAAATTGTTAGTGATATGGAAAGAGAAGTATACGAAATGAATCTTTTTTCATAAAATAACATAATTAAAATAATACATTAAAAGAATTAACAATTCTAAAAAACATTGAATAATTCAAGCATGTATTGCTATGCAGAAAGAAAAACTTAATGACCGATCATGAAAAATGAGAAGTTTTATAAAACCTTACGAAGAGAGTAATCTAAACAATTAAATGCTTTTACGAAGATGCTTTTGAAGAGCTATCACAATATATGGATAAAGTTGCAAAGCCTTTTTTCGATTTTACGATATAAAAAGATAAATTATTATTATAAATCAACTTATTATGATTCTCCATGAGGAGCGTTCAATCGACATTTCCTCATGTTTAATGATTGAGAAAAAGTCAAATTTTTAAAACCAAAGTTATAGTTTATTGGGATAAGCTATAAAGCAGTTGAGTGATTTCTTATCTTAGGAATATGTTAATTTTATTATTATAAGAAACTTTATTTTTATCTTACAAAATCAATGGTTGTATATATTCCTATTCATTGTTAAGTATCCATAGGGATAAAATAATGAGTTGAATGTGCAGCGTAGCTTCAAAATTTTGCTTTTCAATTTTATATATAAGATCATAAAATAATGACGTTTTTTTACGCCTATTTTGTTTAATTTTTCGCTGTCAATTTTTAAAGGAAGTTTTTGTATTTCATTTCGCTATTCCTTTTTCGTAATTTAGAGGAAAATTGACGATTTTCAGGGGGGTGGGTAGAGTAAAGTTTGGTTTTATTGTTTTCACTTTTCCTAAATTTCATTAAGAGATGGTAAAAAGTGATGAGGAGGCTCTATTGATGGATGATGCTAAAAACGGTGATGTAGATGTTTTGGAAAAACAAGCAGCATTTTTATCGTCTGCTTTACCCTATATGCAAAAATATGAAAATGAAACGGTCGTGGTAAAATATGGCGGCCATGCTATGGGTGATCCTGCTTTGGGGCGAGCATTTGCGCGTGATATTGCTCTATTAAAGCAATCGGGGATTAATCCTGTTGTTGTTCATGGTGGTGGGCCTCAAATTGCTGAAATTTTAATGAAAATGGGGATTGAATCGCGATTTGAAAACGGATTACGGGTAACCGATGAGCGAATCGTTGAAGTGGTTGAAATGGTTTTAGCGGGTTCCATAAATAAAGAAATTGTTGCTCTCATCAATGCTGAGGGAGAATGGGCAATAGGATTATGCGGCAAGGATGGCAATATGGTTTTTGCCGAAAAGGCTTATAAAACTGTCATTGATCCTGATTCGCATATTGAACGTGTTTTAGATTTGGGGTTTGTTGGTGAGCCTGTTGAAGTTGACCGCACATTGCTAGATCTTTTAGCATGTTCTGAAATGATACCGGTTCTTGCTCCTGTGGCTCCAGGACGCGATGGTAAAACTTATAATATTAATGCTGATATTTTTGCTGGAGCTATTGCTGGTGCATTAGAGGCTAAACGCCTTTTATTTCTCACTGATGTTCCTGGTGTTTTGGATAACCAGGGTAAACTTTTAAAAGAATTGACAGTTTCTGAAGCTGAGAAATTTATTAAAAATGGGACAATTTCAGGAGGCATGATTCCAAAAGTAGAGACTTGTATAAAAGCCCTTCAAAATGGCGTGGAAGGTGTTGTCATTTTAAATGGTAAAACTCCTCATTCTGTTTTACTAGAGCTGTTTACCGAACAGGGAGTTGGAACGCTTATTGTTTCATAAATTGTGGGGAAAATTGGAAGAGAAAGTTTTTCATGGTGAATCTAAAACAGTTTAAATATCCTTTATTAAGTAAGCCAGAATTGGCAATATTTACTGCGACAATATTGTGGGGCATTACATTTTTAGTCATTCACATTGCGGTACGCTATAGTGGTCCTCTGTTTTTTGTTGGATTTCGTTTTATTGTTGCATCTCTTATATGTGGGGTAATTTTTTGGCGCTCTATAAAAGGTATAACTGTTTATGAAGTTTTCGCTGGGATGGCGATAGGTTTAGCCATGTTTTTTGGTTATGCTTTTCAAGCAGCTGGACTTCAAACAATTATTAGTAGTCAGTCAGCTTTTATTACAGCGCTTTATGTACCGATGGTTCCCATCTTGCAATGGATTGTTTTTAAAAAACCTCCCCGTTTAGCTTGTTGGATTGGTATTATTTTCGCTTTTATTGGGCTTGTATTTATTTCAGGACAAAAGCCGGGAAATTTTGATTTTTCAAAAGGCGAAATTTTAACTTTGTTAGGCGCTTTAGCGATTGCTGGAGAAGTCATACTCATCGGAATTTTTGCGAACAAGGTTGATAGTCGGCGTGTAACCATTATTCAGTTATTTTTTAGTGGTTTTTTTTCATTTGCTTGTATGCCTTTGATGGGTGAAAGCATCCCTGAATTTTCGTGGGTGTGGTTTAATATTGGTATAGGATTGGCATTAATGAGTGCCATCATTCAATTAGCTATGAATTGGGCACAAAAGTCTATTTCCCCTACGCGTGCGACACTCATTTACGCAGGTGAACCGGTATGGGCTGGTATTGTTGGGCGTTTGGCTGGCGAACATTTATCTCCCTTAGCTTTATTGGGCGGTTTGCTTATTCTGATTGGGATAATTGTGGCTGAATTACAACCTTCACAATGGCGTAAAAAAAATAAAGCAATTAAAAAAATTGATTAGCTATACATTTTTTTATTATGATTTTATTGCATGAGATTTTTGCTTGTAGAGTTTTCATTTTTGAAGCTTTTTTAATATTAAGATGATTAAGAAGTTCTATAAGTTATTCCAGCTTTTGCATGTATCTGTTTGCCTAACTTCTGAAACGGGAAGACAACCTTTATTGAGCCAAAGCATGAGGTGATATAAAGGTAAAAATTAACGCTCATCTTTACGATCATGTTTAAATTTGGCTTTAACAACTTTCAAAAACATCTACGGTAATGTTTTTGAATAATGAGAATTACGCACTGTCGTACGTTATTTCTTTTGTCCTTTAATAGAGTTACGCTTCTCATGCAAAATAGAACGCCCAAAGTACCCCCATAACGTTGTACATTAAAGCGTTTTTTAAAAGATAATTTTCTCAATATACATCATATTCATTGACAGTCCGCATGAAGTATAGAAAAACCACAGAGCATCATCATTTTACTTAAAATAAAGGGCACTAGCATTTTCTTTATCAGTTCTCAATATTATGATAGCCTTTGGCATTTGAAAGAGAGAGGCATTTTTACTCATTTCTTAAACGTTTTTATCCATACACTAGCTCTGTTTTATAATGGGGAAGCAAAAAATTTATTGATTCATTATGAGAAGATTTAAAATGAGAGAGGCTCGCGATATTCAGAGTTTTAATTTAAATCGCAAAACAATAAACGATCATTATAAATCAATGTGTTATCCAATGAATCGAAGAGGATTGGTGTGCTTTATGCTTAATGGAGGAAGGAAGGAGTTATATAAAAAGTATATAAAAACATCACTCAATAGAGCATATTTCTAAAGTTTTAAAAATTGAGAAGAAACTCCCGCGATATTCATATTATTTTATATAAGATTACTAAAAAAGAAGATTATTGCGTACAAATAAAAAAGCATTTCTTGCGAATTTATTGCAAGCCTAAGTGATATACACGCCCATCATATAAATATGATAATACATTGATTTATAATTATAATATAGCACTATTCACATTGAATTAGAACCCTGAATACCGTAAAATTTTCTCACGTCAAATCATTTTCATGTTAAATCAATCCAAATCACTTGCTTACACATCACAAGTGGGTGGGGGGCATGTGGGTAAAGACTGTACAAGAAAGGCATATCTCTTATAAACTTTTTCAAGTGTAAAGGATCGTCGTAATATTGGAGGCTGGCAAAGTGTGTGATGGTGCCGGCTTACTACAGCATATGAGTTATCAAATAAGATGTGAAAGGATCATTTTAGCACCCTTGGATTTAATTTAGCAAACAAAAGCCTCATTTTTTAGGCTATAAAAAGTTGTGTTTTGAGAAGCTTTTTAGGTTTATATTATTTTGATAGAAGCCGGAACATAATTGGTCTTTGCGTTTTGTATTATTCTTTGCTAAATCGCCTTATATGACAATAGATCGTAATTATATTCGTAATTTTTCCATCGTGGCGCATATTGATCACGGCAAATCAACTTTAGCTGATCGTTTGATTCAAATAACAGGTGGGCTTGATACACGTGAGATGAAAGAACAAGTACTCGATTCCATGGATATTGAGCGTGAACGTGGAATTACTATTAAAGCACAAACGGTACGTTTACACTATAAGGCAAAGAATGGTGAAACCTATATTTTAAATCTTATGGATACACCTGGTCATGTGGATTTTGCTTATGAGGTTTCGCGTTCATTGGCAGCTTGTGAAGGTTCTCTGTTGGTGGTGGATGCAAGCCAAGGCGTAGAGGCGCAGACGTTAGCAAATGTTTATCAAGCCATTGATAATTCCCATGAGTTGGTTGTTGTTCTCAATAAAGTTGATCTTCCAGCAGCAGAACCTGAGCGTGTTAAAGAACAAATTGAAGATGTAATAGGCATTGATACATCTCAAGCAGTAGAAATATCAGCAAAAACAGGTTTGGGTGTTCCTGATGTTTTGGAGGCAATTGTTGCACAATTACCACCTCCACATATAGGCGATGTTGCAAATCCCTTGAAAGCAATGTTGGTTGATAGCTGGTATGATGCATATCTTGGTGTTATTGTTTTGGTACGGGTGATAGATGGTATTTTAAAAAAAGGCCAAACCATTCGTATGATGGGTACAGGAGCAAAATATCCAGTTGAGCGCGTTGGGGTTTTTACACCTAAAATGGTACAGGTTGATGAATTAGGACCGGGCGAGATTGGTTTTATCACTGCTTCTATCAAAGAGGTAGCAGATACACGGGTTGGGGATACGATTACTGAAGAGCGCCGTCCTTGTGAAAATGCTTTACCTGGTTTTAAGCCTGCGCAACCGGTTGTCTTTTGTGGACTTTTTCCAATTGATGCTGCCGATTTTGATGATTTGCGTGCAGCCATGGGCAAATTACGCTTAAATGATGCGAGTTTTTCTTTTGAAATGGAAACATCTGCGGCTTTGGGGTTTGGTTTTCGCTGTGGCTTTTTGGGACTTCTGCATCTTGAAATTATTCAAGAGCGATTAGAGCGTGAGTTTAATTTGGATTTAATCGCGACAGCACCTTCGGTTGTTTATCGCATGAATATGAATGATAGTTCTGTTAAAGAGTTGCACAATCCAGCGGATATGCCTGATGTGGTTAAAATTTCTTCCATAGAAGAACCGTGGATTCGGGCGACAATCATGACTCCTGATAATTATCTTGGGTCAATTTTAGAACTATGCCAAGAGCGGCGCGGGGTACAGGTTGGTTTGTCCTATGTTGGAACCCGTGCTATGGTAACGTATGATTTACCACTGAATGAAGTTGTTTTTGATTTTTATGACCGGCTAAAATCAATCTCAAAGGGTTATGCTTCTTTTGATTATCAAATGACAGATTATGCAGAAGGTGATTTAGTTAAAATGTCTATTTTGGTGAATGGAGAGCCTATTGATGCATTATCGATGCTTGTTCACCGCACGATTGCAGAAAAGCGCGGGCGTTCCATGTGTGAAAAACTGAAAGATCTTATTCCCCAGCATATGTTTCAGATTCCAGTTCAAGCGGCTATTGGTGGTAAAGTTATAGCGCGCGAAACGATTCGTGCTTTGCGTAAAGATGTAACAGCGAAATGTTACGGGGGTGATGTTACGCGTAAGCGCAAACTTTTGGAAAAGCAAAAAGAAGGCAAAAAGCGGATGCGCCAATTTGGAAAAGTAGAAATTCCACAATCAGCATTTATTCAAGCGCTCAAAATGAACAAATAATGAAAAAAGGAGTATTTTCTCTCATTGATTGCGCTTTTGCTTTTGTCGATTGGTTCAGGTGTTTAAAGGACACTTTAAATAGAATTGCGCCGTGCTTCATGTTTTTGTGTATTGCGTAATGGTGTCACTTTCTCACGTAAAACAGAATGCTTTAAACAAAATGCGTTTGTGTTGCATATTTGTGCACGTATTTTAAATAAATATCTCTCAATACACTCGACCTCATTTCACGATAGCGTGCGTAGAAAGTATAACGGTAAAGCTTCCGTGAATGACATAAAACTCATAACCATATTTATTGTCATAAAGACACATGGTGCTTGAGAAAACTCATTAAAGACATTTTTATTCTTTTCTTAAAGTGCTTCTTACCCATACACCAACAGTGTTTATGAGACGAGCAGGAAATGATAGTGATTGATTCACTATGAAAGGATTTGAAATGAGAGAATCCTTGTATTCGAGGTTATTATTCAAGTTAAAAAACGATGAAATATTATTATGCATTAATCTTGTGTCTAAGAACGTAAAAGATCATTAATGGATGTTTTTTCTCGTGTTTTTTGATCAACACGTTTTACAATAACAGCACAATAAAGGCTAGGTCCTGCTTCACCATTTGGTAAAGGTTTTCCAGGGAGAGAACCTGGTACAACCACTGAATAGGCTGGTACTTCACCAATAAAAATTTCACCTGTTGTACGATCAATAATCTTTGTTGATTTTCCAATAAAGACTCCCATTCCCAAAACAGCACCTTCACGGATAATACAGCCTTCAACAATTTCAGAGCGAGCACCGATAAAGCAATGATCTTCAATGATTGTTGGATTTGCTTGCAGTGGTTCCAAAACACCTCCAATACCAACACCGCCAGAAAGATGGACATGTTTACCAATTTGTGCACAAGAACCAACGGTGGTCCATGTATCAACCATTGTGCCCTCATCGATAAAAGCACCAAGATTGACAAAGGAAGGCATCAATATAACGTTGGGTGCAATGTAAGCAGAATGACGTACAATGGCTCCAGGAACGGAACGGAAATCAGCACTTTTAAAATCTGCCTCTTGCCAACCAGAGAATTTTGAAGGAACTTTATCCCACCAATGTGTCCCATTGATTCCACCAGTAATAATTTGCATAGGATTAAGCCGAAAAGAGAGTAAAACCGCTTTTTTCAACCATTGATGAACATGCCATTGTCCATTTTTGTGTCGTTCTGCAACACGAATTTCACCTTTATCAAGAAGGTTCAATGCATGTTCAACACTCTCACGTATTTCGCCTTTTGTGGTAGTATCGATAGAATCGCGATCATCAAAAGCTTGTTCGATAATAATTTCAAGTTGTGTGATATGGGTCATGACGAGAGTTCCGTTAAACAAGTTGAAAGCTTCAAGATTTATTCTCTATGAACTACGCGAAGAAATGTGTTCAGTCAATAAAACGATGAGGAAGTAGGACAGGTGTATGAAAAAAAGCTGTAAAGAAAAAAGAAAAGCAGAGCAAGAAAACTGGGCACCACTTCTCCATGCGAAGGATGCTCTACAACAAATACATAAAGTTTCTAATTCAGCACAAATGCGTTCGTCTACTTATCGTTTAGCCTATACCGATCAAGATTTTATGATGCGTCCAGAGCTGCGCTCACAACGTATTAGTCTTGAATTTTTAAAGCCGGAAATAACCCTTAAAGAATATGATATTCAATCAACAGTTGTTTTGTTTGGTGGTGCGCGTATTCCTGAACCTGGGCAAGCAGCGTGGGCTGCAAAAAATGAAATACAAAAGAAAAATTTGCATGCTATGTCACATTATTACGATGAAGCAAGAGAGTTTGCGCGTTTGTGCTCACTTTATTCTGCTACGACAGAATATCGTGAATTTGTGGTTGTTACGGGAGGCGGACCAGGAATCATGGAGGCGGGAAATCGTGGTGCTTGTGATGTTGGTGCCCCAACGATTGGCTTGAATATTATTTTACCACATGAGCAAGAGCCTAATTCGTATGTGTCGCCGCATTTGTGTTTCAATTTTCATTATTTGGGGATGCGCAAAATGCATTTTTTAGTACGAGCGAAAGCCCTAGCCATTTTCCCTGGAGGATTTGGGACTCTGGATGAATTGTTTGAGACGTTAACTTTAGTACAGACAGGGCGTATGAAACAGGTACCAATTTTATTGTTTGGCAAAGAATTTTGGAGCAATACTATCAATTTTGAGTATCTGTCTGCACAAGGTACAATCTCTCCTACTGATGTTAATTTTGTGAAATTTGTTAATACAGCAGCAGAAGCTTTTGAAGAAATTCGTTCTTTTTATAAACTGCCTTAACGACTTTTGAGACGCTCACTCTTGAAGGATCATTAATACTCTACTTTGGTTAAATAAAGTCCTGAGGGGGGGGCAACAACACCACAACGTTTACGATCTTTAGCATGAAGAGCTGCTTCGAGATCTTGAGCTGTCCAACGTCCAATACCCACTTCCATGAGGCTTCCTGCGAATGAACGGATTTGATGATGAAGAAAAGAACGAGCTTGTGCATAAAGAAAAATTTCTTCACCTTCTCTTTGAATATCGAGGCGTTCAAGGGTGCGAATAGGGCTTTTGGCTTGGCAATGTGCTGAACGGAAAGTTGTAAAATCATGTTGTCCTACAAGCTTTTGCGCAGCTTCATGCATGGCGTCAGCATTAAGAGGCTTTGGCAACCACCACACGCGTTTGGCATTTAAAGCTGGTGGAGAGCGACGATTGAGGATTTTGAAAAGATAATGGCGTTTGGTTGCGGAAAATCGTGCATCAAAGTCATCAGGGACATTTTCTACATTTAAGATTGAAATCGCCTCTCCCTGTTTACGTAAAAGAGCATTGAGCGCATCTCGTACAGTATGGGAGAGCCAGTTTTTTTCAAAATCAACATGCGCAACTTGTCCCGTAGCGTGTACGCCCGCATCCGTTCGTCCTGCTGTTGTTATGGTCAATTGTTGTCCACTAAAGCAAAAAATCGCTTGTTCAAGAGCTCCTTGTATCGTGTGAAGTTTTGCTTGACGCTGCCAACCAGCATAATTTGAACCATCATATTCAAGAGTGAGTTTAAAACGTGGCATCTTAAAAAACAGCAGAAATATGAGCACCTCGCAAAAAGGTTGCGCTATCAAGAATTTTACCGCCAGATCTTTGGAGAGAGGTTATTTCTATCCGTCCTTGCCCACAATGGATAATCAAAGAATCTGGTTCTATCCGTCCAATTTCAAGAGAAGGACCTGTTGTTAAGCGACTATCAAAAATTTTTACACGTTCTTCTCGTCCACCGATATTCATATTGCACCAGCAACTAGGAGAGGGAGAGAGCGCGCGAATATGCCTATGAATAAACTCTGCTGGTTTTGTCCAATCAATGCGGGTCTCTTCTTTTCTAATTTTGGCGGCATAGGTGATGCCTTCTTCTGATTGTGGGGTCAGTTTAAGTCGTCCTTTTTCAAGAGTGGATAAAGTCTCTACCATAAGTTCTGCGCCAATATGTGAAAGTCTGTTTGAAAGCTCAGCAGTGGTGGTGTTATCCGTAATGGGGATGGAGCGAGAAAGAGCGATAGGCCCCGTATCAAGTCCTTCATCCATTTTCATGATCATGATACCTGTTTCTTTATCACCAGCCATAATTGCTCGTTGAATAGGCGCAGCACCACGCCAACGTGGTAAGAGTGAAGCGTGGGCATTAAAACAACCAAAACGCGGCGTTTCGAGAATAGCTTTGGGTAAAAGGAGTCCATAAGCCACCACAATAGCAGCATCAACAGAAAGTGCTGCAAATTTCTCCTGTTGTTCGATTGTTTTAAGTGTTTGAGGTGTAAAGATGGGAATAGATTTCTCTTTTGCTACGGTGTGAACAGCGGAGGGGATTAATTTAAGCCCTCGACGTCCTGCTGGGCGAGGGGGTTGACTATAAACAGCAACAACATCATGACCTGCATCCAATAAAGCATGTAAAATAGGAACAGAAAAATCTGGTGTTCCCATAAAACTTAATCGTAAAGCCATTACAAAACTGCTTCCTGCATGTTTTTTTCTTTTGCGCGTTTTTTAAATTTTCGTATCACCATATCGCGTTTGATCTTTGAAATGTAATCAATAAAAAGGCGCCCATCTAAATGATCAATTTCATGCTGCAAGCAAGTTGCCAAGAGATCGTCTGCTTCAATTTCTGTTTGTTTTCCTTCACGGTTCTGATAGCGAACACAAAGGCGTTTAGGACGTTCAACCTCTGCAAAATAATCAGGAATAGAAAGACAACCTTCTTTGTAAATATTACGCTCATCTGAAAGCCATAAAATTTCAGGGTTGATAATAACAAGTGGTTTTTTCTGCTCATCTTCAGAATTTCCAGAGACATCTATAACCAACATACGTAGCGGTATACCAATTTGAATAGCAGCAAGACCAACGCCCTTAGCATTATACATGGTTTCCAACATGTCATCTGCAAGTTTTTGGAGAGCTGAATCGACCTGCTCAACAGGTTTGGACACTTCCCGTAAAATCGGATCAGGTAAAGTAATTAAAGATCTCATTGGCATAGGCATAAGTAGAGATTAATCAATGGTTTGTTATTGGTCAATATTGAATAACGGATTCTTGCGTTTTTTTACAACAAGAGCGTTATATTACAATTTATGTTTGATTCGTTTTTTTCCATACTCGCTGGTGAGTTTTTTTCTAAACTAATGTTTTTGTTTTTATTTGTACTTGTCTGTTTGGCATTTTGTATGTTGATACATTCTCATCGAAAAAAAGCATTTTTGGAAAATGAAATTGCTGAACGCGCACGTGAGGCACAAATGCAGATGGCTACCTTGCTGAAAACACAAGCTGAAATGCAAGGGCGAATGCAAACGATGGCGGAAATTTTTGGTCAACGACAGGCTGAATTGAATAAATCACTCAGTGAGCAACTCAATGGGATGACAACAAGCTTAGGCCAAACACTTCAGGTACAGACTAAATCCACTTATGAAAATTTGAATCGTTTGCAAGAGCGTTTAGCAGTGATTGATGCGGCACAAAATAATATTCAATCGCTTACGGGACAAGTTGTTCAGTTACAGTCTATTTTAAGCAATAAACAGACACGTGGTACTTTCGGTCAGGGGCGGATGGAAGCAATTATTGCCGATGCCTTACCAACAAATGCTTATGCTTTTCAGGCCGTTCTTTCTAATGGAAAGCGCCCAGATTGTCTCATTCATATGCCCAATAAAGCCCCTTCTCTTGTTGTTGATGCTAAATTCCCTCTGGAGGCTTGGAATGCTATGCGTAAGGCAGAATCAGCGCAAGAGCGTCAAGAGGCAGAACGCCAATTTCGTACCAATATGGAAGTCCATATTCGTGATATTGCACAAAAATATTTGATTCCTGGAGAAACTCATGACACTGCTTTCCTTTTCGTGCCATCTGAATCGATTTTTGCAACAATTTATGAGGACTTTGAGGCATTGGTACAAAAATCCAATAGAGCTCATGTGATTATTGTTTCACCATCTTTGTTGATGCTCTCTGTCCAAGTGGTACAAACCATTATGAAAGATGCGCGGATGCGTGAACAAGCGCATTTAATTCAATCAGAAGTAGCAAAATTGATGGAAGATTTTGGACGAATGGATATGCGTGTTCGCGCATTACAGAAGCACTTTCACAAAGCAGGTGAAGATATAGAGGGTATTTTGATATCGTCCTCCAAAATTATGAAACGGGCAAATCGCATTGAAACTGTTGAATTAAAAGAAAATTACTCTGAACCAACAAAAATGACAACATTAGCTCAGTCGCAAACATTGCGTTTTGCTGATGAGGAATAAAGCAAAGCAAGCTTCTTAAATATCACAAGTTAGATCATGTTCTTTATTGATTGGTAATCATTTTTTAGTATCTCTATCTTGTTTTATTTCTTAAACGAGAGGAATAGGAATATGCGACACCTTTTGTTTTTAGGGGCACTGGTGTTTTTGCTAGAGGGATGTGCAACAACCACTCCCATCCACACAAATAATGCTTGTGCTATTTTGGCACAAAAAAATGGTTTTTTTGACAATTGGGGTAAAGTGTCTCAAAGAGCGGAAATGCGCTATGGAATTCCTATGCCTATCATTCTTGCAACCATTAAGATGGAATCGAGCTTTCGACACAATGCACGTCCTCCACGCAAAAAACTACTTGGTTTTATCCCATGGAAGCGTCGGTCGACAGCTTATGGTTATGCTCAAGCGCTTGACAGTACATGGGCAATGTATCTTCGCTCGACAGGAAAGTCTTTTGCATGGCGTACGAATTTCGCAGATGCTGCTGATTTTGTTGCTTGGTATCATCGCCAAAGTGTTCAACGCAATGGGGTGAGATTTGATGATGCATATAGCCTTTATTTAAATTATCATATGGGACATGGTGCTTATGCGCGTAGTGGCGGGCATGCCACTACGGCACTCTCACAGGCAGCACAGCGCATGGCAAGGATATCGAGGCTCTATGAACAGCAATTAAAAAGATGTGGATGGCATTAGGGAAGATTTTTGAAAATCTCAATCAGGGAATTGATGTGGTAAAATCATTTGAGGGAAAAATTTTTTATGATACGACAAGGCTGTCTCGTTTTTCTGATCATTCAATGAAATAAATTGTTATTTTTTAGAATAAACTCAAGTAACAGAAAGCTTTTGCAATACACAATATATTTGAAGATACTCTCGACATTTTTACCTCCTTTGTTTAAAAAATTTACAATGGAAACTATCTTCTATTTAGCGCTGGTATTTCGCATTGGGCTAAGTACTAGAGGTTATTGAAGAAAAATTTTAAAATATAATATCATTTTTTATTTTCATTATGCGTATTACTGGCTGATTATTATATGAATATTTTCTTTGTTAAGCGTATAAAATAGCAATTAAAACAAATGCAATTCGGGCATCATAAAAAGGGTAAAATATTCAATATAAAAAAACGAGAAATGCATTAAACGAAAAAACGTTGTTTTGTATAAAGAGGGCGCTACAGTCCTCAAAAGAACTAAGTATATTTAGTATTGTATGAAATAAAACATACTCGTCCATCCAGTCCATTTTAATTGAAAGACGTTATCTTATTGTATTGTAAAAACACTATCGTTTATAGGATGATAAGGTATATGCAACTTTACACACAATGAATATTCAGGGTAGGGAGTATTCAGAGAAAGATTTGTAGCGCCTATGAAGTAACAAGTCAGTCTCCAATGTTGTGATAGCTTTTGCATTTGAGAATATTTATGAGAAGCATTTTTATTCTTTTTCTTAAATTGTTTAAGCATATTGATTTATAAAGATAATATATCGTTATTCATATTAAAGTAAGAATTTCGAATGACGTAGGGCTTTATCGTTTCAGATCTCTTGAGGTTGAATCAATAAAACCATTGGTTTGCACATAACAAGCGCAATTGGCATGTGGATAAAAACTGTGAAAGAAAAGACTAAAAATGTTTTTTATGAACATTCTAAAATGTAAGAATTATCGCCAACATTGGGAATTAGCACAATAATGATGGCGCTACTTTGCTCTCACACCTCAACCTTTCTTGTGATGCACAAGGAAAAAAACAATTGATTCAATATATTATTTAAGCGTTAATATACCTTAGTATTGAGCAGGTAGATGCTAATCAAAGTGAGTAATTTTTTTGGCAGGACATCTGATCAGATTAAAAATACTCAAAAAAAGCTCTAATTTTCAATAATTGAGAAGTATATTTTAATATTTTATTCTCTACTCTTTGTTTAAGCACTTCATACCTTTTAAAAAGATATCGGTAGCCAACATATTATGATTTTGTGGAAATATTGTGGTAAAGGAAATTCAAACTTTGTCCTTGAAGACAAGGCGTAGGTTAAACAGCACATTTTCTATTTCTGTGCAAAACATAAAAGAATTATCTACTTTCACGGTTGCAACAGTAAAATTTTATAATCCAACAAATGATTAAAAACGTATTATAATATCATTAAAATGCAAGGAACAAGCGCTATTGGAATTATGATTAAATAGCAAATAAACCTTTTAAATTGATGTACACATCCTTTATTATAATTGATTCCCTTGATAGAACAGTTTGTCCTTTTGGTGGAGCTAAGCGGGATCGAACCGCTGACCTCTTGCATGCCATGCAAGCGCTCTCCCAGCTGAGCTATAGCCCCTATAAAAACAAATTTTTCCAAAAGGACAGTATACAATTCCAACTTTTCTAGAACGATCAAAGTTGAAGATCAAGAAGAATTTACATTCAATGGAAAAGATGTCCTTTTTTATTTCTCTTAAGCATCGTCATCATTAGAAACACCGCCTCCGAGAATATTAGTAACGTCATCATCTTCATCGTCACCATCATGAGATAAAAATGTATCATCATCATCACCAAGATCTACATCACTATCTTCTAAATCAGGAAGATCGTCATCTTTAGAATCCTCATCATCCTCTTCAAGAAGCATAAAAGCAGATTTTTCAAGTGCTGTATCAAGCTCTTCAGTATCAACTTCTTCCTCATTGTTTGCTTCAGCTGCTGCAACTTCAAAGTAAGAACGCGGATAAGAAATTCCTGTATAGGGCGACACAATAGGATCGCGATTTAGATCGTAAAATTTTTTTCCTGTTTCTGGATCAACACGTTTAGTTCCAAGTTCTTGTTTTGCCATAAACCGTGCCTCTTTGATTAACTATTATTCCATTAAAAGATAAATTTTATGGTGCTTAATCGAAAAATAATACCTTTGTCAAAGATAAATACACTGTTCCACAGTGATTTTTTCATGACGTCTTTTAAAGCATGTGCTAAAGGATGCACAATTTCATAAAAGTTAGATAGAATTAAATAGAATTTCCATGCAAAAAGCAATCCCTATAACCACCTATAAATCGAGTAGTCTCTCTGGAAAAATTCAAATACCAGGAGATAAATCAATCTCTCACCGCTCTCTTATATTGGGAGGATTAGCAAGTGGTGAGACATATATTCATGGATTACTTGAAAGCGCTGATGTACTCAATACAGCTGCTGCTATGCAAGCTATGGGTGCCTGTATTATTAAAAAAGATGACTTCTGGATCATACGAGGAACAGGGAATGGTTGCCTTTTAGCTGCACAAAAACCTTTAGACTTTGGAAACGCTGGAACAGGTGCTCGTTTGGTTATGGGAATGGTTGGTCCGTATCATATGAAAACAACCTTTATTGGTGATGCTTCTCTCTCTAAACGTCCAATGGGACGTATCCTTGATCCACTGCGTCTCATGGGGGTTGAAATTGAGGCAACGCGCGACGATCATCTTCCTTTAACGCTTTATGGTCCGAAAATGGCTAATCCGATTCGTTACCGTGTTCCAATAGCTTCCTCCCAAATTAAATCAGCAATCCTGCTTGCTGGACTCAATACCGCCGGCATTACAACTGTTATTGAACCAGTTCTGACACGAGATCATACGGAAAAAATGTTAAAAGCATTCGGTGCGCAACTTGAAATAGAAAAAGATAACGAAGGTGCGCGTTTGATTCACCTTAATGGTCAACCCCATCTTACTGGGCAAACGATTCATATTCCGGGGGATCCTTCTTCTGCTGCTTTTCCAATTATCGCAGCCCTTCTTGTAGAAGACTCTGATATCACCATTGAAAATGTTTTGATAAATAACTCTCGAATAGGACTTATCGAAACATTGTGGGAAATGGGTGCTCAAATTGAATTTTTGAACCGACGTCAAACAGGTGGAGAGGATGTTGCTGATCTACGGATAAAATCATCGGTCCTTAGAGGCGTTACGGTGCCCAAAGAACGTGCTCCATCGATGATTGATGAATATCCTGCTTTGGCAGTAGCAGCAGCCTTTGCAGAAGGCAAAACAGTAATGCTAGGAATTGAAGAGTTGCGTGTAAAAGAATCAGATCGACTGTCTGCTGTTGCTCAAGGACTCGAAATTAATTGCGTAGACTGTGAAGAAGGTCAAGATTTTCTTATTGTTTATGGAAAAGGTTCTGCCAAAGGTTTGGGTGGTGGACATGTCTCCACACATCTTGATCATCGAATTGCTATGTGTTTTCTCATTTTTGGGCTTGTATCAGAAAAACCTGTTACTATTGATGATAAACGAATGATCGCTACGAGCTTTCCAGAATTTATTCCTTTTATAAAACAACTTGGGGGAAAAATCGCTTGAAGCCTTTTGTTATCGCCATTGATGGACCTGCAGCCTCAGGCAAAGGAACCTTAGCACGCAAAATTGCTGCACATTATCGCCTTCGCCATCTCGATACTGGTCTTACTTATCGTAGTGTTGCTCATACGCTTTTACAACAAAATTTAGCTCTTAATGATGAAAAAAATGCTATTATTTATGCTAAAGAACTTGATTTTAATACCTTAAATCCTTCCCTTCTTTCTTCTCATGAACTTGGTGAAGCGGCTTCAAAAATAGCAATTAATCCTGCTGTACGCAAAATTCTTGTCGAAAAACAACGCAACTTTGCTAAAGTTTTGCCCGGCTGTGTGCTTGATGGGCGTGATATCGGAACTATTGTTTGTCCTGATGCCGATATCAAGTTTTATATTCTAGCCAATGTCCAAACACGCGCCAAACGTCGCTACCAAGAGATTTTAAAAAAAGGTGTTCAAGCAAATTATCATGAAATCCTAGCTCAACTTGAACAGCGCGACAGTCGCGATATAACGCGCAAACAAAGTCCATTAAAACCAGCAAAAAACGCCCACTTGCTTGATACGTCAGAATTGAGTATAGAAGCAACATTTGAAGTTGCATGCAGTTTTATTGATCCAATCATAAAAATGCATATAATTGGATAAATTCGTTAAGGTAACTTCCAGCCTAGCGCTAACTTTTTTTCCTTTATTCAAGGAAAAAGGCTAAGAAGTTGCTTATGTTAACACTAACCCAGCGCTCATACCTTATAATACAAGGTATATATTAGGAGTTCTTATGTCACAATACAATCCCACAACAGCGGATTTTGAAGCCCTTTTAACAGAATCTTTTCAAACTAATGATCTTAATGAAGGATCTGTTGTTAAAGGTCGTGTTATTGCAATCGAAAAAGACATGGCCATTATTGATGCTGGTCTTAAAGTCGAAGGACGTATTCCTCTCAAAGAATTTGGAGCTAAAGCAAAAGATGGTTCTTTGCAAGTTGGCGATGAAGTTGAGGTTTACATTGAACGCATTGAAAATGCGATGGGTGAAGCTGTTTTATCGCGTGAAAAAGCACGGCGCGAAGAAAGTTGGGTCCGTTTGGAGGAAAAATTCAATGCTGGTGCACGCGTTGATGGAGTGATCTTTAGCCAAGTAAAAGGTGGTTTTACAGTCGATCTTGATGGTGCCGTTGCTTTCTTGCCTCGCAGCCAAGTTGATATTCGTCCCATTCGTGATGTTTCACCCCTCATGCATAATTCACAGTCCTTTGAAATTTTGAAGATGGATCGTCGTCGTGGCAATATTGTGGTTTCACGTCGCACTGTCTTAGAAGAAAGTCGCGCTGAGCAACGTTCAGAAATCGTACAAAATCTTGAAGAAAACCAAATCGTTGAAGGTGTGGTGAAAAATATTACAGATTATGGTGCCTTTGTTGATCTTGGTGGAATTGATGGTCTCTTGCACGTTACAGATATGGCATGGCGGCGTGTTAATCACCCATCTGAGGTGCTCACAATTGGCCAAACGATTAAAGTTCAGATTATTCGCATTAATCAAGACACGCACCGTATTTCTCTTGGAATGAAACAGCTTGAAAGTGATCCTTGGGAAAGCATCAGTGTCCGGTATCCGATTGGTAAAAAAATTACGGGTGCTGTTACCAACATTACTGATTACGGTGGTTTTGTTGAAATTGAACCAGGAATCGAAGGGCTGATCCATGTTTCTGAAATGAGCTGGACAAAGAAAAATGTTCATCCTGGAAAAATTCTGTCTACATCACAAGAAGTAGAAGTGGTTGTTCTTGAGATTGATCCTTCTAAACGGCGTATTTCTCTTGGCTTAAAGCAAACATTTGAAAATCCATGGGAAGCTTTTGCCAATAAATTTCCTGTCAATTCGCAAATTGAAGGAGAGGTTAAAAATAAAACAGAATTTGGTCTGTTTATTGGGCTTGAAGGCGATGTTGACGGTATGGTTCATTTGTCTGATCTTGATTGGAACCGTCCTGGTGAACAAGTTATTGATACTTATAATAAAGGCGATATCGTTAAGGCTGTGGTCCTTGATGTTGACATTGAAAAAGAGCGCATTTCTCTTGGAATTAAGCAGCTTTCCAGCGATAAAGTTGGAGAAGCAGCTGCTTCTGGCGAATTGCGAAAAGGTGCTGTTGTAACATGCGAAGTGATTGCTGTTAACGACAATGACATTGGTGTGAAATTGATTGATCACAACCTTGAGACAACCATTCGGCGTGCTGATCTCGCGCGTGATCGTGATGAGCAACGTCCTGAGCGTTTCGCAATTGGGCAAAAGGTTGATGCTCGCATCACAGCATTTGATAAAAAAACACGTAAAATTTCAGTATCGATTAAAGCTTTAGAGATTGCAGAGGAAAAAGAAGCTGTTGCACAATATGGTTCTACAGATTCAGGTGCTTCTCTTGGTGATATTCTTGGTGCAGCTTTGAAAAAACAAGAACAAGATTAATCATCAATCATTAAAGTTAGTGTTATTATTAAGGTCACTCATTTTAGGAGTGACCTTTTTATTTTCTAAAGAAATTGTCTGCTTATTTTTAAATTATTGAAACAAAAATTATAAATGCTTGCAAATAAAAACAAAAAGTTTGTTTTTTGTCTAACAACGGTTCACTATTCAGATAAAATGCTTAAAATTTAAATAAAAAACGATGTAATTGAATAACAATGGGACATTATGACGTGCATAAGACCTTTCATAAAGTGCTTTTTTTCTCAAAAAGAGAAAAAAGACCATTTTATTAATACGGATTTTCCTCTTCGTGCAATTTATAAGGTACAGGAAGATCTTTATAACTTAGGGCATGATATAGCTTCTGGTAAAGAAATTTTACTCCCTGAATATGAAGGAGTAGAAGATTTTCGCAAGAGATTGAATGAAAATGCTAAACTTATTCTTCATGCCTTTCACACCAGTGATTTTGCTGCCCGAAATGATGAAACCATCGCACCTTCTGCTCAATGGCTCATTGATAATCATTACACCATTGATAAAACCATACAAAAGCTACGTCGTAATCTACCCAAGTCCTTCATAAAGCAACTTCCTCTTTCTACACACAAAGCGGGAATACCACGAATTTTTGCTTTAACTTGGCTTTATATTGCGCATACCGATAGCAGCTTTTCACAAGAAACACTCACTGCTATGACCAACGGATTTCAAGAAGTTTGTGCGCTCACAATTGGTGAATTGTGGGCTCTTCCTTCTGTTATGCAAATGCTGCTCATTGAAAATGTCCGTCGTCTTTCAGTCCGTATCGAAAAAGCGCGACATATGCGCCGTCTTGCTAGTCAAGTGGCTGATAAAATTTCTCTTGTAGAAAATAAAACAAATCTACACTCTCTTTTTACGCAGTATAAACCATTTACTGTTGATCCAACTTTTTCAGCACATTTATTCTATCGCCTGCGCAGTGCATCTGTCGATTCAACCGTAGCATTAACTTGGCTTGAAAAGCAATTGAAAAGCCAAGGCAGTAGCTTAGAGATTGCAACAGCTGATGAACATACCCGACAAGCAGCAGATGGTGTGACCATGGGAAATATTATCCGTGCTCTTAAAGCTATAGATGATGTTGATTGGATAGCATGGTTTGAAACAGTGAGTTGTGTCGATTCTATTTTGCGTAAAAATAGTGATTTTTCTGAAATTGATGCTCACTCACGCAATATTTATCGACAAGTCATTGAAAAAGTTTCACGCTTTTCGCCTCTTAGTGAACTGGAAGTTGCACATAAAGTTGTAGAAATGGCAAATTCCACTTCTAAAGATATGCCTCATCATTCTTGTGTGGGGTGGTACCTTGTTGATGATGGTCGTGGCATATTTGAAAAGGCTTGTGGGTATATTCCGCCCTTTCTCATAAAATGGACACGCGCTTCCTGTTGCTCAAAATTGAGAGTCATCGCCCTTCCTGTCTCTTTTCTGACGCTTTCTCTTTTGCTGGTAATTTACGCCCTTTTACAAATATCTGGCATGACACAATGGATGTCTTTTTGCTTTACTGTATTGGCGCTTTTTCCTGCTATTGATGCTTCTTTTGCTTTATTTAACACTGTTGTTTCGTGGTTTGTCCCATCAAAACAACTCATTGGTTATGAATATAAAGAAGGTATTCCAAAACATGCACGGACAATGGTTGTTGTACCTACTTTGATGACATCACGCGCTAATGTTGATGAACAAGTGCGCAATCTTGAAGTGCACTATCTTTCCAATCCTAAAGGTGCCATTCATTTTGCGCTCATTACAGATTGGGTGGATGCTCCATTGAGAGAAACGCAAGATGATCTTGATTTATTGCACTATGCGCAAAAGACTATTGATAAACTCAATAGTCGTTATCATCGTGATGAACTTCCGCTTTTTTTCCTTTTACATCGCCGACGCCTTTATAATGCAAGCGAAAAATGTTGGATGGGATGGGAACGAAAGCGAGGAAAACTTCATGAACTTAATCGGCTCTTAAGAGGCGATAAAAATACAAGCTTTTATCCTCCCAATCCACATCTTCCTATGGATTGCCGTTTTGTTATGACGCTGGATTGTGATACACGTCTTACTCCAGAGAGCGTCGCGAAACTTGTTGGAAAGCTTAACCATCCACTCAATCATCCCGTTTTTGATCCACAAAGTGGAAAGGTTGTAAAGGGCTATAGCATTTTACAACCACGCATTATTCCTTCTCTTACAACAGGAAAAAAAACATCAATTCTCCAACGGGTTTTTTCTATCAACCGTGGCATTGATCCTTATGTTTTTGCTGTTTCTGATACTTATCAAGATCTTTTAGGAGAAGGCACCTTTATCGGTAAAGGTCTTTATAATATTGATGCATTTGAACAAGCGCTTGATGGCAAAATTAAAGAAAATACTATTCTTAGCCATGATCTCTTAGAGGGAGGTTATGCTCGTACTGCTCTGGTAAGTAGCATAGAAGTCATTGAAGACTATCCAACCGCTTACAATATTGATGTTATGCGTTATCATCGTTGGGTCCGCGGTGATTGGCAGCTTTTGCCTTATCTTTTTTCCCACCGTCAAATAAGTTTCGTGACGCGTTGGAAAATGCAGGATAATTTACGTCGTTCTCTCACTCCACTTATGTGGTTAATCGCAGCATTTGCAGGATGGGCTTTTTTGTCTTTAAAGAGTGCAATCGTCTGGCAAATATTCTTGTTGTTTAGCTCCTTCATTTCACCCATTCTATGTGTATTAAAAACGCTTGTCTCATCTAATATAGATCATTCTTTGCGTGGACATTTTCAATTAATCGGGAACAAAATTGCTCTTACAAGCGCTGATATATTTCTTAAAACGACGTTTCTTGCTCATTCGGCGTATTTTATGACCGATGCGATTATTCGTACACTCTATCGTATGACGATTTCAAAACAGCATCTTCTTGAATGGAAAACTTCTGCCGCAACAAAATCAATGCCCAATAGTTTGCGTTTCTATGTTTTTACAATGGCACCAGCATCGCTTATCGGTGTTCTTACTATAGCACTCCCTCTTTTTTCTGATAGTTTTGCAAGTTTGGTTGCTTTACCTTTTGGGATAGCATGGTTTTTTTCACCCTTTATTGCTTGGATTGTGAGTCAACCTTCAACCTTTCAAGATAGCCTTTATCTTTCTTTAAAAGATGAAAAAAAACTCCGCTCTATTGCACGGCGGACATGGCTTTATTATGCAACCTTTGTCAACGAACAAAACAACTATTTGCCTCCCGATAATTTTCAAGAAGATCCTGAACCTCTTGTTGCTCAACGTACATCGCCTACGAATATTGGCGTTTATCTCCTTTCTATTATTGCAGCACGTGATTTTGGCTGGATTGGTTTTGAAGAGACCATCACCCGTATTGAATGTACATTACGCTCTCTTACAAAAATGGAAAAGTTCCGTGGTCATCTCTATAATTGGTATGAAACGGATACACTTAGGCCTCTTTTGCCTACTTATGTATCAACCGTTGATTCGGGAAATCTTGCCGGTCATTTGGTAACACTCTCTTCTGCGTTAAGTGAATGGGCTGAAAAACCGCCTCTTTTTTTTCAAAGTGATCGAGAAGGCTTATCGGATGTTCTTGCTATTCTTGAAGAAACTGTCAGAGAAATTCCAGATCATAAACCCAGTTTACGCTCTTTACGCCAAAAAATCGAAGAAAACATCACTCGTTTTCATGATTCTGTCTTCACTTTTATAGAACAAGAAAATACGATCCCTTCTCACGTCATAAATCTTTCACTTGCAGCCCACGATATTGTGCACTTAGTCGATGAACTTGACCACAAAATTCAAACGATAGAATCTGCTCGTGCACTTTCTTGGGCTAAATGCCTTATCGACACCTGTAACGCTCATCATCATGATGCGACTGCTCATTGTGATACTGAAAAATTACGTAAAAAACTAAACAGGCTGGCTATAGTGGCACGGCAAATAGCCTTTGATATGAAATTTGACTTTTTAGAACAGCCTAAACGGCATCTCTTATCCATTGGATATCGTGTTCAAGAAAACAAACTCGATGAAAATTGTTATGACCTGCTTGCTTCAGAAGCACGTCTTGCAAGCTTTTTTGCCATCGCAAAAGGAGATATAAAACTTAAACATTGGTTTCGTCTTGGTCGACTTCTCGTACCCATAGGTGGGAAAGGTGCACTCCTATCATGGTCTGGATCAATGTTCGAATATCTTATGCCATCTCTCATAATGCATGAACCTTTAGGGTCTCTCCTAGATCAAACAAATCGATTGATTATTCGTTGTCAAATACAATATGCCCATAAACGGGAATTGCCATGGGGTATTTCAGAAGCCGCATTTAATGCTCGCGATCATTTAATGAATTACCAATACGCTCATTTTGGTGTTCCAAACCTCGGACTCCAACGTGGTCTTTCACGCAATGCTGTCATTGCTCCCTATGCCAGCCTTCTAGCGGCACAATATGCTCCTGCTTGCGCTGTCGCTAATTTAAAACGACTTCGTGATCTTGGAGCTTTAGGAACATATGGTTATTATGACTCTGTTGATTTTACCCCTTCACGCGTGAAAACAGGGGAAAAATACGCCGTTGTACGCAATTATTATGCGCACCATCATGGCATGTCTATCCTTGCTCTTAACAATGTTATTTTTCAAGGGCGAATGCGTGATCGTTTTCACCGTGATCCCTTTATTGAGGCAACACAATTGCTCTTACAGGAAAGAGCGCCTCATCTCATTCCTATTATTCATACCAAAGCTGTTAATCGTATGCGCAATAAGTCTCAAGCATTTGATGCAGCCCCTTTGCGCATTATTACAAACCCGTTACTCAAACCACGAGCGACTTTACTTTTGTCTAATGGCTTTTATTCTACCATGTTAACAGCGAATGGTTCTGGTTACAGCCGTTGGCACGATTATGCGATTACGCGCTTTATTCCTGATGCAACAGAAGATCAACAAGGTACTTTATTCTTCTTGCGTGACACGCATAGTGGACGGTGGTGGTCTGTTACTGGTGAGCCAACACGTGTTATTGAAGAAGAAGCTGTCAGCATTTTTACAGATGAAAAGGCTGAATATACAAAAATGGTTGATGGTATTAAATCAACACTTGAATGTCTTATTACATCTGAAGGATGTGGCGAAGGGAGACGTATTCAATTGATGAATACGACAAATAAAGACCGATTCATTGAAGTGACTTCTTATGGTGAATTAGCGCTTGCCACGATGGATACAGATCAAGTTCATCCTGTTTTTTCCCGTATGTTTATAGAGACAGAAATTGCTGAAGAAGGTAAAACAATTTTTGCCAAAAGGCGCAAACGCTCGCCTAGTGATCCTGAAATCTATGTTGCCCATTTTGTTTCTAGTACAACAGATATTCTCCAAGAGACAGAAGCTGAAACAGATCGCTTTCTGTTTATTGGTCGGGGGCGATCCATTCATCGGCCCGCTGCATTTGACCAAAATGCTCGTTTCAGTAACAGTCAAGGTTGTGTTCTTGATCCTGTTATGTCATTGCGATGCCGTATAAAAATTTCAGCCCATGAAAAAGCAGAACTTATTTTTTGGACCTTTGCTGCTCATACAAAAGAAGCGCTAAATAATCATATTAAACATTATCGACAACCTGATATGTTTCAAAAAGAACTTTCAATGGCATGGACGCGCTCACAAGTCGCACTGTATCAGAGCGGAACCCAGCTTAAAGAAGCTATTATCTATCAAAAATATGCAACACCGCTTATCTATCCAGAAAGAACGTGGCGTCTTCCTTCTGAAATATTAGCAAAAACGCTAGGAAAACAGTCTGATCTTTGGCCCATGTCTATCTCAGGAGACAATCCACTCTGTCTTCTTAGATTAAATAACGAGGGAAATATAACCGTACTGCGCGAGCTCCTTAAAGCACACGAATATTGGTGTATGCGCGGACTCATTGTTGATTTGGTCATTCTTAATGAACAAACATTTTCTTATATACAAAGTACACAACGCGCTCTCGAGTGGGTCTGTGAAACTTATTATCACCACACGCAAAAAGCAGATGAACGCCAACATATTTTCATGCTTCGACGCGATCAAATGAGTGAACAGAGTTTTAAAACGCTTCTTGCATCAGCACGCATCGTTCTTGATGCCCAAAATGGCTCTTTATCTGAACAACTTAAACGACTTGATGAGAATGATTTTAATCTCACAATTCATAAAAATTATCAAGAATCTTATGATCAATTAGACTTGCCAAGATATAACGAAGGACAGCAATTTACAACACAAACTGAACAAAATCTTTTTTCTTCCATTGGTCTTATTAGCCAACAAAAACCATCCTCTTTTCTCCCAAATGGAGAAGATCTAAGATATTGGAATGGTTACGGTGGTTTTAATCAGCACAATCATTATGTAATACGTCTTCATGGACGTACCACCACACCACATCCGTGGATTAATGTCATTGCTAATCACAGATTTGGTTTTCATGTCTCTGCTGAAGGTGCAATTTTTACTTGGGCTAACAATAGCCGCGATTATCAACTAACTCCTTGGGCGAATGATCCAACGTCTAACCGGCCAGGAGAAGCTCTTTATCTGGTTGATCGCCAGTCTTTAAAACGTTTCTCACCCGTTTCTACTGTTGAATGTGACGAAAATATTGTCTATGAGGCTTGTCATGGGTTTGGATTCTCAACTTTTAAATCAACACATTCAGAAATCGCATTAGAACTGACTCATACACTTGATCCCGAAAAACCTATTCGCTTTTCACGTCTTATCCTTACGAATGAAGGGAAAAAACCACGTAGTTTACGCCTTTATAATTATGTTGAATGGGTTTTGGGAAATATCCGTACAAAATATGCCCCCTTTATTGTTTCCTCTTATGAGGCTAGATGGGGTGCACATTTTATTCAAAATCCCTATCACATCGAGAAATCTCAACAAGTTACATTTTTATCAGCATCCGAAATGCCAACCAGCACTACGACCAATCGCGCTGAATTTATTGGTGCAACGGGAACCGTAACACGTCCAAATGCGATCCGTAAAGCCGGTGCTCTTTCGAATACCATTGAAGCAGGATGTGATCCTTGTTCAGCATTCGCCTATGATATTGATCTTCAACCAGGGCAAACAAAAGAAATCATCTTCTATCTTGGCAGTGCTGAAAATAGGCAAGAAGCTGAAAAATTACTTAATCAAGTACGTGCAAGTGATTTTGAGATTCAGCTCACAAAACAAAAACAGCAATGGAGTGATTTTGTTTCTCCTTTCCAAGTCAAAACACCGGACGCTTCTTTTAATCTTATGGTCAACCATTGGCTTCCTTATCAAATCTACTCATGCCGCATCATGGCACGCGCAGGCTTTTACCAAGCTAGTGGTGCATTTGGTTTTCGTGACCAGTTACAAGATAGCCTGTCTTTGTTATTGCTGGAACCACAATTAGCACGTGAACAATTGTTAAATGCAGCAGCGCACCAATTTCTTGAAGGTGATGTGCAACATTGGTGGTTGCCTGACACAAATGCTGGTGTTCGTACATACATTTCTGATGATATCGTTTGGCTTGCATATGCAACAGCTCTTTATGTCAATACCACTGGCGATAATGCCTTTCTTGATACGCTCATTCCTTTTATTGAAGGTGATGTTCTCAAAAGTGGGCAACAGGATGCTTATTTTCAACCCACCCAATCCTCAAAGGTTGCAACAGTTTATGAACATTGTGCTTTAGCTTTAGACCTTGCCATTAAACGCTGCGGACCACATGGTCTCCCTCTTATTTTAGGTGGGGATTGGAATGATGGCATGAATTTGGTCGGTGTGGAAGGAAAAGGCGAAAGCATTTGGTTAGGATGGTTTCTTGGGCACACATTACAAGCATTTATCTCTTTAGCCAAAAAACGTGGTGACAATAGCCATATGCAAATATGGAGTACGTACCTTGAACATTTAACAAAATCCCTAGAGAAAAATGGTTGGGATGGTGCTTGGTATCGACGTGGTTATTTTGATGATGGAACGCCTCTGGGCTCTAAAGTCAATGATGAATGTCAAATTGATACCATTGCTCAATCTTGGGCTGTCATTTCTCAAATGGCATCGCTTGAGCGCCAAAAACAAGCAATGACATCAATGCTGGAACATCTCTATGATAAAAAAGGTGGACTCATTCGCCTTTTTTGGCCGCCTTTTGATAAAAGTACGCTCGAGCCTGGTTACATAAAAGGTTATCCTCCAGGAATTCGAGAAAATGGTGGTCAATACACGCATGGTGCCATTTGGAGTATTTTTGCGTTGGCTGAAATGGAACAAAACGATAAAGCTTATGCTTTATTTTCTATGATAAACCCAATTACCCACGGACAAGATCCTGAAATTTATCGTGTTGAACCTTATGTGATGGCCGCAGATATTTATGCTGTTGAACCACGATGTGGTCAAGGCGGTTGGACTTGGTATACAGGTTCAGCCGGTTGGTTTTATCGCGCCGCAACACAAGCTATTCTTGGAATACAGCGTCAGGGAGACCTCTTGTTTTTGCAGCCACATTTACCCTCTATTTGGCCAAAATATGAAGCAACAATGAAGTTTTATGATGCCGTTTATAGCATTAAAGTAAAATGGGGACCTAAAAATATGCTCTATGTTAATAGCAAAGAATATACCGAATTTCATACAGGGATAAAGTTACAAAAAACAGGTCAGCATGAAATTATACGTATTGTCAAATATTAAAGATGAAAGATGAAAAAAGAGAGCAGACTTTTTTATTCTTGCCCAAAACTGTAGAGTTGTTATATTGCACCGCCTATATTAGCCGTGTTGGTGCATAATATTTTAGATTTTATGAAACTGAAAGAAAAAGGTTATGAATCATCCGGATATTGCTAGACGTGTTTACAATCATACTTGGAAACTTGATCCCATTATTCGTTCACTTCTCGATACGGATTTTTATAAGCTTCTTATGGTGCAGATGATTTGGGGGTTATATCCTAATGTTGATGTTACTTTTTCCCTCATAAATCGCTCTAAAACAATACGTCTTGCCGATGATATTGATGAGAGTGAATTACGTGCTCAACTTGATCATGCTCTTAGTTTGCACTTTACAAAAAAAGAAATGATTTGGCTTGCTGGTAATACATTTTATGGACGCAAACAAATTTTTGAACCGGATTTTCTTCAGTGGCTTGAGAATTTTCAACTCCCAGAATATGAACTAACCCGTAAAGATGGCCAGTATATTCTTCATTTTTATGGTTCGTGGGCTCATAGCTCTATGTGGG
Organism: Bartonella sp. CL436QHHD; assembly: GCF_042195105.1. Taxonomy (NCBI): domain Bacteria; kingdom Pseudomonadati; phylum Pseudomonadota; class Alphaproteobacteria; order Hyphomicrobiales; family Bartonellaceae; genus Bartonella; species Bartonella sp. CL436QHHD. The sequence continues at coordinate 105,211 of NZ_JBHINR010000032.1, read as the reverse complement.
AAATTCCAGCCCTTGCTATTATAAGTGAATTACGTTCACGTGCTGCTCTCAAAAAACTAGATCGTTTTGCTCTTGATGTACTTTATGCGCGTGCTAAAGCAAAAATGTGGAGTAAAGTTGAACGTCTCAAAAAATTGCCTGATATTAAAATATCTGACTTTGGGACAAGGCGCCGCCATTCTTTTTTATGGCAGCGCTGGTGTGTGGAAGCATTAAAAGAAGGGATTGGTAATTCTTTTACTGGAACTTCTAATGTTCTTCTTGCCATGGATACGGATTTAGAAGCTCTTGGAACCAATGCACACGAATTGCCCATGGTTATTGCGGCTCTCAGCAATAACGATGATGAATTACGCAGAGCTCCGTATCAAGTCTTGCAGGATTGGAACCGTTATTATGGTGGAAATCTTCTCATTGTTTTACCTGATACCTTTGGTACAGAAGCATTTTTACGCAATGCACCAGATTGGGTAGCTGATTGGACGGGTTTCAGACCCGATAGTGCGCCCCCTATTGAAGGTGGCGAACGTATTATTCAATGGTGGAAAGAAAAAGGAAAAGATCCATGCAAAAAACTTCTAATTTTTTCTGATGCTCTTGATGTCAATACAATTGAAAAAACCTATCATCATTTCCATGGTAAAGTGCGCATGAGTTTTGGGTGGGGCACGGATCTTACCAATGACTTTACAGGCTGTGCACCTCAGGAAATCGAAACTCTTGATGCTCTTTCCCTTGTTTGTAAGGTGACCTATGCCAATGGTCGACCAGCCGTGAAACTTTCAGATAATCCTGAAAAAACGATCGGTGATTCAAAAGAAGTACAACGTTATATCAATTTTTTTGGTAATACAAAGCGAATTGCTAGACCTATAAAGACGTAGTTTTCGGCTCTTTAAACAAGTATATTGCCTCAACATATTGTTTATAAGATTGATTTTTGTTCTGCCCTAAGGATGAGGATTCTTAACCTTTGCTGGTCTGAAATAGTTCGGCTGTTTTTTGAGCAGATTCTACTTAGTCTATCAACGCATACGCTTCACTTACATAAGGCGCGATAGATAAGACTTAAAAATATTCACTACGCATTAAAAAAATACTTAACGCGCTAGGGAAGTTTAGCCAAGGAGGCTTCCTTATATCATTTGTCATAAATAACAGTGTTATACAGCATAACAAGATACTATCATTTTGCATGTTGAATGAGCGTGCGCGAGTATCATAAGTTTTTCTCATTTCAATCCTGTTAAATCAAGCACACTAATCCCCTTGCATATATGAAGGTTTTCAAGTTTTAAGAGTTATTGTTGTAGTTTGACAGTAGGTTTTATACTAAGTGGAAAGAGGCGGGATTAAGTAGGAATACGTGGTAATTTGTTGTTTTATGTACAATTTTTACCATTAAATGCGCGTTTTATCAAAATAGATTTTGACACCTAAAATTACAAAAATTACCGAAAATCAGAAAAAAGTGCGTTTCCATAGTAAAAATGAGAAAAGGCTTTCAAAACCCTTTGAGAACACCTTTAAAACTCTTTGAAAAAAATAAATTGGTACAAAATCTAGTGTCAAAATATACAAAACCAGATGACAAGCTACAATTGCAACATTAGAAATTACTAAGGCAACATTGGAGGATGATAAATAGCATGGTGACTATCGGTATGCATTTTGCAAGGCAAGGATGATGGTGCTCAAATAGATTTTATACACTTTACAGGAGATTTTACTTTATCCATGTATGGTCTGCTATTATGAAATGAGTAAAGCGTTGAGAAATGTTTCATTAAAATAAATGTGTAAATAACATGATTTGGGAGACCTTTTGTTTTACGTGAGGGGCATGACTTCATTAAAAAACAGAGAATGCAATAATATTTTTATTTCGAATAAGCTTTATATCAAGACAGAGAAATTATTTATTCGCATATTATAATAAGAATGCGTGTATGTATAAACCATTTGAAAAATTCTGTTGTTTCTTATGAATTATTCTTAAGTTAAGAACAGATGTAACCTTAAAGATTGATATAATAGACCGGCTTCTTAACTGTATAAGTATAAAAATGAGGGTATTTAGTAAGCTTTGTATTATATCCTCATTAAGAGATATGAAAACAAACGAAATGTCTATCATATCAATGACTTTTCAATGATGTATATATAGAGATTCATACAAACATGCTTTACAAAAATAATGACTCTCTTCCATGAATGTGATTTATCATTGTTTACCAAGTGAGAACATTTTGAGTATTCGTAAACAATCTTCTTTGTTCATAAAAATTATTTCACAAACATATTATTAATTAATTGCGCTCAAAAAGCTTGCTATTTCATATGTATTTTGGATATGGAGAGCTTATATTCAAAACTTAAAAGTCCTCATAGTTTTTACAAATAAGTCGAAGCTAAAAAGAGTATCTCATAAAGCCTTTTTTATCATTAAGAAGATGGACGTGTTACAATATAAATGGCAATCAGCAATAATATAACCGCAACAAGTAAGGAAATCCATAAAGGAGGGTGTAGCATTACGAAAAAGGATAAAAATCCTCCTGTCATACTCATCATTGCAAAAACTTTAACGAATGGAGAGATTGCTTTTTTTTCTTCCCATCGCTTAATAGGGGGACCAAAAATACGATGATTATTCAACCATTGATGAAAACGTGGAGAAGAACGCGTAAAACACCATGAGGCAACCAATAAAAAAGGCACCGTTGGCATAATAGGTAATACGACACCGATAATACCTAATATAACCATCGCCCACCCTGCTATATAATAGCAGATACGTAAAGGGTGCGATATCTTCGAATCTTTTTTCATTCTCTCGTACTATTTTCCTCTACGCAAAACCCTATACAAAAACATTGTATCTGTTTTTTTCTGTTTACATGTCTGAGTGCACAATTACGCTCTACCCCTTCATGCGTAAGTGTCTTTGCTGTTATAAGTTCCTTGAAAATACCGAATAGCTTACACAATATGATAATCATTTTAAATGATTTCAAGAAAAGAGGAGAGATTTTAGAAAAACAAAAAAATAAAAAGGCTGCAGAAGAAATCAATGCAGCCTCTTAATTAAGAATGCAGTGTTGGGGGGGAGAAAATGTACTGCACTCATCTGCTAGATATTAGGAGGAAAAACAACCTAGCACCCCAGACTCTAATTAAAATAAAAATGAGAAACAATATATAAAAATGCATGGCTGATATGCATGAATTTTAACACTTTCAAGTTTCTTGAACTGTGTTTCGACGAAAGAAAATCATCATGAAAATAGCCATAAAAATCAACGTCAAGATCAACACAATTGTGGAAGCAGAATCAGAGCCGATAAATAAGCTGAGATAAATCCCTAAAAAACCAGAAAAAGCTGCAACAAGTATCGCGATCATTAACATAAAAGAAAACCGCTTTGTGACAAGATAGGCAATTGCTCCTGGTGCTATCAGTAAAGAAATAACGAGCACGATACCGACAGCTTTCAAAGCTGCAACAATTGTAAGAGAAATCATCGTTAGAAGGGTATAGTGGAGTAGAGATATTGGTAACCCCATTGCACGTCCTTGAACTGTGTCAAAAATATACAGCATAAAGTCGCGCCATTTTGCTGCTAAAATAAAAGTGACAACAGCAGAAATGATTGCCGTCTGCGTTATATCAAGCCAGTTAACACCCAAGAGATTACCAAATAGAATATGATTCAAATCTAAGCTACTATAAATAGACGTGGCTAAAACAAGCCCTAAACCAAACATTGAAGAAAAGACCACGCCCATCACCGTATCCTGTTTGATACGGCTATTGCTCCCTAAAAAACCCGTTAATAGTGCACACACCATTCCTGCAACAAAAGCACCGCAAGTAATCAAAGTCATTGTAATATTCTCTGGACGCATATGCTGAAACCAAGCAAATGGCAAAGAAGTTAAAAATGCGATTACCCATGGTGTTGTCATATAACCAACAACAACACCTGGAAAAACTGCATGAGAAATGGCATCGCCTAACAGCGCCCATCCTTTCAAAATAAGAAAACAGGAAAGCATCGCCATGGGAATAGAAAGAATCATGACAATAAGCATACCCTTAAGCATAAAAGAAAACTGAAACGGAAGCAGTAATTGATCAATCATGATAATATTACACCCTTTTTTGCTGCATTTATGCGTAAGCGCGCGGCAATAAACCCATGTTTAGGAGCAAAAATAAAAGCTAAAACAAATAAAGATGCTTGAAAAAGCACAACAACCCCCCCCGTTTGTGCATTCAAAAAATAACTCACATAAACACCCAAGATACTTGTGAAGGTTCCAATTACAACTGCAATAACCAAGATGTTCACGAAACGATCACTTAAAAGATAGGCCGTTGCCCCAGGTGTCACAACAAGACAAATGACTAAGAACGCTCCAACGGTTTGCATCGCAGCAACGGTACAAGCGGCAAGCAATGTGAAAAAGAGAATCTTTAAAAATTTTACGTTTAATCCAATGGCATGCGCATGCGTCTCATCAAATAACGAAACAAGAAGATCTTTCCATTTCAAAAGCAATATAAGCAACGAAACAAAGCCGATAAAAGCCAATTGTAGAATATCTGTTGAACTAACTGCTAAAATATTTCCCAAAACAATCGTATCAATATTAACAGCCATTGGTTTTAATGATTTGAGAAACAACCCAAAGGCAAAAAAGGAAGAAAAAATGAGCCCAATAATGGTATCTTCTTTAAGTTTTGTCCGGTGGTTAAAAAAGAGCATTGCTGCTGCTGCAAGACCACCAGAAAAAAAAGCGCCAAGTGAAAAAGGTAACCCTAAAAGGTAAGCTCCTGCTACACCAGGAACAATCGAATGGGAAAGTGCATCACCAATCAATGACCAACCTTTTAACATCAAAAAAGCCGAAAGAAAGGCACAAACACACCCAACTAATCCAGAAACCCACATTGCATTCACCATATATTGATAGCTCAGTGGCTCAAGCAACCAAGAAATCATGCAACGTGCTCCACTCTTTCAATATCTTCACAAACGGCAGACTGCTTTCTTCCCATGAAAACATCATTTTTTTTTGTGGTTTGAAGATCAAAAATATGGTGGTGCAAAGACCCTCCAAAAGTTTTCTCCAGATTTTCCTTTGTAAAGATTTTTTCTGTTAACCCAGAAGCTAAAACGGTCCCTTTTATTAAAACTGTATGATCACAAAATTCGCGAACAGAACCCAAATTGTGAGTTGAAACCAAGATCACTGCTCCTTCTTTACGAAGATCTTGTAACAAAGCAATGATTTTATCTTCTGTTGTAACATCAACCCCTGTAAACGGCTCATCTAATAAAATAGCTTTTGCTTTCTGTGCAAGAGCGCGCGCTAGGAAAACACGCTTTTTCTGTCCACCAGAAAGTTCTCCAATTTGGCGCTTGGCAAAAGCCAACATATCAACGCGTTCTAAGGCAATACGAACGGCTTCATAATCTTGTGTACGGGCATAGCGAAAGAAATTCATATGACCATACCGCCCCATCAATACAACATCTTCGACCAAGACAGGAAAATTCCAATCAACATCTTCACTTTGAGGAACATAAGCAATGAGGTTTTTTTTCAAAGCTATATCAACAGGTAAATCAAACATGCGAATTTTTCCCTTTGAGGGGCGTACAAACCCCATAATCGCTTTAAATAACGTTGACTTACCGGATCCATTAACACCAACCAATGCCGTAATAGAACCCTTTGGACTTTCAAAATTCACTTCGCGTAAAGCTGTATGTCCATTACGATATGTTACCGTTACTCCTTGGGCAAATATTCCACATTCCGTCATTGGCTTTTTACTCCCTCTACTAAAGCATTGCTAATACGCCCACTCGTGACACGTAATAAATCAATATAAGTGGGTACCTCACCATTTTTCTCACTTAAAGAATCAACATAAAGAACACCACCGTATTTAGCCCCTGTTTCTCTGGCAACCTGCTTAGCAGGCGCAGGGGAAATAGTGCTTTCAGAAAAAACTGCATGAATATTGTATTTGCGAACCATATCAATAACATGCTTGACCTGCTGTGGTGTTCCTTGTTGGTCAGCATTGATGGGCCATAAATAAAGTTCTTTTAGATCAAAATCACGCGCCAAATAGCTAAAAGCCCCCTCACTTGTCACAAGCCAACGTTTGTCTTGCGGTACAGCTTCTAATTCAGCCCTAATTGGATCAATCGTTGCACGAATTTTCTGTTTATAAATTTCAGCATTCTGTTTATAAATTTCAGCATGTTCAGGATCATATTTTACAAAAGCATCGCGAATATTATCAACGTAAATCAAAGCAGAGGTCGGTGACATCCACGCATGAGGATTAGGTTTACCGCTAAAGGGGCCCTCACCAATTTTAATGGGTACAATACCTTTTGAAACAACAACACTTGGAACATCCTTGATATTTTGAAAAAACTTTTCAAACCAAAGCTCTAACTCTAAACCATTCCACAATACAAGGTTAGCTCCCTGAGCACGCATAAGATCGCGTGGGGTGGGTTGGTATTCATGAATTTCCGCACCTGGTTTTGTAATGGATTCAACATCAGCGGCATCACCTGCTACATTGCGTGCCATATCAGCAATGATAGTGAATGTCGTAACAGCTTTAAATTTACCAGCACACAAAGCAAAATTGGGTGTAAAAAAAATAACACTTCCAAAAACTATGGTGAAAAACGTTCTTACGTTCATTGGTTTTCTCTTTCCTTTATATGCCTTCTTTTTATTGCAAATAATTTGCATTATCATTTAGCAATAGCAGTTATCTTTTACATTTGCAATGAAGGATTAAGAGAAAAAATAACTTTTCAAAATGTTTAAAAACAGTTTTTTCATATTAAAAAAATTGATGATTTAAGCAGCTTGTTTTGGTAAGGAGGTCCCCTTTCAAGAAGCTCTATAGCTCTTGAATGCCAAACAAAAAGGGAGCACTCAAAGATGCTCCCACTTCATGTAAAATATCTCATAAAAAATGAGAATACTCAGTAGCGTAAATATGCACCTGTCATTTTGGTAACATTATCCACGATCTTTGAGGCAAGCTTTTCTAAATCTTCATCCGTTAGAGTCCGTTCTATGGGCTGAATAGTTACTTCAATTGCAACAGATTTTTTATCTTCACCAAAGCTTAAATCTTCGAAAACATCAAAAACCTGCACTGAATGAATAAGTTTTTTATCGGCTCCACTTGCCGCACGAATAATAAGAGAAGAGGCAACAGTTTTATCCGCTATAAAGGCAAAATCACGCCGCACCATTTGAAAAGGTGAGAGTTTCAAAGGAGGACGGCTTTTGGTCGTTTTTTTCTTTGATTCTGGAATTCGGTCTAGAAAAATTTCAAAGCCGCATAAAGGGCCACTGACATCTAACTTTTCTAATGTAGCAGGATGAAAAACACCAAAAAAACCAAGAATAATCTTTGATCCAAGTTTTATGACACCTGAACGACCAGGATGATACCAATCTGGTGCTCCAACTTCAATCTGCACTTTCCCAATATCCATATCACATGCTTCTAAAATAGCTAAAGCATCTGCTTTGGCATCAAAAACATCAACGACGGTTGCATTTCCATTCCAAAAGCGCCCAGCACCTTTAAATTGCTCTGTTCCGCGACGAATCCCACTAACAACACGGTGTTGTTTATCAGGGGTGTCGCCCTCATAAATACTGGAAACTTCAAACAAAGCAAGATCGGAAAAACCACGATCAGCATTTCTTTGTGCCGCCATAATCAAACCAGGTAAAAGGGAAGGACGCATCATTGACATATCAGCAGCAATAGGATTAACCAATTTAAGCTCTTCTTGACCTCCTCCAAAAGCAAGAGCTTGATTTTCAGAAATAAAAGACCATGTTACCGCTTCTTTCATACCGCGTTGCACTAAAGCCAAACGTGTAGCACGTGAACGAATTTGTGCGCATGTTACAATCTGATCTTTTTCTTCTACGAAGTTTTCCAAAGGAATAGGTTTAATTTTATCTAACCCATAAATTCTCATGATCTCTTCCACCAAATCGGCTTTACCCATAATATCAGGGCGCCATGATGGTACTTTTACGGTAACGACATCTCCTTTTCCTTCAACAAAAAATCCAAGTTTTGTTAAAATAGAGATGATTTTTTCAGGCTCTATTTCCAAATTTGTTAAACGTTTAATTTCAGAAAAAGGAAAAGCGATCTGTTTGATTTCTTGTTGCTGATAGCCAACGATCCTCTTCTTAGATACTTCACCACCACAAAGATGCAAGACCAATTCTGTTGCAATCTCAAGCCCTGTTTCTATAAAAGCCGGATCAACACCTCGTTCAAATCGATAACGTGCATCACTGATAAGACCTAATGCTCTTCCTGTTTGTGCAATGCTTTGCGCATCCCAAAGCGCCGATTCAATAATAACGCGATGTGTTGTTTCATCACAACTCGTTCTTTCTCCGCCCATGATACCGGCAATCGAAACAACTCCCTCGTCATCTGCAATGACACAATTCTTAGCGCCCAAATGATAGATTTTTCCGTTCAGTGCTTGAAGCTGTTCTCCCTCACGCGCACAACGTACACACAAATTACCTTTAATTTTATCTGCATCAAAAACATGGAGTGGACGACCAAGGTCAAAACTGATGTAATTGGTCATATCAACAAGCGCATTAATCGGTCTCAAACCAATTGCATTCAAACGCTGTTGCATCCACTGGGGTGATTCGCCATTTTGAACATTGCGTACTTCACGCCAAGCAAAACCTAAACATAATGATGAATCTTGCGAAAAATCTAATGAAACATTGAGAGGTGTTTCAAAGGAAGGCTCAAATTTTGGTAAAGACAATTCTTTTAATTGTCCGATTCCTGTAGCGGCAAGATCACGGGCAATACCACGAACACCTGTGCAATCGGAACGATTAGGGGTCAAACCAATATCAATGACCGGATCATCTAAACCAGCATAAGCTGCAAATGAACCTCCAATAGGACTATCTTCTGGAAGTTCAATAATCCCATCATGCTCATTCGATAATTCAAGCTCTGCTTGTGAACACATCATCCCAAAACTTTCAACACCACGGATTTTTCCTACAGATAATGTTACATCAAGTCCTGGAATATAAGTACCTGGTAGTGCCAGAACACCAATAAGACCTGCACGCGCATTTGGTGCTCCACAGACAACTTGAACAGGTGTGGAAGTCCCTGTATTGACGGACAGAATCTGGAGTTTATCTGCATCAGGATGCTTTATTGCTGTTAAAACTTTTGCAATCACAAAACCTTTTAAAGAAGATCGATCATCAACGGAGTCAACTTCAAGACCGATAGCTGTTAGTTTCTCACAAATTTCATCCAAAGATGCATTTGTCTCTAAGTGATCTTTTAACCACGACAATGTAAATTTCATTTTAAAACCTCACATGAAAGCGATGACTAAGATCACACATTATCTATTAGGAAAAAAAGCAGGCATATCAAAGAAACGAAAGCCATAGTGGTCTAACCAACGCAGATCAGCATCAAAAAAAGCCCGCAAATCAGGCATACCGTATTTCAACATGGCAATACGATCAATGCCCATTCCCCATGCAAAGCCTTGATATTCATCGGGATCTAAGCCAACATTTTTCAACACATGAGGGTGCACCATTCCGCATCCTAAAATTTCCAACCAATCCTGCCCTTCTCCGAACTTTACGTCTGAACCAGAACGATCACATTGAATATCCACTTCCATAGATGGCTCGGTAAAAGGGAAAAAAGAGGGACGAAAACGCATTTTTACAGAGGGAACTTCAAAAAATTCTTTACAAAAGGTTTCATGTAGCCACATCATATGGGCAATGGTGGAGGTTTTATCGATGACAAGACCTTCTACCTGATGGAACATGGGAGAATGTGTTGCATCCGAATCCATGCGGTAAGTTTTTCCAGGAATAATGATCCGTATCGGTGCTTTTTGTCTTTCTAGTGTGCGAATTTGTACAGGTGATGTATGGGTCCGCAATAATTTTCGTTCTCCCATTTTATCAACATCAAAAAAGAAGGTATCATGCATTTCGCGTGCTGGATGCCCTTCAGGAAAATTCAATGCCGTAAAATTATAATAGTCTGTTTCAATATCAGGTCCCTCTGCAAGAGAAAAACCCAACTTCGTATAAATGGCAATAATTTCCTCAATCACTTGTGAAATAGGATGAATGCGTCCCCGTTCTATAGGTGAAGAGCGAATAGGCAAGGTAACATCAACTGTTTCACGAGAAAGACGGGCATCCATTGCCTGTCTTTTCAGAAGATCACGCTTTTGCGCCCATAATTCTAAAATACGATTTTTTAATCCATTAAGAACTGGTCCAACTTTATGACGCTCGCCAGCATCCATTTTTCCTAATTCTTTTAATTTTTCAGAGATACTACCTTTTTTACCCAATGCTGCAATACGCACTTCTTCAAGAGCTTTTTCATCACCTGCTGCCTCTAAGGCTAAACAAATTTCTTGTTCCAGACGCTCAATATCATTCATATTTTTGCCTATTTTTTAATAAAGAAAAACCCGCACTTGCAATAGCCAGCACGGGACCTCAAATAAATGAATGCTTTAAGAGAACACGACTGGCTTATTTGACAGCGCCTTCGAAAGCATTAGGTGTCGTATCTTTTAAATATTCTAAAGCTTTTTTTGCCGAAGCTACTAAAGCAGAAAATGCTTCCGCCTCGTGGATTGCTATATCTGAAAGAACTTTACGATCAACTTCAATACCAGCTTTTGATAAGCCATCAATAAAACGTCCATAAGTTAAACCTTCTGCACGAACAGCCGCATTAATCCTCTGAATCCACAAAGCACGGAAAGTACGCTTTCTATTTTTGCGATCACGATAAGCGTATTGCTTTGAACGATCAACCGCTGCTTTAGCTGCACGAATGGTATTTTTACGACGACCGTAAAAACCTTCAGCCTGTTTAAGAACTTTTTTGTGCTTAGCGTGTGCTGTCACACCTCTTTTCACACGAGCCATATTATAATCTCCTCAAAATCAAAAGCGTAAGGTTTAAATACCATTCGGCAAATAATGCTGAATGACTTTTTTAGCATCTTGTTCACACAAAACCATTGTTCCACGTGCATCGCGAATAAATTTATTCGAACGCTTAATCATGCCGTGGCGCTTACCGGCAGCTGCTACTTTAATTTTGCCTGACGCAGTGATTTTAAACCGCTTTTTAGCGGATGATTTGGTCTTCATCTTGGGCATTTTGCTACTCCGTACATTAATTTATTCACTCAAAAAATTTATTCACTCAAGCGGACCAACGCTTGAACAAGCATTTAAACAGCCACGGCATGCCCTGCCGGGCGGCTCTTAAAGACGTTTTCATAAGCTAGTATACACAAAATTGCAAGACCGTATTACAAAAAAATCGGCGCTCCATTGCCTTGAAGCTCAACTAAAGGTGCTGGAATTGCATTTGTTTTGATAGCTGCTTTACATAAATCGGCAATAATGCATTGCGTACATTGTGGTTTACGGGCTTGACAAATATAGCGACCATGTAAAATCAGCCAATGATGTGCATGGCGAATATAATGAACCGGTATAATCTTTAATAATTTTTTCTCAACAATTTCTGGTGTTTTGCCAGGCGCTAAACCAAGACGATTGCTTAAGCGAAAAATATGTGTATCTACTGCCAATGTAGGTTGACCAAAAGCAACATTCAAGACCACATTAGCCGTTTTGCGCCCCACTCCAGGAAGGGCCATGAGTGCTTCACGCGTATCGGGTACTTGACCGCCATAATAATCAATTAAATAGTTGCAAAGCGCATAAACATTACGTGCTTTTGCACGCCAAAGACCAATTGAACGGATATGATGTGCTATTTCTTCTTCTCCTAATGCAACCATTTTTTCCGGTTGATCAGCAAGGCGAAATAATTCTTTTGTCGCTTTATTAACGCTTACATCTGTCGCTTGAGCCGAAAGCACAACGGCAACCAAAAGCGTAAAAATATTTGTATAGATAAGATCACTCTTAGGCGCTGGGCGTTGCACAGAAAAACGGCGAAATATTTCTGCAATTTCATTTTCATTATATAATATACCAGATAAATTTCGCACTTTTGACAATTTTATGGTACGTTGAGGCATTGAACTCTCTTAAATCTTCTCTCTTGAAGTTATCATTCACGCTCGCCATATGAGAGAAATGCAGCGAACACTTTTATAGAGTGTGGTCAAGTAAAGCCGTTTTAAAGAGGATACTCATGAATGACACATGTGACGCCTTTCTCCAATCCCTTTCTTTTAGGGTTTGAAACCGTAGAAAAAATATTGCAACGTATCGGTAAAGCTGATGAGGCTTACCCAGCCTATAACATTGAACGTTTGCATAAAAATGATGATGCAAATCATATCCGGATAACTTTGGCTGTTGCTGGATTTAAGATTAACCATCTTAATATTTTGCTTGATGATAATCAATTGGTTATTCATGGTAAACAAACAGACAACCAAAATCATCAATATTTATATCGCGGTATAGCTGCGCGACAATTCCAGCGAACCTTTGTTCTCGCGGAAGGGATGCATGTTACAAATGCGGAGTTGAAAAATGGTCTTTTATCAATTAATCTGTATCAACCAAAATTAAAAAAAGAAATAAAACAGATTCCAATTAAAGTCAGTAGTGGTGAGTCATAAAAGTTAAGGCGTAAAGGAACAGTGAAATGGGAGAACATAAACAAAACTTGTCGTTTCAGAACACATCCTATTCTGATGCGGGACAGATTGCCTATTTAAAAAAAGTTTGTACAGATGATCTGGCTAAAAACTTTCCAGATCTTCCACCGATGACCCCAGGCATTACGATATGGGCTCTCTTTGGTGAAACAGGTTATCCTATCATTTTATCCGATGAGCGTTCTATCGCTCTTGCTGGAGCCAATGAGCATGAACTACAAATTGTAACTCTGCACTAGATTACCTTACGAGAAAAAGCTGTACTCTTTTATAAATTCTATCTGTTTTTTCGTAAAGGGTGTAATGTGGGTTATAATGAGATTAAGTATTGATTTATATTCATAATTAATTTTTTACAACTGGAATGAGAGTCCCGAATATCATAAGGTTCTCTCATTTGAGATCTTCTTATATTGAAACAATTAAAGTCACTTGCTTGATGTCATAAGCAGGGAGAGCCATGTGGATAAAAACACTTGAAGAAAGGAATAAAAATATCTCTTTTTAATTGTCTCAATTACCAAAGACATTCACAATATGGGGATGAAAAAATGTATGATGGTGTCAGTTTTCTTCTTCATAAGTGTGAAGATGTCCCTTATAGATTTATATTATTCACGAGGGCTGTTATACCATTCATGGGCGCTATCGTGAAATGGGCTCGAGTTACATTGAAAGATGTCTCTTTAAAATGAGTACATAAAGGCTATACAAGTGTATTTTGTTTGGTGTGTTTTGTTCTTCCTGAGGGGAGTAGCTCTATTGAAGAGTGTAAAAACAAAAGCATGAGATAATGCGTCATAATTATTTAAAAGATATTTCTATGAATGCGTTTGAAAGGTGTAAAGCTGAATTGTAAGGAGATGATAGATTTTTACCACGATGCCTTTATATTCTTTCCAAATGAGGCTGTCTTCTTGTTCCAGAAATTACGCAAACAGATAGATGCAATATACTGACCAAATCTGGCATACAAAAATCTGGAACAGTTCGTTCCACACTGAAGCGTTTTGATATTTGTCTCAAACGTGGACTTGCACAGGGATTAGATGTTGATTAACAGGTAAGAAAAAAACAAAGGCTTTATGAAAAAGTTTATACAGGGCTTTTAATTTTGTGCTTCAAATGCCTCAGTACGAGGTATTTTGCTCTTTTGAATATTAAAGCTCTTGTTTTTATAATGAAGTTACAGCACAACAAGCAAAATGGAATTATTTGAGGGGAAAAAAATAATGCCTTCTTACCGTTCAAGAATATCAACCCACGGGCGTAATATGGCAGGAGCCCGCGGACTTTGGCGTGCAACAGGGATGAAAGATACTGATTTTGGTAAACCCATTATTGCGATTGCGAATTCTTTTACACAATTTGTACCAGGGCATGTCCATTTAAAAGATCTTGGGCAATTAGTCGCACAACAGATAGCTGTTGCCGGTGGTGTTGCGAAAGAATTTAATACCATTGCTGTAGATGATGGAATTGCGATGGGGCACGATGGAATGCTCTATTCTTTGCCCTCACGTGAAATCATTGCTGATTCTGTAGAGTATATGGTTAATGCACATTGTGCGGATGCACTTGTCTGTATTTCTAATTGTGACAAAATTACGCCTGGTATGTTAATGGCTGCTTTACGGTTGAATATTCCGACAATCTTTGTTTCTGGCGGTCCTATGGAAGCAGGTAAGATTAAATGGAAGGATCAAGATCTAAGGGTTGATTTGGTCGATGCCATGGTCGCAGCAGCTTCAGAACAAAATTCAGAAGAAGAAGTTGCTGAAATGGAGCGTGCAGCTTGTCCTACATGTGGTTCTTGTTCAGGAATGTTTACGGCCAACTCCATGAATTGCTTAACGGAAGCATTGGGGCTTTCTCTTCCTGGAAATGGATCAATGTTAGCAACACATGCAGATCGGCGGATGCTTTTCGAAGAAGCTGGAAAACAGATTGTTGCATTGGTTAAGCGTTATTATGAAAATGATGATGAAACAGTTTTGCCACGCTCTATTGCTTCACGCAAGGCTTTTGAAAATGCAATGACCGTTGATATTGCCATGGGGGGATCAACCAATACAGTACTGCATCTTTTAGCCGCGGCGCAAGAAGGTGAGGTGGATTTTACCATGACGGATATTGATCATCTTTCACGTCATGTTCCTGTTTTATGTAAGGTTGCTCCTGCTGTTGCAAATGTACATATGGAAGATGTTCATCGCGCTGGTGGTATTATGGGGCTTTTAGGCGAACTGGATGCGGCGGGACTCATTGATACATCAACTTATACGGTTCATGCAAAAACAATGAAAGAAGCTCTTTACCGCTGGGATGTAAAGCAAACTAATGAGCCAACAGTTCGTGCATTTTATCGTGCTGCTCCAGGTGGTATTCCGACACAAACAGCTTTTAGCCAATCTTGTCGCTATGAGACCCTTGATCTTGATCGTGAAAAAGGTGTGATTCGCAATAGGGAACATGCATATTCACAAGATGGAGGATTGGCAGTTCTTTATGGAAATCTTGCAAAAGATGGCTGTATTGTAAAAACAGCAGGCGTTGATCAATCAATTTTAACTTTTAAAGGTCCGGCAAGAATTTTTGAAAGCCAAGATTCAGCTGTTTCAGCTATATTAACTGATAAGATTAAAACAGGTGAAATTGTTTTAATCCGTTATGAAGGTCCACGTGGTGGACCTGGAATGCAAGAAATGCTTTATCCAACGAGTTATCTCAAATCTAAAGGATTAGGCAAGGTTTGTGCACTTGTTACGGATGGACGTTTTTCAGGAGGAAGTTCAGGGCTTTCGATAGGACATATTTCACCAGAAGCTGCGGAAGGAGGAGAAATTGCGTTAGTGGAAGAAGGGGATATCATAGAAATTGATATTCCAAATCGTAGAATTCATATGTTGGTGGATGACGTTGAGATGAAGCAGCGCCGTGCTAAGATGGAAGCAAAAGGAAAAGGCGCTTGGCAACCGATTGAGAAGCGTCAGCGTAAAGTTTCAAAGGCTCTCAAAGCTTATGCAGCGATGACTACATCTGCTTCAAAAGGTGCAGTACGTAATATTTGATGAGTTGAATAGAGACAGTACTCTGATTTTTTGCATCTTTTGCACGATATTCTGAGCTAATTATTTTATGAGTTTATGAACTTATCAGAACATTTCGAGTCATGGATGAGTATGATTAAAAAGCTATCAATACAACTAAAAGCAGCTGCGGATTGCTTATTTTAGCAGCTATGTAAGATAGATAAAGATAGATACAGTATCATTACTTTTCATATCATATTCCAATCTTATACGAAATTACAATTTCCTGTTCTCATATTTATGGAAGATATTTATTGTACTGGTGGCATTATCTTGTTGTACCGTAAAACACTGTCATTTAGGACTGTGATATACGGCATCCTCCTTAAATATTAAGTGTTTCTTAGTGCGTGGTGAATATTCTTAGACTTGTTTGTAAAGCTTTTAGTTTAAGTGAATCACATGACTAGGAAATCAAGATAAATTCCTTAGAATCTGGATTGTTTGCAGACTTGATTCGAATGAAAATCTCTATCCTTTGAGATGTAAGAAGGAGTTTAAGGATATTTAGGAAAATAAAATGCTGCTGTGATATATCTGATTATATGTTCCATATGAAAACAGTAAAAGAGCTCTTTATAGCTTAAAATGTGAAGAAAATACGAGACCCATTATCCATGAATTTATTATGCAAAATGGGATGGTATCCCAACACCAACAGCTTTAAACTAGAAATGTTGCTATGATAACAATAATATCGATCGTGAAAAAGCATAATTCACTAAATATGGCGTATTTGCAAGGTGGAGGAGATTTCATGACAATCTTTACAAAAAACGACTATCTTGTAAAAATAGTCGATCTTGATCAATTTTTTGTATAAGAGCCAATATTAATCTAAGGGAATATGAAATATAATGCATATGGTTTTGCTTCTATAGGCAATTATACTTACAAAATATATTATGTAGAAAAGCGATGGGAATACGATAAATAACTGTTTATGCTGTGGTATATCAAAAATGGTTACGTTATCTCCTATTAAGAAGGTTTTTTAATAAAAAATAACATCTGTTTTCTATAAAGGGTTACTCTTTTCAAGCTGTTTGAGGTGGTAAATTGCTTCTAAAGCTTGTTTAGGAGAGAGTTCATCGGGATGAATATTTTTTAAAGCTTCGTGAAGTATACAATGTTTGTTTTTTGCTTCATTGACGGGAGATGTTGCTTTAAGAGAAAAGAGTGGTAAATCATCAATGAGTTTATGTCCTTTTCCAGCCATTTCGCCTTGTTCTAATTGATGGAGTACATCTGTTGCTCGTGTAATAACGGCTGGGGGAAGTCCAGCAAGCTTTGCGACTTGTACACCATAGGAACGGTCAGCGGCTCCTGGTGTGACCTCATGAAGAAAAACTACATCACCATCCCAATTTTTGACTTTCATGGTTACATTATGCAGTCTGTCAAGTTTTTCGGTAAGTGCAGTCATTTCATGAAAATGGGTAGCAAGAATAGCACGACAATGGTTAACTTCATGGAGATATTCAACAGCAGCCCAAGCAATAGAAAGTCCATCAAAGGTTGATGTTCCACGTCCTATTTCATCAAGAATAACAAGGGAATGGTGGCTAGCATGATTGAGAATCGTTGCTGTTTCAACCATTTCCATCATAAAGGTTGAGCGCCCCCGTGCAAGATCATCGGAAGCCCCAACGCGACTAAATAGGCGATCAACGACACCAATATGTGCTGAAGTTGCTGGAACGAAGGACCCCATTTGCGCCATAATAGCAATAAGAGCATTTTGCCGCAAAAAAGTTGATTTTCCTCCCATATTAGGCCCTGTCAACAGCCAGATTGCTGCATATTGCTGATTTTCTTGCACAGAGAGATCACAATTATTGGCAATAAAAGGTTCTGCTGCTTGTTTGCGGAGTGCTTGCTCGACGACAGGATGGCGTCCTGCTGTAATATGAAAGGTAAGTGAAAGATCAATTTTAGGGCGGCAATATCCTTGTTCTTCAGCAAGATATGCTAAAGCGACAGAGACATCTAAAATAGCAAGTGCTTCAGAGGCTTTACGAATAAAATCAACTTGTTCGGTAATTTCCTGAACGAGAATATCAAAAATCTCTAGTTCAAGTGTCAATGCGTGATTGGCAGCATGGGCAATACGGCTTTCAAGGTCAGCGAGCTCTGTTGTCGTAAAACGCATAGCGTTTGCCATTGTTTGCCGATGAATAAAACGCGCTTTAGCTTGTGGATTATTTGTAAGGGAAGATGCTTGTGTGCTGGTTACTTCAATGAAATAACCTAGAATATTATTATGCTTTATTTTAAGCGTCTTAATATCTGTTTCTTGGGCATATTGCGCTTGAAGTTCAGCAATGACACGGCGAGATTCATCACGTAAAGCACGCATTTCATCGAGTTCTTTATGATAATTAGAACGAATAAAACCACCATCACGTTTAAGGAGTGGGAGATCATCAGCTAATGCCTGTTCTAAATGAAAGTATAACGCTGTGGGTAATTTTGAGAACACCTGTTGTACATCACTTATTTCTTGAGGCAGAAGCTCATTATCAAGAAGTTGATACAATTCACGAATGATTTCAAAGCCGCGCTGGATTGTTGCCATATCACGGGGACCTCCTCGTCCAAGAGCCAAACGTGAAACGGCGCGGGGCATATCTGGTCCCCCCTTTAAAATAAGCTTTATCGCTTCTGCAAGAGAAGGATTACGTAGAAAAAAATCGATAGAATCCAAACGCGTATCAATAGCCGAAGGAGTGGTGAGGGGAGCAATAAGGCGGTCAATAAGAAGGCGTGATCCTCCTCCTGTTACAGTGCGATCAATAGCTTTTAATAAACTTCCATCCCGTTGACCTGATGTCGTACGAATAAGTTCAAGGCTTAATCTGGTTGCGGCATCAATAAAAAGAGTCGCACTTTCATTTTGGCGCTCAGGCTGCATGAGGGGAGGGCGATGCGTGATTTGTGTTTTTTCGATATAACGAATAGCAGCTACAATTGCAGAGAGTTCGGAACGTGAATAATCGGCAACGCCTTCAAGAGTTGAGAGTTTAAAATAATTGCAAATATCGCGTTCAGCGGTGAGTGCATCAAAGAGACAAGCAGGTTGAGGTGAAACGATACGATCAAGAACACTAAAAAGTGACTTGTGAGATTTATCATGAAAAAATGAATCAGCAACAATGATTTCTTGTGGATCAACACGCATAATATCTGCTAAAAGTTTTTCTTGGCGGCTTTCTGTTACACGAAATATGCCTGTTGAGATATCAATCCAAGAAAGAGCAAATTCCTCTCCATCGCTAGTTTTTATACGGGAAAGTGTCATCAAATAATTTGCGCGTGTTGGATCAAGGAGTTTTTCTTCTGTTATCGTTCCAGGTGTTACAAGGCGAACAACATCACGCCGAACAACAGATTTTGAGCCACGTTTTTTTGCTTCAGCAGGATCTTCTATTTGTTCACAAACAGCAACTCGGTAACCACAAGCAATCAGTTTTTGTAAATAATCATCAGCAGCATGAACGGGAACACCGCACATAGGAATATCTTGTCCTAAATGTTTTCCGCGTGCTGTGAGTGTGATTCCTAAAGCCTGAGCAGCTTCAATCGCATCATTAAAAAATAATTCATAAAAATCCCCCATTCGGTAAAAGAGAAGGGAATCATGATGGACGGCTTTGATTTCTATGTACTGCTCCATCATAGGTGTAAGACGTTCTTGAGAGGAAGCAGATGAGGAGGCAGGCTGTGGAATTAAATTATTTTTATGATTGTTTTTTTTATCCATTTGTACGAGGCCTGTTTCCTTTAAGTGAAGTTTTTACTCTTTTTTATTTACTTCAATATCTATTTATCTCTAAATTGCAACGCATCATCAGATTTGCTAAGGCAAGAATAGCGATTTCTAATATATGAATCAGATTTAATGACTATACGCATTATCAAGCAAAATTTACACTGTTTTTGGAGAAAATAAAGTGAGATGAAAAAGAGCGAGCAAGATCAGAAAATATCTCAAACTGTTTACAGTGCGAGCGAAAGAGAAGCTCTAGATTTTCATAGTCGTGGTCGACCAGGAAAGCTTGAGATTGTTGCAACAAAGTCTATGGCAACACAGCATGATTTAGCACTTGCTTATTCACCAGGTGTTGCCGTTCCAGTTAAGGCAATTGCTCAAAATCCAGCGCTAGCTTATGATTATACAGCAAAAGGCAATCTTGTTGCTGTTATTTCAAATGGTACAGCTATTTTAGGGTTAGGCAATTTAGGTGCACTTGCCTCTAAGCCGGTCATGGAAGGCAAAGCAGTGCTGTTTAAGCGTTTTGCGGATATTGATTCCATTGATTTAGAAATTGATATAAACGATACAGAAAGTTTTATCAATTTGGTGCGCCATTTAGAACCTTCTTTTGGTGGAATTAATCTTGAAGACATTAAGGCGCCAGAGTGCTTTATGATTGAAAGCCGCCTACGCGAGGTAATGAATATACCTGTTTTTCACGACGATCAACATGGTACAGCAATTATTGTTGCTGCTGGTGTTCTCAACGCTTTGACTTTAACAGGGCGCGATATGCAAAATACGCGGTTAGTCTGTAATGGTGCTGGTTCTGCAGGAATTGCTTGTATTGAACTGATTAAAGCGATGGGCTTTCGTTCCGAAAATATCATATTATGTGATACAAAGGGTGTGGTCTATGAAGGCCGCAAAGAGGGAATGAATCAGTGGAAATCTGCGCATGCTATTCAAACAGATAAACGTACGCTTATGGAAGCAATGGAAGGTGCAGATATATTTTTTGGGGTTTCTGCTAAAGGTGCTCTGACTCCTGAAATGGTAAGATCCATGGCACCCCAGCCGATCATTTTTGCTATGGCTAATCCCGATCCAGAAATTACGCCGGAAGAGGTTATGCAAGTGCGTCATGATGCCATTATCGCAACAGGACGTTCCGATTATCCAAATCAGATTAATAATGTTCTCTGTTTTCCTTATATATTTCGTGGTGCGCTTGATGTGCGTGCAAGAGTTATTAATGAAGACATGAAGATTGCTGCGGCAAAGGCTCTTGCTAATTTAGCGCACGAAGAAGTGCCTGACAGCGTTGCAGAAGCTTATCATGGAAAGCGATTAAAATTTGGTCCTAATTATATCATCCCTGTTCCTTTTGATCCGCGTTTATTTACGGTTGTTTCAATAGCGGTAGCAAAAGCAGCAATGGAAAGCGGTGTTGCGCAAAAGAACATAGATGATTTAGAGGCCTATGAGCGCGATTTGAATGCGAGACGTGATCCTACTTCCTCGATGATGCGTGGGGTTTATAACCATGTTCGTCAAGCGCCAAAACAAATTGTCTTTGCAGAAGGTGAAGAAGAGCAAGTTATGCGGGCAGCCGTTTCCTATGTCCATCAAAAATTAGGACAAGCGATTTTGGTTGGTCGTGAAGAGCAAGTAAGAGAAGCGGCTGTTATCGCTGGAATTGATCTGGAGCGTGAAGGTATTTCTATTATGAATGCTAAGCTTTCTTGCCGTACAGATGCTTATGCGAATTATCTTTATAAAAAGATGCAGCGTCAAGGCTGGCTGTTGCGTGATTGTCATCATCGTATCAATAATGATCGCAATTATTTTGCTGCGTGTATGGTGGCACTAGGAGATGCTGATGCAATGGTTACAGGGGTGACACGCAATTATGAAACAGCGTTAATCGATATACGTCGTGCAATTGATGAAAAACCAAAAGAACGATTGATTGGTATTTCAATGGCTATTTGCCGTGGACGAATTGTGTTTATTACGGATACAGCCGTTTATGAAAATCCTAATGCTGAAGAACTTGCGGATATAGCGGAACAAGCAGCTTCATTTGTGCGAGGATTTGGATATCAACCACGGGTAGCATTTTTAGCATTTTCTACATTTGCTTATATGAAAGGGCAGACGACGCAGCAAATTCAGGATGCGATTAATATTTTGCATGAACGCAAAGTTGACTTTGAGTTTGATGGAGAAATGAGTGCTGATGTGGCACTCAATTCCAAATTGATGCAGCAATATCCATTTATGGGATTAACGGAGCCCGCTAACATTTTGGTTATGCCTGGATATCACGCGTCTTCCATTGCAAGCAAAATGTTACAAGAACTTGGTGAAGCAACCATCATTGGTCCTATTTTAATTGGATTGGAAAAATCTGTCCAAATTGTACCATTTAGTGGAAGCGATACAGATGTTGTCAATATTGCAATGCTTGCGGCTTATCATGCCGCAAAAGTCGTCTAAAGGAAAAAAGCCCCTACTATACCAAGAATATATCAAGGGGCTTTTTAATAACAAAAGAATAAACTTTTTAAGAAGGCTGTATTTGACTGTCTTTTTGTTCTTCAGAAAGACGCTTTTGGAAGAGTGCTGCAAAATCAATAGGATCAATCCACAAAGGTGGAAAGCCACCGTTTTGAGTAGCATCAGATATAATTTGGCGAGCAAATGGAAATAAAAGACGGGGACATTCAATAAAGACCAGAGGCATAACATGTTCTTGTGGAATGTTTTTAAGGTGAAAAACACCACCGTAAATCAATTCTACATGAAATAAGGTTTCAGTTTCATCATTGGCTTTGACGGAGAGAGACAAAACGACATCATAATTGTCATCACCAATTGGGTTAGCATTGACGTTAATATTGATATCAATTTGTGGTGATTTTTCACGTGCACGCAATGAACGAGGAGCACCTGGATTTTCGAATGATAAATCTTTTAAATATTGAGTTAATACAGCAAAAACCGGCTCTCCACCACTGTTATTCATTTCACCTTCGGCCATACGACGAACCTCTCTTATTATAATATGTATAATTTATTTTAGATCTAAAGACCAGATTGGTTATCACGCCTTGCAAAAGGTTGCAAGAAATGCGCTCTTTATCTTGAATATTTTTTTAGTTTGTTGCAGATTTTTTAGGCATTTCAATGGTTATCATCATTTTTGCGCCATGGAGATTCTGTCGTATCATGAATTGTGTAATCTTCTGCTTTAAGATCAATTATTTTTTCAGAGTCATTTTTTCTTTTAGTATTGGGATTCATTTTGTTTTTTAATGATATAAAGAAATGCCAAGCAACAGAGCGAATTGGTTTAATAAGAAGTAATATTCCCAAGAAATCACTTACAAAGCCGGGAAGAATAAGTAAAATTGCACTAAAGATGATGAAAGCATCATTAATAATATTATTCTCTAATGTGCGTCCTTGGACAAGTTCAGTTTGTATATTTTTTAAAAGGCTAATCCCTTGAATTCGCAATAAAACAACCCCAACTATGGTTGTGAGAATAACCAAACTCAAAGTTGCCAAAATACCAATTTCTTGACCAACAAAGATAAAACCAGCAATCTCGATTAAAAGAATGCAAAGAAAGATAACAACAAAAAAACGAGGATTTATAGAATAAAGTTTTATCACATGAAAATTTCCTTCTGGATGAGTAGGGGGAGAAATTCTTAAGAGCACTCCGTTTAAATACAAAATCTATAAAAATATTTGAATGATAAGATTCCTTATTTTACATATTTATTGATAAATGGTATTGACTGCAATGTTTATTAGAGACTTAAGCTTTGGAGATTGACAGCGCCTATGGAATTTGACGTTATACTTGTCATAGCTCTTGTTGTTATGGTTGTTATTTTTGTGCAACTCCGTAATGTATTAGGGAAACGAATTGGGTTTGAAAAGCCACCCTTTGATCCTTATTCACGTCGTTCTAAAAAACAGGTTGAAGCAGAAACGGCTGATAATATTGTTTCGTTCCCTCATCAGAAAAATTCACAAAAAGACGACTTTAGTGAAATTGATAAAATTTCACCGGAGGGGAGTCTTTTGAATAAAAATTTGCGGGAATTGCATAGAATTGATTCTCATTTTTCTCCTCAACTTTTTATAAAAGGTGCGCAAATTGCTTATGAAATGATTGTAACAGCTTTTGCCAAAGGTGATCGCAATCAGCTTAAAAGCTTGCTTTGTCAGGATGTTTTTGAGAGTTTTTGTACGGCTATTGAGCAACGAGAAAAAAATAAAGAAAGAATAGAATTCACTTTTGTTGGAATTAATAAGATCGAATTTATTGCGGCGGCAATACAAGAAAAGGATGAACTTTTAACGATACGTATTGTCAGTGAGATGATTTCTGTTACTTATAATGAACAGGGCGAGCGTATAGACGGTGATCCTGATGCTATTGTAGAAATCAGAGATATTTGGACTTTTGTTCGCAATAGTTTATCGTCAGATCCCAACTGGAAGCTTTTTGCTACAGAAAATGAAAATTAAAATACTTTTTGTTTTTCTTCCATAAGCATTCAATGATTTATGAGAAATTAAAATGTCCTCAAGTAAATGGAGACAAAAAAGAGATTTATTGGCTTCACAAGATCGCCTTTTATGGGAGATGGTGTGTCGTACGATAACACCGCTTCACGGTAAGATGCTCTCTTCTACTTCAGAAATTATTGCAAATATTAATGATAAAAATCAACCTGTAACTCAAATCTCCTCATTGTCTCAGGAAAATCAACAACCCTCGACAATTATTAAAAGAGAAAAGAGGGCAGTTACACAAGCACAAAAGATTCATTTCTTCGATCATGTTGCATATCGTAAAATTTCCCAAGGTCGTTATCCTCTTGAGGCGCGTCTTGATCTTCATGGTTATATGCAGGAAGAAGCTTATTTTTTCTTAAAAAAATTTCTACAATCCTCTCAGCAGAGAGGATTGCGTTATGTCCTTGTGATTACAGGAAAAGGACGATCCGTTGGGAGTGATGGAGCTTTATATAGATTTGTTCCGTATTGGTTATCAACACCAGCTTTTCGATATTATGTCCACGCGTTTGAGCAAGCAGCACGTCAGCATGGCGGAGAAGGTGCGCTTTATGTTTGGTTGCGCCGTTTTATGTCGGGAGAAGGAATGTGATGTCATTATGGTCGTTTCAGGTTTAATATTTATTTATACTTATAATTTATTGTTTTTGTATATTTCGTAAGAGCCTTGAATACAATATTCCCTTCGTTATAATTTTTTATAAAGAATTATAAAGATATTATTTTACATTCTACGTATTGCTTCACGCTTTTGTTTATAGCATTCGTTAACGGGGCACATCCCTCACACAAAACAGAACGACATTGAATTGAATATATCCACAGGCTTGTTTTAAAGAAACATCTTTCAACGCTCTCAAGCTTATTTTGCGACAGTATTCGTGAAGAGTATAATGATAAATCCATGAAGCACCCCCCTATCTTTATGCTTAGTAAAAGAGTAAGCTGGCATCATCATACACTTTACCATCTCCCAATGTTGCAACAACCCTTTAAGTCCTTGGTATTTTAAAGCGTTTATACAGAGGCATGCTTTTCTGTAAGTGTTTTTACTCTCCGCAGTTCTCATCTCGCGCGTGACGCCCAAACGAAAGATTTTGATCGATTCAATATAAGAGGACTTAAAATGAGAGAGATATAGATGGATCTCATTCAGGTTGCAAAGCGATAAATTATTTTTATAAACCACAGCATTACTCTATTAAATACACGAAGAATAAAAACATGAGAAATTGAGAACTGTATTATTCAAAAGACATTGCTATGGATAGTGTTAACAGCAGTACAACTAAATTAAAGAGAATCGTGAAAATAAACAAGAATATAACTTTACAACACATAGCTGCGCAGTAGCATCAAAAGATACAGTTTCGTTGAATAATTTCATGAAGAAATTTTTTCATTCATTAAAAGCTCCATCAAATTTCGTTCTCATAATAATTCGATAATTAAAATTTAATAACGAAGCGCAGAAGACGTAAAATACGAGATTCAATTGAGGATATTACACTCTTATCCGACGTCTTTCAGATATTGGTTGAAATGCTAGCTTAGCATGAAAGGCACAATAGGGGCTACTTTCATCAGAATCTGCACCACAAAAATGAAAATCTGCTGATAATGGATCGCCAACCGGCCATCTACATGTATTTTCACTCAATTGTAGAAGATTAAGTTGACGTGATATAGGCACCACTACATTGGATTTTGTGGACATATCAACTTCTTTTACATCTTCCACTACAAATTCTGTCTTTAAAGCTGTTTCTTCAATACTTACAGATGATGTGTTTACTGGCGATACCGTGGATGTGTTGCGACGCACACGTGGAGATGATGGGCTGCTGCTTCCCACGGGAGTTTTTTGCGCACGCGTGCTTCCTTGAGCTGTCTTACCACGTCCTGGTAACTTTAATCGATGTACTTTGCCGATGACTGCATTTCTGCTGACCCCACCTAATTGAGCAGCAATTTGACTTGCACTTAACCCTTCACTCCAAAGCTTTTTAAGAAGCTCAACGCGTTCACATGTCCAACCCATACCAGCACTCCATTCCGATTACGTCACTAAGATGCTCTCCCCCGTTGCATCTTCAAATGTTTAAATAATGTTTTCATTACGCTGAATGAAAGAACTTTACACTCTAAACGAGCATAAGAAAATCATCCAACCTGTGGACTTACAAATCAAAACACATCATCTTGCTTATTACATTGTAAATTACAATATGCACTCACTCTATGACAAGAGTCTTTACCTCTTGAAGAGTTTATTTAGAATGTTTTCCCCAACTTGCAAATCAATCATAGGTTAAACTTTCACTTTTGTTTAAGGCTTTTCCCCAAAATGCTTATTTGTAGAACCTTCATTGACTTTTTTTCAATTGGTGTAATGATCTATTCTATAGGTGTAATCACTAATCGTAATGAAATGTTGAAAGCACCGTAACGAAATGTACCATGCTATTTTATTTGTAGTGTTGCTTTGTATATATATTGAAAAGGTTAAAATATAAAGGGAATTATGATGGATGCTGTCTCTATACAACCACTTTATGAATGCTTCGCACGACGAAATTTGCATTTTGAACAGGGGCATGGTGTATGGCTTATTTCCGATAAAGGAGAACATTATCTTGATTTCACATCTGGCATTGCTGTTAATGCATTAGGGTATTCACATCCAAAATTGGTTGATACGCTCAAAATACAAGCTGAAAAACTTTGGCATGTTTCTAATATTTTTCAATCTCCTGAACAAGCATCTCTTGCCACGCGGCTTTGTGCAAATAGTTTTGCGGATAAGGTTTTTTTCTGCAATTCAGGTACTGAAGCATTGGAGTGCGCATTCAAAACGGCACGTCATTATTACTATGCTGCTGGTCATTCAGAACGCATTGAAATAATTACTTTTGAAGGGGCATTTCATGGACGTACACTTGCAGCACTTGCTGCGACTGGGCATGAAAAATATCTTGAAGGCTTTGGACCTAAAGCTGGTGGATTTATTCAAGTACCTTTTTGTGATGAAATCGCTTTGTGTAATGCTATTAATAAAAATACCGCCGCTATTCTTATTGAACCTATTCAAGGAGAAGGAGGAATACGAACGGTCCCTCATGAATATTTAAGATTTTTGCGCAAAATATGCGATGATAATGGTCTATTATTGATTTTAGATGAAGTCCAAACGGGTATAGGACGAACAGGAAAGCTTTTTGCTTATGAATGGAGTGATGTCACACCTGATATTCTTACCCTCGCAAAAGGATTAGGAGGGGGATTTCCATTAGGCGCTTGCCTTGCAACGGATAAAGTTGCAAAAAGCATGACACTTGGGACACATGGTTCAACCTTTGGAGGAAATCTTCTTGGAATGGCTGTAGGAAATAGTGTTCTTGATATTTTGTTAGAGCCAAGTTTTCTCAACCATGTTCAGCGCATGGGGGATAAACTAAAAAGTGGACTTTTGCATATTCTCAATATCTATCCTGATATTATCCGCGCAGTTCCGGGGATGGGGCTAATGTTGGGTATTCAATGTGTTGTGTCTTCAAATCTTGTCGTTAATGCTTTAGAAAATGAACATCTCTTAAGTGTTGCTGCCAACAACAATGTTGTGCGCTTATTGCCTCCTCTTATCATTAGGGAAGAAGAAATAGATGAAAGTTTGCATCGTATTGAAAAAGCAATAGCTTATCTTTCGCAAGTAAACAAAGAAAGACAAATATCACACACATGACAAATGCTCTTCGTCATTTCACGGACTTATCCATTTTAACGCCAGCAATAGCACGCGCACTGATCGATTATGCGAAGATCCTTAAAGCATCTTTTAAAGCAGGAAAAGGTTCAAAACCTTTTATAGGTAAAACACTTGCGATGATTTTTGAAAAACCATCCACACGAACCCGTATTTCATTCGATATCAGTATGCGCCAGCTTGGCGGAGATACAATCATGCTCACGGGTTCAGAGATGCAGCTTGGTCACAGTGAAACTATAGCTGATACGGCTCGTGTTTTATCCCGTTTTGTGGATATCGTGATATTACGAACAACAAAACATCAACGTATGCTCGAATTGGCACAATATGCACAAATTCCTGTCATTAATGCCCTTACAGATGATACACATCCTTGCCAAATTCTAGCAGATATATTAACCTATGAGGAGCATCGGGGGCCTATTTCTGGTAAAATATTTGCGTGGATGGGGGATGGTAATAATGTGCTCCATTCCTTAATTGAAGCCGCAGCTCTTTTTGATTTTCATTTGCGTATTGCTACTCCAAAGGGCAGTGAACCACAGGAAAAATTTATCCATTGGGCACGTGAACGAGGAGCGCATCTTACACTAACCCATAATCCCCAAAAAGCAGCTCAAGATGCTGATTGTATTATGACCGACACATGGGTCTCCATGGGACAAGAATTTCGTGCTCGCAGTCGTTCTACTTTTCAGCCTTATCAAGTCAATGAATCTCTCATGAAATTAGCAAAATCTGATGCTCTTTTTATGCATTGTCTTCCTGCTCATCGCGGTGAAGAAGTTGTTGATTCTGTGATTGATGGACCGCACTCCGTTGTTTTCGATGAGGCTGAAAATCGTCTTCATGTTCAAAAAGCAATTCTTTCTTGGTGTTTACAAGATGCGTTTTTCTCTCCACAATAGCCTCCCTACAACAAATTATATAAAAAAGGCAAAGCTATGAGTGAACAAGCTAAAGATGAAGCCTCTCTCAACAACAACTTCTTGCGTGAAGATGATAGTGTTATTCCCTTTCAAGTTGAAGAACTTGATATCCGTGGACGTGCCGTACAACTTGGGGAAACTTTAAATTCTATTCTTAACAGACATCAATACCCTGAACCGGTTTCTTATCTTCTGGCAGAAGCTTTACTTTTAACGGTTCTGCTTGGAACTTCTCTAAAACTTACGGGAAAATTTATTCTACAAACCCATTCCGATGGACCGGTTAATATGTTGGTGTGCGATTTTTCGCCTCCTTCCAGTTTACGTGGATACGCTCGTTTTGATAAAGAACAGCTGAAACAAGCCATAGACAATGGTCAAACCTCTTCAGAAAAGCTTTTAGGAAAAGGCACTTTAGCCTTCACAATTGATCAAGGTCCCCATATGCAACCCTATCAAGGGATAGTTGCATTAGATGGATCAAATTTACAAGAAGCTTCTCGTATTTATTTTGATCAATCAGAACAAATTCCTACCGATATCCGTCTGGCTGTTGCTATATTAATTAATCGTGACCAACAAGGAAAACCGCAGAAAAGCTGGCGAGCTGGAGGTATTTTGATCCAACTTTTACCCCAAGAATCGTCTCATCATAAAATAGATGCCCCTCATCAAAAGCGAGAAGAAACGAAAACTCATACCCAATTGGATAACCAATGGCAGGAATCTAAAATACTCATGGAAACGATTGAAAGTTCAGAATTAACAGATCCCCAAGTCGGTAGTAAACAGCTCTTGTTCCGTCTTTTTCATGAACAAGGTGTTAGAGTTTTTAAGCCTTTTTCTCTTGTCGATCAATGTTCTTGTTCACACGAAAAAATTAAAGGAATCCTAGAAGGTTTTTCTATTGATGAACGCAATAAAATGGTTAAAAATAAATATATTTCAGTCACATGTGAATTTTGCTCAAAAACATATTGTTTTACACCGCAAGAATTTTTAGAAGAAAAAACATAATCAAATATTTTTCATAAAAAATGATGATTGCAACAAAAGCCTATTTTATTTGCGTTATAAAAGTTTACGCATAAGCTCATATGAACTTCTAGAATATTTCTTGTCTTAGAGTTTTTTAATGTATACGAGTGATCTTTCTGTTGAAATCAGTAATCACGTTATAGAGTGCTTAAAAAAGAGTTCTCTGTAAAATATATTTTCTCCTCTCGAAAAAGCTTCTTTTATACTTTTTACATCTCAAAAGTTTATTTCTTACAATGAATTCTTTTATAATGTTCATTGATAGATTGATTATGTATTCATAACTTATCTTCTCTGTTAAATGAGACTTTTTGATTGTAGTCATATTTTCTTACTCGAATTTATCTTATTAAGAGTCAAAAAAGCTCATTAGTTATAATCATAAGAGAAATTATCGATAGAATAAGAATGTATAGACTCAATATGGACTTTATAGAGTCTATTACGAACAGATAGTGTAATGGGAATAAATGTAACAATGACGCTGCGAAGGAACGGGTTTGTTATTTTATAAAAAAGATAAGAATAGTGGTGAAGTCCCCTCATAACAATGTGCATTTTAGATAAAAATGCGAAGACAAAATACTATATGACTTTGAAAATAATAGTTGGTTGCTGTCACTAATCTAACGATGGTTCTATAGCAATATTGTTTTTGTCCAAGTAATCAAAAATAAAGCTCCCAAACAGATATTTCTTTACACATGTTTTTGAATCAACAATGGTAATGCTCTTGTAAAATTTTTCTAAGAAGAATGATGGTCCGTATAAATAAAATAGCATACATAGCATGATAAAACGTTATGTTTTTACAAACCTGCATTATTTTATTTTTCTTCTGTCATAATCGCTTGTTCAATTTTTGGTAGAATTTTTTTTTGATAAATTTGCCACGTTAAGGGACCAACATGTTTGGCAATAATGATGCTCTCTTTATTCAAGAGAAAGGTTTCTGGGGGGCCATATATTCCCCAATCAATGGCTGTATATCCTGAAACATCAAAGCCAATAAATTTAAAAGGATTACCAAAACTGTTTAAAAAACGCAGGGCATTTGTTTTATTATCTTTATAATTAATACCAATCAGATCAAAACGTTTATCTTGTGCAATTTGCATAAGAATAGGATGTTCTTCGCGACAGGGCAGACACCAAGAGCCCCAAAAATTGACCAATGTGACACGTCCTTTAAACTGTTTTGAATTGAGATAACTTTCTTTATCAAGAAGAGGAAGATGAATATTGGGAGCAGGTTTTTCAGCCAATGCGTTTGCGAGAAGAGAAGAATCTTGAAGGTGTTTTTTATCCATAAAGTTGAAAAAAAACACCATGAGAAGAAGAAAAAGAACAAATGGTCCAAAAAAAACAAGCAGAACAGGCAAAGATATATTTTTTTTAAGTTTGGAGGGATGTTTTTCATTATACTTTTCTTTTTGTGACAGCTCTTTTTTGTTTAGTTGTTGGAGAATTTTTTTTTGGTATAGAGCTTTGCAAAGAATATATCCAATAAGACATAAGAGGGATATTGCAGAAAGCACATAGCTTAAAACAACAATTTGCTCGTGTTTAAGGGTGCTAAGGAAAAAATCAATTTTCTGAGATAGATTTCCTAAAAGTCCGCTGTGGATGCCATTTAGGTCGAGCATGATGAAGCGTCCTGTTGTTGTGCACGACGGGATTTTTTAATCTGAAGTATTCGGATATAATGACTATTGATTTCATTTCGCATAGCCATCAAATAAAGCACAATAAACATAAAGATAAAACAAAAGAGCATTGTTATAAGGGGCCATAACATAGCATTGTCGATTGTTGATCCTCCAGCACGTAACAATGATGCTGGTTGATGCAATGTATTCCACCAATTAACGGAAAATTTAATAACAGGGATATTAACAAATCCAACAAGTGTAAGAATTGCAGTAGCACGAGCGGCTTTTACTTGGTTGTCAAAAGCACGCCCAAGCAGGATAATGGAGAGATAGATAAAAAGCAGAATTAAAACTGATGTTAACCGTGCATCCCAGACCCACCATGTTCCCCATGTAGGTCGCCCCCAAAGCGCTCCTGTCATGAGAGCCAAGGCGGTAAAAATTGCCCCAATAGGCGCTCCACATTTAAGTGCCACGTCAGCAAGATGATATTTCCAAATCAGATTTCCTAATGCCGCTGCACTCATCGTTACATAGCAGAATGTAGACAACCACGCAAAGGGAACATGAAGGTACATAATCTTAACAGTAATGCCTTGTTGATAGTCATCAGGAGAATGCATCACCAGCATAAGCCCTAAGATAAGGAAACACAATGTTATGCTGGCCAACCAAGGTAAGACGATACTGCTTATTTTCATGAAAAGGGTGAAACTTGCAGGGAGTGACTTGATTTTATATGTACGAGATAGTTCATTCATAAAATTCATAATAGGCAGAGTTTTGCTATGCGGCAATCATCTTTTATTATTCTGATAAAAGTTTAAGCGTTATTGCAGCAACAAAAGAGCTAAAGAGACTCAAAAGAAGTGAAAAAGCACTGAGAAGAGCTAGGGAAGTGAGAAAAGAGGTATTTGGGTTTATTGGGGCTGTAGCAGCCGAAACACCAAAAATCATAATTGGAATGATCCACGGCAAGATAATGATAAAAATAAGCAAAGTACTGTGCAACAATGAGGTTGCGAGTGCAGCGCCTATAGCACCAATAAAAATAATAGCTGGTGTTCCGCATAAAAGGGTGAGTATTGTTGTAAAAGTTATTGTTACATCTAAATGGAGCATGAGGGCTAAAATAGGTGTGGCAAAAATAAGAGGAAGCATCGTTCCTACCCAATGGGCAAAACATTTGGTAAAGACAATTAGAGTAAAACTTTGTCTTTGTCCTGAAAGGATAAATTGGTCGAGATTACCATCATCGCGATCGATTTGGAAAAGTTTGTTCAGATTGAGAAGCCCTGCAAGAAGGGCTCCAAACCACAATATACCTGGTCCTATTTGTGCAAGAATTTTGGGGTCTGGCCCAATGGCAAAGGGGGTTATGACAACAACAGCGATAAAAAACAATAATCCTGTTAGTGAAGAGGCTTGTAGCACTAATAATAGTTTAAGATCACGCCAGAACAGTGCTTTCATTTTATTCTCTCCTAGAGAGGTAAAAATTTTTCCAGAGCGATTTTATGGTTTTCTGGAATGCCTATGGAATTATGAGTTGCAGCGATAATCATACCACCTTGATTGAGATGACGCTGGAAAATACGAGCAAGGAGTTTTTGAGCATGGTTATCAAGCCCAGATATTGGTTCATCTAAAATCCAAAGAGGACGATAGGAGAGCAAAAGGCGAGCAATAGCTACGCGTCTTTGTTGTCCAGTTGACAGAGCGTTAAAGGGTAAATGTTCAAGGTTAGAAAGACCAATATCGGCAAGAGCTTCATGCGCAAAACGTAAATGTTGACCGTAAAAATCTGCCCAAAATTGCAAATTATCAATGACAGATAAAAGAGGTTTCATAGCATTTTGAGGACCAAGATAATGACAGGCAGTTGCAACAGGGTATATTTGATCATGGTCTTTAAGTATTATATGACCTTCAGCAGCTTCAAGAAGACCGACAATGATTCGGAGTAATGTAGACTTTCCGATACCATTAGGACCGGTGATTGTCATAAGTTGCTGTGAAAATAAACAAAAAGAAAGACCTTTAAACAGAATTTCTTCGTTTCTGTAAGCGGCTAAATCTTTGCCTGATAACACCATGTGATTGCCTATTTTGTTTTTATTTTCATATTCTTTATTGTATTATAGAATAAAAAACACATTTTTTATGCAATTGTACCTAGAATAGTTCTAGAAATAGTTCTATAAAGGATACCTTACATCAATATCTGGTGTAAAATGGTTTCTGGCGCTGATTTCCGCATTTGCCTATGAGAGGGTGGAGGGGAAATGGATAGCGGAGGTAATTGCGTCTGCGCTCAAGCTGCGACCTTGACTCGTAGTTTGTGTTGTTCATTCCTGGAAATTGGGTGGTTATAGTATTGAGGGTGGACAGTCATGACTCAAATTGATAGCTTTAATTGTCGCAGAGTATTAAATGTTGGTGGCAAAGAATATATTTATTATAGTTTGATCGAAGCGGAGAAGAACGGACTTGAAGGTGTTTCTCGTTTACCGTTTTCGATGAAAGTTATTCTCGAAAATTTATTGCGATTTGAAGATGGTCGCACAGTTAAAAAAGAGGATATCCTCAATGTTGCTAAGTGGTTAAACGACAAAGGGAGTGCCGGGGCAGAAATTGCTTACCGTCCTGCGCGTGTTCTTATGCAGGATTTTACAGGTGTTCCAGCAGTTGTTGATCTTTCTGCAATGCGTGATGCTATGGTTAAACTTGGTGGTAACGCTGAAAAAATCAATCCTCTCATTCCCGTTGATCTCATCATTGATCACTCAGTTATTGTTGATGCTTTTGGCACTTCCATGGCTTTTAAGGAAAACGTCGAGCATGAATATGAACGCAATGGTGAACGCTATCGTTTCCTTAAATGGGGGCAGCAAGCCTTTCAAAATTTTCGTGTTGTTCCTCCAGGAACAGGGATTTGTCATCAGGTTAACCTAGAATATTTAGCACAATGTGTATGGATGAAGAATGAAGAGGGGTGTGAGACGATTTATCCTGACACCTGTGTGGGAACTGATTCGCATACGACTATGGTAAATGGTTTAGGGGTTTTAGGTTGGGGTGTTGGTGGTATTGAAGCAGAAGCAGCAATGTTAGGCCAACCTGTTTCTATGTTGTTACCTGAAGTGATTGGTTTTCGTCTAACAGGTAAACTTAAGGAAGGTGTAACAGCCACCGATCTCGTATTGACGGTGACTCAAATGCTACGTCGGAAGGGTGTTGTCGGTAAATTTGTTGAGTTTTTTGGTCCTGGTTTGGAGCATATGACACTTGCTGATCGGGCAACGATTGGAAATATGGCACCTGAATATGGAGCAACGTGTGGTTTTTTCCCAATTGATAAGGAGACAGTGCGTTATCTCAATATGACAGGGCGTGATGAAAATCGGATTGCCTTAGTGGAGGCTTACACCAAAGCACAAGGGATGTGGCATGAGGAAATGGTAGCTCATCCCATTTTTAGTGATACAATTGAATTAGATATGGGAACTGTTGTCTCTTCTATGGCTGGTCCTAAACGTCCTGAAGGACGTATTGCATTGGAAAACGTTGGGCAGGGTTTTGAGAAGGCATTGGTCGAAGACTATAAGAAGACTTCTGGACAAGATAAAGATAAGCGTTATCAGGTCGAGGGTGAAGAATATACGCTTGGTCACGGTGATGTGGTGATCGCTGCGATTACGTCGTGTACGAATACATCGAATCCAAGTGTTCTTATTGCAGCGGGTCTTTTGGCACGAAATGCTGTGGCAAAGGGGCTCAAGAGTAAACCATGGGTAAAAACTTCTCTTGCACCTGGTTCACAAGTCGTTGAAGCTTACCTTCAAAATTCGGGTCTGCAAAAAGATTTAGATGCACTGGGATTTAACTTAGTAGGATTTGGGTGCACAACATGTATTGGGAATTCTGGTCCTTTGCATCCAGCTATTTCCAAAACGATTAATGACAATGGTATAATTGCATCTGCGGTTCTTTCAGGAAATCGTAATTTTGAAGGGCGTGTTTCCCCTGATGTGCAAGCGAATTATTTAGCTTCACCACCGTTAGTTGTTGCACATGCGCTCATCGGGACGGTGTGTAAGGATTTAACCAAGGAGCCTCTTGGTGAAGATTCAAATGGCCAACCCATTTATTTGAGAGATATTTGGCCAACTTCTCAAGAAATACAGGAGTTTATCGAAAAAAATGTCACGCGTAAGGTTTTTGCCGAAAAGTATGCAGATGTTTTTAAGGGAGATGAAAATTGGCAAAAAGTTCAGATTCCTACGGGTTCTACCTATTCTTGGGATGAGCGATCCACCTATGTACGCAATCCACCTTATTTCGATGATATGCAGAAAACGCCTGATATCTTACCAGATATTAGAGATGCACGGATTTTAGGTTTATTTGGTGATAAAATCACGACGGATCATATTTCTCCTGCTGGTTCTATTAAAGCAGCTTCTCCTGCCGGAAAATATTTAATGGATCATGGTGTTAAAGTAGCTGATTTTAACCAGTATGGAACGCGTCGTGGGAATCATGAAGTTATGGTGCGTGGGACCTTTGCCAATATTCGCATTCGTAATTTTATGTTAGGGGAAAATGGTCGAGAAGGAGGTTATACGGTTCATTATCCGTCAGCGGTAGAACAAACCATTTACGATGCAGCAATGGCGTATAAACAAGAAGGTATTCCGCTCGTTGTTTTTGCAGGTGTTGAATATGGTAATGGATCATCACGCGATTGGGCTGCCAAGGGGACCAATCTTCTTGGTGTCAAAGCGGTGATTGTGCAATCTTTTGAAAGGATACATCGCTCTAATCTTGTTGGTATGGGCATTGTCCCTTTTGTCTTTGAGGAGGGGCTAAGTTGGAAATCTTTAGGCTTAAAGGGAGATGAAAAGGTGACAATTGAAGGGATTCATAACTTGAAACCTCGTCAAAAGACTGTAGCGAAAATTACTTTTTCTGATGGTACGGTAAAAACCGTTCCATTATTATGCCGTGTTGATACTGAAGATGAGCTAGATTATTTGCATCATGGTGGAATTTTGCAATATGTCTTGCGTAAGTTAGCTGTTTAGATTCTTTTGTTTGTTAAGGAATATCTATTATTAGGCTATAAAGTTGCGGATCAAAGAGTTTGGCTTCGTTTTTTTATGACTATCTTTGAAAATCTAATTGACGTTAGCTTTGGGATTGCGTTATAAACCACACGAGTTATAGGCAGCTTTATAGTTTTGCTTGGGTTGGATTTATTTATATTGGTAGAGTTGTTATTGAGACTCATTTTACCAAGGTGTTGAAAGAGAGATTATATTTATGGCGAATACACCTTCTGCTCGAAAAGCGGTGCGCAAGGTTGCGGCGCGCACACAGGTTAATAAGGCCCGCCGTTCACGCGTTCGTACTTTTATACGTAAGTTTGATGATGCTTTGGCGGGTGGCGATAAGGCATCTGCGGAGATTGCATTTAAGAATTTTGAGCCTGAAATTATGCGTGCAGTTTCTAAAGGGGTTTTTCATAAAAATGCTGCTGCGAGGAAAGTATCGCGTTTAGCTAAACGGTTGAAGGCTCTCAGCGTTTAAACTTTTTCTCCTTTAATTGAGAAAAAAGCCAGTATCCATGAGGATGCTGGCTTTTTGTTTATTATTTCAAAAAGTTTCTATTGAAATAAGAATCGATAATGATTCTCCACTTGAAAAAGGAGAGAAAGTTTATAGAGGGGGGTATGGTTATCCACAAGCTTTGTGGATTTTTACAGAGTCTTTTTTGTCAAGCATTTTATTTTTTTTTTTAAATCTGAAGAGATTCTTTAATTATTGGTAAATTTAGAGAAAAAAAATGAATTGAATCAATATTTTTTTCAGTCCTCATTAATATAAGCATTTTTTTTGGGTTTTTTGATTTTATTTTGACCTCTTGCATTTTACCTCTGCTGTTTTGTATGGTTCTTATGAAGACTAAAAAGCATGAAGGGGTCACATCAGCGTATTATTCTGTACTTTGTTGAATACA
The DNA here is from genome assembly GCF_042195105.1 of Bartonella sp. CL436QHHD. Classification (NCBI taxonomy): domain Bacteria; kingdom Pseudomonadati; phylum Pseudomonadota; class Alphaproteobacteria; order Hyphomicrobiales; family Bartonellaceae; genus Bartonella; species Bartonella sp. CL436QHHD. The sequence continues at coordinate 67,571 of NZ_JBHINR010000032.1, read as the reverse complement.
AGATGTTTTGATTTAGGCTTTTCTAAACTTTTGTGTTGGAGAGGTTTTCTGACGGTTTTTTAGTTTTCTTAATGGATATGTTTACCATTTTAGAAGGGTGGGTCATATCATGAGTGCAAGTAAATCTTATTGGTCATCTTTGTTAGTGGGGTTGTGATGAGGCTATCCTAGGGGAGGGTGAGTAATCTTATTTGGGGTAGGGCGTTTTGCCTTCGCTAGATTTATTTTAGCTGTTTGGCAGGACAAAATTTTATTTTTATCAGGATGGAAGATGGTGGATAAATTGAACTCTAAAGCTAGTTCCTTTAAAAGGGTTTCGGTAAATATCCTGTCGGCAGAGAACATAATAAAGAATAGGATGACGGAGAGTGATAAGAATGTTTGTAGAAGTGCTCCTATAGGGCATTCTATTGTTTCAGAGGAGGAAAGTGCAGCGGCTTTTATACGTGTTATGGCGCAATTAAAGGTACAGGTTGGTGTTGAGGCTTATACCAGTTGGTTTGGGCGCGTGAAGCTTGCTGAATATAGTCATACTCTTGTAAAGCTTTCTGTTCCTACTGCTTTTTTACGTTCATGGATTAATAATCACTATGGTTCTCTTTTGACTCATTTATGGAAACAAGAGAATTCAGCAATTCTTCGTGTTGAAGTTATTGTTCGTGGTATGGAACGCGTTTCAAGAGATGTCGTTTGTAAAAGAAGTGTTCCTTCTGTTGTACTAGAGGAGCAGGCGACTTCATCTTTTGTTGAAAGTTGCGCAGAGCATTCAGTTAAGAGTTCTCAAACGGGAGTTTTTGGATCTCCACTTGATTCTCGTTATACTTTTGAAAGTTTTGTTGAGGGGGCTTCTAATCGTGTTGCTTTAGCCGCTGCGCGTTCTATTGCGGAGGGGCATAAAAGTGCTTTACGTTTTAATCCTCTTTTTATTCACGCATCTGTTGGCTTAGGAAAAACACATTTGCTTCAAGCGATTGCTGCTTCTGCATTGAAGCGTTTAACGTCTGCGCGCGTTATTTATTTAACTGCTGAATATTTTATGTGGCGTTTTGCAACAGCTATTCGTGATAATGATGCTCTTTCTTTTAAAGAACAGCTTCGTGATATCGACCTTTTAATTATTGATGATATGCAGTTTTTACAGGGTAAGTCGATACAACATGAGTTTTGCCATTTGCTTAATATGTTGCTTGATAGTGCAAAACAGGTTGTTGTCGCTGCAGATCGTCCACCAGCAGAATTAGAATCGCTTGATCTTCGCGTTCGCTCTCGTCTTCAGGGAGGGGTGGCCCTTGAAATTGAAGCACCAGATTATGAAATGCGTTTGCAAATGTTGCGCCAGCGGTTGAAGGTGGCACAACAAGATGATGGCATGGTATCAATTTCTGATGATATCTTGGAATATATTGCGAAAACGGTTTTAGGGTCGGGGCGTGATATTGAAGGTGCATTTAATCAGCTCTTGTTTCGTCAATCTTTTGAGTCTGATTTATCTTTAGAGCGGATTGATGAGTTATTAGGTCACTTGACACGTCCTGGTGAACCTAAGCGTATTCGGATTGAAGAAATTCAGCGTACGGTAGCACGCCATTATAATGTTTCTAAACAGGACTTGTTATCTAATCGTCGAACACGTACGGTTGTGAAGCCACGGCAAGTTGCAATGTATTTAGCAAAAGTATTAACTCCTCGCTCGTTACCAGAAATTGGGCGCCGTTTTGGTGGGCGTGATCATACAACAGTTTTACACGCTGTGCGTAAAATTGAAGATTTGGTTTGTGGTGATCAGACCTTGGCTAAGGAACTTGAATTGCTTAAGCGGTTGATTGGAGAACAGGCTGTATAGTGTTTATCGTTTCTTTCCTTGGAGAGACTTTAAAGAATTTAATGAAAAGATTTATTTTTTCTTATGCAGGAGTGACTTGCCATTTTAAGAGAGGTTTAATAAACTCTAGCAGGCGATTCTTAAAGAGGGTCTATTCTTTAAGTCTAAAGAATTCTTATAGTTTTTAGTAAATCATACGGGGCTTTTATGCGTATTACAGTTGATCGCAGTCAATTTCTCAAGTCTCTTGGTCGGGTTCACCGTGTGGTAGAGCGCCGTAATACTGTTCCTATTTTATCGAATGTGTTGATTGATGCAGAAAATGGCCGTGTACAGTTAAAAGCAACAGACCTTGATTTAGAGGTTATGGAATCTTTTGCAGTTAATGTTAAACAAGCTGGAGCAACAACTGTTCCAGCACATTTGCTTTATGATATCATTCGAAAACTTCCTGATAGCAATGAAGTTGTATTATCCGTCGATGAGAATCAAGCAGGTACAATGTCCGTGGTTTCGGGTTGTGCACATTTTCAGCTTCAATGTCTTCCGAAGTCAGACTTTCCAGAGTCGCTTCCTGGGCAGTTTGGTTATCGTTTTTCTTTATCGGCATCAGGCTTAAAACATTTACTTGATTGTACACAATTTGCTATTTCTACTGAAGAAACCCGTTATTATCTTAATGGTATTTATTTCCATATTATTAATGATGATGTTTTGAAATTGCGTTTGGTTGCAACTGATGGTCATCGTTTGGCACAAGTTGAGATGGAAGCTCCTTCGGGAGTTGAGGGAATGCCTAGTGTTATTGTTCCCCGTAAAGCTGTAGGAGAATTGCAAAAACTTCTTTCAGAAGAAAATGATAGTGATGTGTGTATAGAGCTTTCAGAGACAAAAATTCGTTTTTCTATAGGCTCTGTGATTTTTACATCAAAATTAATTGATGGAACATTTCCGGATTATCAACGTGTTATCCCTCTTGGAAATGATAAAGAATTAATTGTTAATAGGCAGGACTTTTCTTCTGCCGTTGATCGTGTTTCAACGATTTCAAGTGATCGGGGGCGTGCAGTTAAATTAACGATTGAGCATGGACAGTTAAGGCTTGTTGTTAATAGCCCAGATTCGGGCAGTGCAGAAGATCAATTATCAGTAACTTATGCATCTGAACCGCTTGAGATAGGGTTTAATTCACGTTATCTTTTGGATATTGCTGGGCAGCTTTCAAGCGATGAGATGGTTTTTATGTTGGCTGAGGCTGGAGCACCCGCTCTGATTCGTGATAATGATGATGTGGATGTGCTCTATGTACTGATGCCTATTCGCGTTTAGGGGCGGTTGTTTTGCAATGTATGGCCAGTCATGTGCACAAAGTGGCAGTGAGGCAGCTGAAGCTTTTACGTTATCGCAATTATTCTTTTTTCAATATTCATTTTTCTGGTCAGCATGTGGTTTTTACTGGCCATAATGGTGCTGGTAAGACGAATCTTTTAGAGGCGTTATCTTTTCTTTCTCCTGGCCGTGGTTTGCGGCGCGCTGTTTATTCTGACGTTAGCTTTGTAGATGGTGGTGGAGGATTTGTTGTATTTGCGCGTCTTGAATGCGCTCTTTATGGTGAAGTAAAGATTGGTACAGCTTTCGAGGTTAGTGATAACAGTCGAAAGGTCCATATTAATGGTGTGAATGAGTCGAGTGATTGCCTAACAGATTATTGTCATATTAGTGTCCTAACACCGTCTATGGATGGTCTTTTTACAGGTCCTTCACTTGAGCGCCGTAGTTTTTTGGATCGTATGGTTTTGGCGATTGATCCCTTGCATAGGCGCCGCATAGCCGATTATGATAGAGCTATGCGCGCACGTAATCGTTTGTTTTTAGATGGAAATGAAGATTGTGCTTGGTTTGATGCTTTAGAAAAGCAGATGGCAGAACTGGCGACAGCTATTTCTGCGGCGCGTGTTGATGTTATTCGTCTTTTAAATGACATGTTTACGCAAATGCCATCACAGATACCTTTTCCACGAGCTTTTTTGCAAATTGATGGTTTTTTGGAAACAGCTCTTAGTGAAATATCAGCAACTGAAGTTGAAGAACAATTTTGTGATCGATTACGGCATAATCGCGCAATGGATCGTGCTGCTGGTCGGACGTTAGAAGGACCACATCGTGCAGATTTGCAGGTTTTTTATGCTGATAAAAATAGAGCAGCAACATCTTGTTCAACAGGTGAACAAAAAGCGCTGCTGACAGGTTTAGTTTTGTGTCATGCACGTCTAACAGGTATGATATCGGAAAGATCTCCCATTCTTCTTCTTGATGAAATGGCTGCTCATCTTGATTCGCATCGACGTGCTGCTCTATTTGATATTCTTGATGATTTAGCTGTACAAACATTTATGACAGGAACAGATCGTCTTTTATTCGATGACTTAAAAGGACGCGCAGAATTCTTTGAGATTAAGGATGGAGCTTTATTGCCATAAAAACATGCTAAATATTTTTTTAATAAGTGATAGGTCTGAAAGAAAAGGCTTGCTATGTCAGAGATAATAACAATTTTAAATGGTCCTAATTTAAATTTTCTAGGTCAACGTGAGCCAGAAATTTATGGAACTGAAACTCTAGAAGATATTGAAAAAAGATGCAGAGAATGGGCAAAAAAAAATGATATTATAATAAATTTTTATCAAAGTAACTGTGAAGGGCAATTAGTAGCATGGATACAAGAAGCAATAGAGGCAAGTTCTGGATTGATCATTAATCCAGCGGCTTACAGTCATACATCTGTTGCACTTCTTGATGCCCTAAAAATGTTTTCAGGGCCGAAAGTAGAAGTTCATTTATCTCATATTTATCAGCGTGAAGCTTTTCGTCACCATTCTTATACATCTGCAGGTGTAGACGCTGTCATAACTGGGTGTGGAGGTGATGGATATTGGTTTGCACTTGAGTATATTGCAAAACAATTAAGCAAAACAATTAAATTGTGATAGATAAAGAGTAGGCGTTTAATAAGAGTAATATAGGCATTGAATTCTCTTGATAATTATTTTCAAATCTGTACAATGTGAGGTATATATTTATGACAATTTTTAGTGCGTATGACGGGGGTAAATAAAGGTGAAAAGCTTTGTTAGACAATTAGAAATGCTTGTGATTTTAGGGGGAGCACTGCTTTTGTCTGGTTGTAAAATTGATGTTATACAGCCATCAGGTTATGTTGCACGTCAACAGCTCATTTTGATCGTTGTTTGTGTGGTGGTGATGCTTTGTATTGTCATCCCAGTTATGGTGAGTGTGGTATTTTTAGCTATAAAATATCGTGCATCGAATATGAAAGCGGACTATTCTCCTGATTGGGCGCATTCAAATAAAATTGAAGCATTGATGTGGGGTATTCCAGTTGTAATTGTAATGGTTTTAGGTTCATTAACAGCTTATTATACCTATAAGCTTGAACCTACAAATCCTCTTCCAGTGGAAGTTGTGGGTGAAGGAAAGCCATTACAGATTGATGCTGTTGCTCTTGATTGGAAATGGCTTTTTATTTATCCTGAATATGGTGTTGCATCGATTAATGAGATTTATGCGCCTGAAGGACGTCAAGTTTTATTGCAATTAACGTCAGAGAATTCTGTCAATGCTTTTTGGGTTCCCAAATTGGGTACAGTTCTTTACGCTATGCCGCAGATGAATGCTAAGTTGCATTTGGTCGCTGAAGAGCAAGGAGTATTCAAAGGAGCCTCAGCAAATTACAGTGGTGATGGTTTTTCGAGTATGCGGTTTAAGTGGCATTCTGTGTCTTTGCAGGATTTTGAGGATTGGATTGTAAAAGCTCGGGCTAATGGTCGAGTACTTGATCGTGCATCTTATCGTCAACTTTCTATTGCGCCTCGTATGGGTGATATTGCTGCGAAGGAAAAAGATGCTGAAGTTCGTTATTTTGCACCTGTTGAGAAGCGGCTTTACTATCGTGTTGTTAATCGATGTGTCGATGAAAAGACGGTATGTAATGAAGATTTAATGAAACGTGCTGCTGCTCAGACGCTGTGGGGTGCACTATGTTCAGTATTTGATCCTGATGTTATTTAACAGAGTCAATAAAGTAAAGAGCCCTTTTAACAAAGGTTTCTTTTAAACTTGAATTTCATTTGAAATGGGTTGAGAAATGTTTGGAAGACTTACAGATCCTACGGCAGGTGCTTTTCATGCGCTTGCACATGAACCGATCGTTTTGTATACATGTATTGCGATTGTTTTGGTTGGTTTAATTGCTGTTATTGCTTTAACAGCACTTGGGTGGTGGGGAATTCTATGGCGAAATTGGATTACAACGGTTGACCATAAACGCATAGGTATTATGTACATCGTTCTTGGAATTATTATGCTTGTTCGCGGTTTTGCGGACGCACTTATGATGCGAACGCATCAAGCTTTAGCTCTTGGGAGTGAAACAGCGGGTTATTTGCCCCCTGAGCATTTTGATCAAATTTTTTCGGCGCATGGTACGATCATGATTTTTTTCATGGCCACGCCTATTTTATTTGGTCTTTTTAATTATCTTATACCGCTTCAAATTGGTGCGCGTGATGTTGCTTTTCCCTTTGCAAATAATCTAGGTTTTTGGATTACGGCTGCGGGGGCAATATTAATTAACATATCCCTAGGTGTTGGTAATTTTGGTCGTGGTGGTTGGCTGATGTACCCACCTTTTACAGAATTGCAAACGAGTCCAGATACAGGGGTAGATTATTATTTATGGTCACTTCAGCTTTCTGGTATTGCAACAACAATGGGATCAGTAAATTTTATTGCAACGATGATTAAAATGCGTGCTCCTGGAATGACAATGATGAGAATGCCTATTTTCTGTTGGAGTGCTTTTGTCAGCAATGTTCTTATTTTAGTTATTTACCCTGTCTTGGCTGTAGCATTTGCACTCTTGGCATGCGATCGTTATTTGGGCATGAATTTCTTTTCTAATGTTGGTGGCGGAAATCCGATGGTATGGATTAACTATGTTTGGGTTTTTGGTCATCCTGAGGTTTATGTTTTGGTTGTTCCTGCTTTTGGAATTGTTTCTGAAGTTGTGTCAACTTTTTCTTCAAAGCGCCTCTTTGGTTATACTTCGATGGTATGGGCCATGTTGGTTATTTTGATTCTTTCGCTTCTTGTTTGGGGACATCATTTTTTCACAATGGGTGGCGGTGAAGCTGTAAATACTTTCTTTGGTATTGCGACAATGATCATCGCAGTTCCAACAGGTGTAAAAGTCTTTAATTGGCTGCTTACGATGTATAAAGGTCGAATTCGCTTTGAGCCTCCAATGCTTTGGTGCATGGGCATGATCTTTACATTTGTTGGTGGTGGATTAACCGGTGTTTTATTATCTATTGTCCCTGCTGATTGGCAGTTTCATAATTCGCTCTTTTTGATAGCACATTTCCATCATACAATTATTGGAGGTGTGGTTTTTGCGTACTTAGCGGGGATTGCATTTTGGTTTCCAAAAGTTTTTGGTTATAAACCAAATCGCATACTAGGTATTGCATCTTTTTGGTGTTGGTTTATTGGTTTTTACCTTGCCTTTTTCCCCGTTTATGCGCTTGGTTTAATGGGGGCGACGCGTCGTCTTCAGCATTACATGGAACCTAGTTGGCAGCCGATGTTTATTATTGCTGCATTAGGTGCTTGTATTATCTTACTTGGTATTCTTTGTTTTGTGTTACAGGTTGTTTTGGCGATTTGGTACGGTATTAAGCATAAAGGTCACTTACCGGTAACATTAAATGATTCTTGGGGTGATGCACGTACACTTGAATGGTTTACCTCTTCACCGCCTCCTTCCTATAATTTTGCCCTCCTTCCAAAGATACAGTCTGATGACGCTTATTGGAATATGAAGAAAAGTGGTTATCAACGGCCGACAAGTGGATTTACAAAAATTCATATGCCATCAAATACATCTGCTGGAATTATTGCGGGATTCTTCTCATTAGTTGTTGGTTTTGCACTTGTTTGGCATATTTGGTGGCTTGTTGCGGTTGGACTGGTTGGTTTTATTGCAACGCTTGTGTGTCATTCATTAACAGGTGATCATCATGGTTACTATATTCCAGCTGAAGAAGTGCAAAAAACTGAAGATGCCTTTACGGCTGTTCTTAAAGAACAAGGAGTGACAGTATGAGTGCTGTAACAATGAATAACGCGAGTACTATAGATGAACTTCACCACGATAGTAGCTCGGTAATGACGTTTGGTTTTTGGGTCTATATTCTTTCAGACTTAATCCTGTTTTCGACATTGTTTTCAAGTTTTGCTGTATTTTCTGCTTCTTATGGCGGTGGTAAAGCGGGTAATGAGTTTATAGATTTAAAGTTTGTTTTGGTTGAGACTGCTTTCTTGTTGTTTTCATCCGTCACTTATGGCTTTGCAATGGTACAAGCACATAAAAATAACATCAGTGGTGTGCGTTTATGGATGGCTATTACCTTTGTATTGGGGGGTTGCTTCATTGGTATGGAACTTTACGAATTTCATGAACTTTTGAGTGAGGTTTTTTATTACGATCCAAATGCTTATGCGGGTATTGATCCTGCAACAGGTTTACAACTTTTTGGACGGGAAATTCTTTCTGCTTATTGGTCAGCATTTTTTGCTTTGGTTGGCACCCATGGACTTCATGTAAGTGTTGGTCTTCTTTGGATGGTTGTGATGTTTTTTCATCTTCGTCGTAATGGTTTGGATCAGAACAATAAAACACGTTTAGCATGCCTTTCCATTTTTTGGCATTTACTTGATATTGTATGGATTGGTGTTTTCACCATGGTTTATCTATTAGGAGCGTTGTGATGAGCGTGCAAAATGAAACACATGGTCCCAGTACTGGTTCCTATTTGGTTGGTTTTATTCTGGCTGTATTTTTCACTTTGGGTTCTTTTGTTCCTGTGATGTATGGAATGATGGAGAGTTGGGCAGTTAGTACAAAGGTTGCGTATCTTATTGGGATGGCGATTATTCAGATTATAGTACAAATTGTTTTCTTTTTGCACTTGAATTCTGGTCCAGACGCCAAGTGGAATTTAAGCGCGTTATGGTTTGCTGCTATTTGCGTTTTTGTTATTATTGGGGGAACTTGGTGGGCTATTTCTCATTTAAATTATAATATGATGGGTGGTTCAGGACGTGTTATTGAACCGGAAATATCAAGTAGAGATGATTCTTCAGTGTCTGAGCAGTTATCAAACAAAGATATATCCGTAAGAAAACAGCCAGAAAAGATACAGGGTTCAGAAATGCCCATGGGGCAGGGTCTAAGTACGCAAACTCCTGTAGATCAAGCACCTGGTTCAGAAATGCCCATGGGGCAGGGTCTAAGTACGCAAACTCCTGTAGATCAAGCGCCTGGTTCAGAAATACCCATGGGGCAAGGTCTAAGTACGCAAACTCCTGTAGATCAAGCGCCTGGTTCAGAAATACCCATGGGGCAAGGTCTAAGTACGCAAACTCCTGTAGATCAAGCGCCTGGTTCAGAAATACCCATGGGGCAAGGTCTAAGTACGCAAACTCCTGTAGATCAAGCGCCTGGTTCAGAAATACCCATGGGGCAAGGTCTAAGTACGCAAACTCCTGTAGATCAAGCGCCTGGTTCAGAAATACCCATGGGGCAAGGTCTAAGTACGCAAACTCCTGTAGATCAAGCGCCTGGTTCAGAAATACCCATGGGGCAAGGTCTAAGTACGCAAACTCCTGTAGATCAAGCGCCTGGTTCAGAAATACCCATGGGGCAAGGTCTAAGTACGCAAACTCCTGTAGATCAAGCGCCTGGTTCAGAAATACCCATGGGGCAAGGTCTAAGTACGCAAACTCCTGTAGATCAAGCGCCTGGTTCAGAAATACCCATGGGGCAAGGTCTAAGTACGCAAACTCCTGTAGATCAAGCGCCTGGTTCAGAAATACCCATGGGGCAAGGTCTAAGTACGCAAACTCCTGTAGATCAAGCGCCTGGTTCAGAAATACCCATGGGGCAAGGTCTAAGTACGCAAACTCCTGTAGATCAAGCGCCTGGTTCAGAAATACCCATGGGGCAAGGTCTAAGTACGCAAACTCCTGTAGATCAAGCGCCTGGTTCAGAAATACCCATGGGGCAAGGTCTAAGTACGCAAACTCCTGTAGATCAAGCGCCTGGTTCAGAAATACCCATGGATCAAGATCCAAATACACAGTTTCCTGTGGAGTAGTTGTTAGAAATATCTATGGAGCTGATGCGGCATGTATCAGCTCGTAGAAGAAATTCGTAGGATATAAAGAAGGGAAGAAATACAAGATATCAGTGGATATGAGTATCATTATTTTGAATATACTTTTAATTTAAAAGAGAAAGTCCGTGGGGTATTTAGTCAAGCTTTAATTTTTGAGACAAATAGCTATTTGTAGAATATACAAAAAGTGATGTTTGTAAAATTTACTACAAAGAAAGAGAATGTGAGAAACAAGTTTTTATGTTGTGTGAGATAAAAAAACACGAAGCAGTAATGTTTTTAGATTTACAGAATTTATATTAAAGATAGCATTAAAGTTATTTGTAATAATAATATGCAATTGAAATCAAAAATTTAGAGAATAATCAGAAAACTTAATGAAAACCGTTGCAATGACAGTTATTGGTGCTGGTTCTTTTGGTACTGCATTAGCGATAGCTCTTGCCCGTAATGGTCATAATGTTTTACTTTGGGGATATAGTCCTCAACATATCAAAGAATTACAGGAACAACGTTGTAATCAAGTATATTTACCCGATATTCGATTTCCTGACAATTTATTACTTGAAGCTTCGCTTGAAACTGCAATAACGGCGAGTCACAATATATTAATCGCAGTTCCAAGCCATGTATTTCATCAAGTTTTGTGTAATATTCAGCCTTATTTAGGTCAGCATTCACGTGTTATTTGGGCTACAAAAGGTTTAGAACATGGTACTGGACGTTTTTTACAAGAGGTTGCTCGTGAGATTTTAGGTGAAAAAATTCCTTTAGCTGTTTTTTCTGGACCAACTTTTGCTCAAGAACTAGCTATTGGTTGGCCTACTGCAATGACGATAGCAGCTTCTGATGTTGAGTTTGGTAAAGAATTGCAGCAACTTTTTTATTGTGACAAAAGTTTTAGAGTTTATAAAAGTTCAGATATGATTGGTGTTCAATTAGGGGGAGCAGTCAAAAATGTTATTGCTATTGGTGCAGGAATATCAGATGGCATAGGTTTTGGGGCAAATGCACGAATAGCTCTTATCACACGAGGATTAGCTGAAATCAGTCGTTTAGGGGGGGCTATGGGTGCTGAGCTTTCCACATTTATGGGAATGACAGGCTTAGGTGATCTGGTTTTGACATGTACTGATAATCAGTCACGTAATCGTCGTTTTGGAATACTTCTTGGTAAAGGAATAGATATAAAAGAAGCGGAAAAACAAATTGGTCAGGTTGTGGAAGGATACTTAAATACCAAGGAAGTACATACGTTGGCGCAGCGTATTGGGGTAGAAATGCCCATTGTAGAACAAATTTATCAAATTCTCTATTGTGGTAAAAACATAACTGAAGCGGCAAATACATTACTAAGCCGCGCCCTCAAGGACGAAATACAATGATATCCTATTTTTTAATAATTCAAATCGTAAAAAATAGAAACATGCTATGATAGACATATAAAATAGATTTTATTGATGGTTGTATAAGGTAGTCATATTCCAGCAAATTATAGATTCATATCATTCGATTCTTTATGAAACATGGCTGAAATATAAAAGTTTTTGCTTTTATCTAAGAGCTATCTCTTTGAAGATAAATTATCGTTTCCACTTACACATGTTTATGTAATGTAATGAACAAGATATTTTTATTGTCTCTTAAATTCATCTCACAATGATGTTTGCAAACAGAATAATACAAGACTCATTAGGTAGAAGCATCTTATTTATGTAACGTATAAGTTAAGAATATCGGGGCAGGGATATTATGTATCTCTGTTTTTGTAATTCTTTAAAACAAGAAGACAATCTGTTTTGGGAAGAAGATGAAATTTTAAAGATGAAAACCAGTTCCCATTTCTACAATCATTTTTAAATTCAGTTTTACGCTATCTAAAGCAATATCTTTTAAATAATGGAGATTATCTCACACCTTTATTTTTTCATTTTTTAATGAAAGCATTTCTCTGATGTGTCAGGTAAAATAGAACGCCCAAAAAAACACGATAGCTGTTGTATATTCACGCGCTTGTTTTAAAGAGACCTCTCTTAAAACTTCCAAGTCCACTTCGCGACGGTAACCGTGAATAGTGTAACGATAAAGCCATTGTGCACATCCCCATCTTTACGTTTATGAAGGAGGAAGCCGAGCATCATTACACCCCCCAATGTTGAGACAGCTCTAAGCACTTGAAGCTGTTCAGTAGAAATATTTAAGTCTTTTATTTTCTCACATGTCAATTCTGTTTTTTATATGCAAGAAATGATTTTTGGAATTATAACTTTGAAAGTCTAAGATTGAAAAAAATGTTATTGTACTTGTTTGTGGCTGTCATTTACACTGAAAAATAATGTGATTATAAAGATAAAAAATTGATTTATATAAATAATTCATTTTATTTTTGTATTGAGTTAATTAAAAATATGTGTTTGCTTGTCACAAGCGGGTTAGTATGTGGATAAAAATTATTAAAGATACTTCTAATGAATCATCTCAAGTGTCAAGGGTTGTTTCAATATTAGAACATGGCAAGTAAAATGACGGTGTCGGTTTGTCATCTGTATAAACATTAAAATGGTGGTAAAAAAAGGATTTTATGTACTTCACAGGGATTTTTTATACGTTCTACAGGTACCATTGTGAAATGGAATGGCGTGCATTGAGAGATATCTTTAAAAAATGCATGAAGGAGAAACAGCTATAGTGTTTTTGGGTGTTCTATTTTACCTGACACATCAGAGAAATGCTTTCATTAAAGAACAAGAAAAATAAAGGTGTGAGGTAAAGCGTAACCTCCATTATTAAAAAAACATTGATGTACATGCTTTTAAAATCGTAAAGCCTCATTAAAGAATAATAGTAAGATTAATGATTGATTTCTTTACGCCTTCATATTCGTCCTAAATTAGATTGTATTTGCGTTTCAAGAATAAATCAAACGGTAGGAATATTTTTTTCAATTTGCTACACAAAAGCTGAAACTAAGGATTTTAATAATTCTCTAATCTCTGTTTCAAACTACGGTAGCATGAGGGCTGGATATTGCTTTATAAGCAACGACAAAAGCGTATGCTTTAGTAAGGTAAATAACGTCATAAAATACACACTTTATCAACCATGGATTGAAGAAATACTCCGGCTTTTTATAAAATATTTTGCGAAACAAGGCATCGTACATCTGGTTTTGTATTGACTTATTCTTACAAACATTTGCACATATGCCTTACGTCATATTATTATAAGTCAATACACTATTATATAGCTGAGAAAGTACTCAATACCCGATTAAAGCACTATGTACATGATTTATTTTCTTTTTTAGTGCAATGAAATAAATTTTATTCTTCTTGGGAATCGTCACTTTTTTTCAGTTCTTCAAGTATTGGCATAGACATGATGTTATAGCCTGAATCAACATAATGGATTTCACCTGTAACACCTGATGATAAGTCAGAGAGTAGATAAAGAGCAGATTTTCCAATTTCATGAATATTTACGGTACGCCGTAATGGGGCATTACGACGTTGATGCGAAAATATTGCCCGTGCAGCTGCAATACCATTACCTGCTAAAGTTCTAACAGGACCAGCGGAAATCGCATTGACACGGATATTTTGAGGACCAAAGTCCGCTGCTAAATAACGTACCATAGCTTCTAAAGCTGCTTTAGCAACACCCATGATGTTATAATTAGGCACAACTTGCTGTGAAGCACCGTAGGTAAGAGTTAAAAGTGTTCCTCCATTGGGCATAAGCTTACCCGCGCGCTGGGCAATTTCAGTAAAGGAATAAGCTGAAATAACCATCGTGCGTTGAAAGTTTTCACGTGTTGTAACATCAACGTAACGCCCTTTTAGCTGAGTTTTATCTGAAAAACCAATGGCATGGACAATAAAATCAATTGTTTTCCATTCTTTTTCAAGTTGCTCAAAGACGTAATCAATATTTTCACTTTTTTCAACGTCACACTCTAGCACTAATTTGCACCCAAGTTTATCTGCTAGGGGATGAACACGTTTTCCAAAAGCATTTCCTTGATAAGTCAACGCTAATTCCGCTCCTGCTTGTGCGAGCTGACAGGCAATGCCCCAAGCAATTGAATGGTCATTCGCAATTCCCATAATAAGGCCGCGTTTGCCCTCCATCAAACCTTTCATATTATTCTCCGTAAGACCGTACTTTTTTCAATTACTAAGAGCTTTTGTTTATACATAACGTTGGAAAACAAGCGTTGCATTGGTACCGCCAAAGCCAAAAGTATTCGACAATACGGTATTCAGTTGTTGATGATCACGTCGTTCACGAACGATTGGCATATCAGCAAAAGCTGGATCAAGTTCTTCAATATGGGCACTTTCACAAATAAAATTATGATTCATCATTAACAATGTATAGATTGCTTCGTGAACACCTGCTGCTCCCAAGGAATGTCCTGTTAGAGACTTGGTAGCAGAAATGGGGGGACATTGATCACCTGCTCCAAAGACACGACGGATAGCTTCTATCTCAGGAGGATCACCAACAGGAGTTGCTGTCGCATGGGGATTGATATAATCAATTTTATTATTGACTGTTGCAAGAGCCATGCGCATGCACCGCTCCGCTCCCTCTCCTGATGGGGCAACCATATCATGTCCATCGGATGTCGCACCGTATCCAACGATTTCTCCGTAGATTTTTGCACCACGTGCTTTAGCAAGTTCTAAATCTTCAAGGACTAAAACGCCAGCCCCTCCAGCAATGACAAAACCATCACGATTAACATCATAAGCACGTGAAGCTTTGTGAGGAATGTCATTATATCTGCTGGACATAGCGCCCATGGCATCGAATAAAACAGATAGTGTCCAATCCAAATCTTCGCAGCCACCGGCAAAGATGCGCTTTTGTTTACCATATTGAATCATTTCGTAAGCATTACCAATACAATGATTGGAGGTAGCACAAGCTGAAGAGATTGAATAATTGATTCCCTTTATTTTAAAGAAAGTTGCTAATGTTGCAGATGCTGTAGAACTCATCGCTTTAGGGACAACAAAAGGTCCAACACGTTTTGGACCTTTTTGGCGTGTAATGTCAGCAGCTTCTACGATTGAATGTGTTGAAGCACCTCCAGAACCCATAATAATACCCGTGTGTTCGTTCGATACTTCATGCGGTTCTAGACCCGCATCAGCAATCGCCTGATCCATGGCGATGTGATTCCATGCTGTTCCACGCCCATGAAAACGTAGAGCACGTCGATCTACGAGTTCTTCTATATTAATATCGGGTTTGCCATAAACTCTACTACGAAAGCCTAATTCGGCATATTGAGGTGCGTAAGAAATTCCGGATTTTGCTTCACGTAAACTGGTTAAAACAGCTCTAGGGTTATTTCCAATCGCGGAGACAATTCCCATTCCGGTTACAACAACTCGACGCATTCATACCTCCTCGTTCCATACAGAATAGTGAAAAGTTCTTTCTGACGGAAATAACGTTCAATCTTCTTTGAATAAAGCAACGCGTAAATCATTCGCCTTATAAATAGTCTCTCCATCTGCTTTTAGCCACCCATCAGCTATTCCTAAGACTAAATTTCCACGTCGAATACGCTTAAAATCTATTTCATATTCAAGAATTTTGGTTTGTGGAGTTACCATCCCTGATAACTTTACTTCACCTGTTGATATTGCTCTTCCTTTTCCTGGTTCGCCTAGCCAACCAAGAAAAAAACCTGTTAATTGCCACATACCATCCAGTCCGAGACATCCTGGCATGACGGGATCGCCTATAAAGTGACAATTAAAGAACCACATGTCTGGTGTAATGTCAAATTCGGCGCGAACCATTCCTTTATCGTATTTACCATCAGTTTCACTAATTTGAGTGATTCGATGAATCATCAACATTGGCGGTGCTGGCAATTGCGCATTACCTCTACCAAACATTTCGCCGCGAGCGCAGCTTAGAAGCTCTTCATATGTGTAGCGAGACTTTTGTTCAGCCATTGTTACTCCATTTATTTGCATATATCTTTAATTTCTGCGCTTTTCCCAACCTACTTTTAGAGCAAATTTTAAAGAGAGGGAAATGATTTTATATCATTTTTAATGACAAAAGCCTTTTTTTATGTATTCTACATAGGTAATTATTTAAAAATGGAATACAAGATTACACCATACTATTCCCATTTTTTTGTATTTTGATCTTATTTAGCAGGAATGTATTTGGGTTTGTAATATGTCAGTGAGTGCAGACAATTTAGATATGAATGAAGAGCAACAGTGCACAAAAGAGTGTGGAAAAATTGTGCAATATTATTCCATTTCTATGTTAGAAAAACGTTTGCGTCAAAATGGTCTGCGTCCAACACGTCAGCGGTTGGAACTTGCACATATGATTTTTTCTCAAGGAAATCGCCATATTACTGCTGAAGAGCTCTATGAGGAAGCGGTGAGGGCAGGTGTACCTGTATCTTTAGCAACGGTTTATAATACGCTTCATCAATTTACGGAAGCGGGATTATTACGGATTATTGCCGTAGAAGGCTCAAAAACTTGGTTTGATACCAATACCTCTGATCACTACCATTTTTATATAGAAGGTGAAAATCGTATTCTTGATATTCCTTACAATTTGGAAGAATCTCCCATTATTAGAAATTTGCCTAAGCCACCAGAAGGTATGGAAATTTCACATGTTGATTTAATCGTGCGATTGAAACCAAAAAATCGATCTTGTGATAGGCAGTGAGGATATTCAATAAGGAATAAAATTAAACTTATTGAGTTTGAGTATTCACCAGCCTTTTACTTTTTCATCAGGATAGATTCCCCATAACTGTGGTTGATGAAGCCATCCGCGCGTATTATTAATATTTAGTTCGCACCATTGTCCATCACATTGGCGGATATTACCAATGACATTAGGTTCTACTTCTGCCACAAGTTCTGCGTTGTCGGTGGGGTTTTTTCGTAGCATCAGTCTTTTAGTTTTATCTTTTTGCCATGGAATAGTTATAGCAGTTCGCTTTCCCGATAAAAGCGATTGATACACCCACCCCTCATCGCCTTCGGCATCACGAATTTTGCGCCATTGATCATATTCTTGAATGATTTCAATAGGTAATCCCTTCTTTTTGTAAGTAAAAATGATAGAATAGTTGCTTCCTGGTCCGACGCGTACATTAACGCTGGTGGGTTTAATCGAAGCAAATCGCGGAAGTGGTAAACCACTGGGCCCTAAATTTTGATTAAATGTTTGTGCATGCAACAAATGAGGTGAACCTAATACAATGACTGTTGCTATTAAGATACATGATGCGAGTATTGAAACGCGAAACCAACGAGAATTTTGCACACCGAACTCCTTTATTTCATCATATATTGGAAATTTAAAATCTGAAAGATAAGACTGGAAACTGATAAAAAGTATGACACACTGCTCGTTAAAGAGATCTAAACGATGAGAAAATTGCTACAAAAATATCAAAATAAGGAAAACAAAAGCTTATATTTCTTAGTGCGTATCTTGTTTATGAGGGGATAGATATAAATAAACATTGGATTTTTATGTAGCTGTACGCGTGATAAAACAGTAAAGTATTACTGGAGCCTTAGCAGTTTTTGTACAGGAAATTAGGGCTAAAGTATTGCATCTCTTTTCTGAGTTTGTTTCTCGAAGTAAAAGTGCATGTATGCATACTATGAACAAAGAGCTGTTCAGAAAGGGATTATTGTGTGGCTTGAAAAGAAGTTTTGAATGAACAAAATAATACGATAAATAAAACATTTAAGCGTAAAAATATGAGCGACATTATAGGGTAGATTGATATATGAAGGGCTAATTTTAACAGGACACTTTTTCGTGATAATTCATTTATAAAATTTGCTACACTCTAATCTTATGCCATGATAATGCTTATCCGTATGGTAGATAAGCTGGCTCCATCGTTCTATTTACCAGCTTTCAATGTTATGCAGTTCCTATTATTTATGGTGTTCATAAGAAGCATTTTTGTTTTTTCTTAAATAGCTTTTATTCTATTTGCATACGGATCCCGCTTATGATGTACAAGAAGATAATCTTGATTGATTCAATATGAGAAGGCATTGAGAAACTTTACGTTATTCAGAATTATTAATTAATATGAAAAACAATTACTTATAATAACAAATCACTGCGTTAAAAACTTTAACTCGTTATTTAAATTGTAAAAATATTTCCATCAACAATGGTAATAAAAGGCACATTCATCCATATTAAAATACAGTGTTTTCTCTGTTTATTGTCAAATTTCTTTTTCTCTAACTCAGTATAGAAGAAAGTTGAAAGAAATAGAAGGGCTTATTCGATACAATTATGAGGGTAATTACATAAGTGATGAATAGAAGAAATTTATCAAGAAAAAAGAATCTGTAGTGCAGTGGTTGAAATTCGTCATCCTTTAGAGAGACAGAATCAAGAGATATAAAAAGTTATGGAATTATATCGTTTCGTTACATAACTGAAGGGAAAGAGGATTATGAATTTGATATTATATTTTACACACAATCGCATATTGCGATAGTTATTTTTGTTTTGTAATCAGACCTAGGATGATCGAAAGATGTAGAATATTTAATGACAAAAAAGAAGTTCATCATGAAATTTGTACATAAGAAGCAGTGATGTAAGAGATATCCAGAAGGAGAAAATTATAGTGAAAAGTGATAATAAAACACCTCACACTCAATTCACATAGGAAAAAGTCGCTTAAATATCTAAAGTGTAGTTTGTTATCTATTTTTAAAATATAAGAGTGAAATAAAAACCACCTTTATGATAGAAATCTTATTATTTTCAAATAACTAACATATTAGATAACATTGTACACAAAAACCTACACACAAGCAATTTATTGCAATCGCCTATGAAGAAAAATTTTCTAGTAGCTTATTACCTATTGGTTATGCAGCTATATAATATCATAAAGTATATTACTTTACCGCAACAGTTCGTCCGTTACTAACAAAACCTTCTCTTTGTGCACGCTTACGAGCAAGCTTACGTGTACGACGAATAGCTTCAGCTTTTTCACGAGCACGCTTCTCAGATGGCTTCTCATAATAACTACGCATTTTCATTTCACGGAAGATACCTTCACGCTGCATCTTTTTTTTCAACGCACGGAGCGCTTGGTCAACATTATTATCACGAACGAGTACTTGCACTATCTATCCTGCTTTTTTCAGTGTCATAAATGATAGGAAAAAACCTACGTCCTTTTAAAGGCATATCCAAAAGGACAAGCACTTATATCATATAAATAAGACATTTGTCTATATCGCTTTTTAAAATTCTATTTTTTTACAATAAAACGCTTTTTATAATGAATGATAGAATTTACGGTTATAAATTTATGAAAGTCCTTGTATTTGATCATTTTCGTCAAGATGAATTTTTTCAGCCGCGGGATAATGGGGTAGTCCCGGCATGGTCATAACATCTCCACAAATGACAACAATAAAACCGGCTCCCGCACAGAGACGAACTTCTCGTATGGGAATCTCAAAATCAACAGGAGCGCCGTATTGCTTGGGATCAGAAGAAAAAGAATAAGGTGTTTTTGCCATACAAATAGGGTAGACGCCAAACCCCTCTTTTTCCCAAGATTCAAGTTGTTTGAGAATAGGGGCTGAGATGATGGCGCCACGTCCACCGTATAGCTTTGTTATAATACAATTAATTTTTTGAACGAGTGGAATATCATCTTGATAGAGAACTTTAAAATCAGAATCGTGCTTTTCAATCAAGGTAACGAGTTCTTGTGCAAGTTCTATAGCGCCTTTTCCACCTTGTTCCCAATGCTTACAGATAATAGCTTTGTGTCCAGTTGTTGCAACTATTTTTTGTAATGTTTTTATTTCAGCATCGCTATCGCTGTCAAAATGATTGATAGCCACAACACAAGGAATACCGTAGTGCTTCATATTTTTTATGTGTCGTAAAAGATTGGCAGCTCCTTTTTCTAAAGCGGTAATATTTTCTTCTGTCAGGTTATTTTTATCCAGACCACCGTTCATTTTTAATGCACGAATAGTTGCGACGATCACTGTAGCATTTGGTACAATACCTGCTTGCCTACATTTGATATTGAAGAACTTTTCTGCTCCAAGATCTGCTCCAAACCCTGCTTCTGTGACAACATAATCCGCAAGTTTTAAAGCAGTTTTTGTTGCTATAACTGAATTGCAACCATGAGCAATGTTGGCAAAAGGTCCTCCATGAACGAGAACAGGATTATTTTCAATTGTCTGTACGAGATTGGGTTGTATAGCATCTTTGAGAAGAACTGCCATTGCACCTTCCGCATTGAGATCAGCAACGGTGATGGGCGTTTTATCATAACGATAAGCAACAATAATTTTTTTGAGTCTTTGTGTAAGGTTTTCTAAATTTTCAGAGAGACAAAGAAGCGCCATAATTTCTGATGCAACAGTAATATCAAAACCTGTTTGACGTGGAAAACCATTTGTTATGCCCCCCAATGAAGTGACAATATCGCGCAATGCACGGTCATTCATATCAAGAACGCGTTTCCAAACAATGCGACGTGGATCAATGTTTAGAGTATTTCCCCAATAAAGATGATTATCTATCATTGCGGCAAGAAGATTATGAGCAGCTGTAATAGCATGAAAATCACCGGTAAAATGTAAATTAAGGTCATCCATTGGAATGACTTGCGCATAACCACCACCAGCAGCACCACCTTTTACACCAAAACAGGGACCTAAAGACGGTTCTCTCAAGGTAGCTATTGTTTTTTTACCAATAAGATTAAGAGCATCACTTAGTCCAACTGTTGTTGTTGTTTTGCCTTCTCCGGCAGGTGTGGGATTGATAGCTGTGACAAGGATAAGTTTACCGTCTGGATTTTTATTAAGCGATTTTATGTATTCAGAAGAAATTTTAGCTTTATCATGGCCATAGGGAATGAGATTTTCATGTGAGATACCAATTTTTTGTGCAATTTCAACAATATGTTGCTTTTTAGCAGTGCGAGCAATTTCAATATCAGTTTTAGGCATGGAAAAATTCTTTAAACTTATCTTTTATTAATATTCGAGATCTGTACCCCATAGGTTAATTAGAAAAATTCATAGAGAACAGAAAATATTAAGATATCATAGAAGTCGATGATATGCCATGCAAGAGATAATGCTAAAGAAGCACAAGAAGAGTTTTATTGTTTTTTAGGAAAAAGAATCACTTTGCTTTTAAGCAGTAAAAATACGTTTAATTCAATTAAAAATATTGCAGAAAGAAGCTGTGGTTTGCAACAAAATGCTGATGATATTAATGGATACCATAAGTGTTTTATAGTGGTACGTTTGAGAAGTAGTTTATTTATTCTTTCCAATAACACACTGAAAAAGTTTTACATGGTGGTAACTCGGAATTTATGGCGGCACATTTGAAGTCCCTCTTAAGATGGGACTGCTAGGAATAAAATATCCAGCAACATCCAGTTATGGAACAGTTAGAAATAAGAACGTAAAAAATTACCTAACTGATTAGAGAGTATAATCCGGAAGAGACCAAAAACAAGCGCATAGATTGAAAAAAGAAAACAACAATACACGCTACTCATGCAATCGCTACGATTATTAGCTAATAAAAGCCCTTAGGGCTGAATTGAAGGACTCATAACATCTTATTCTAGCAAAATGGCTAAAGAAACGACTCACAACAGAATGAAATAACAAAATACAAAGATAGATAAAAACAAATCACAAAATAAAGAATTTAAAAAGTCTGCTTTATAAATTGATGATGGCGCACCCGAAGAGATTCGAACTCCTGACCCCCAGATTCGTAGTCTGGTGCTCTATCCAGCTGAGCTACGGGTGCATATATTCCAATTTTTTACATTGTCTAAGACAAAGGGTTCCTAATCGTTTCATTAAAGAAATGCAAGTGAAACTTGGATAGTAATAAAAAAAATCTCTCTTTTTTATGAGATATTTTAAAAATATTATGGCTTCAGTTGGTTTTGATATGAACATTTTTTTGTTGTGACCATACAAAGCAATATGAACGATAGTTAACTTGACGTTTTTATAGATGAAAGATAATCAAGCAGAGATGAGATCTGTTTTTTGCGGTGGGGGTAAGACACACACACCCGCTGTTGGGTTTTTGTGTAAAACGCCGATATTACTGTTGAAAACTATTTCAGATAAACATGACACAGCAAGGGCGGATGTATGGCGTTATTAAAAAAGAGCTTTCCATTAGTGTTTTTAATCGTTGTTTTAACGGTTACTTATTGGGCTGGAAAAAAGAGTGCAGAACAACCCATTTCTATGGTGGATAAAACAAAAGTATCAGATAAAACTTCAAATGGAAAAATGGGAAGGCCACCGGTAAATGTTGTCGTTGATCTTGTAAAAATTCAAGATTTTTATGAACAACTTAACGTTTTAGGGAGTGGAAAAGCTCTTGCAGAAGTTGAGCTTACCCCTTTATCTTCAGGTGTTATTGATAAGCTTTTTGTATCAGCAGGTACAAAAGTACAAGCCGATGATGTGATTGCAAAGCTTGATTCTAAAAAAGAAGAAATAGCGGCTGCAAAAGCAAAAGTGCAACGTGATAACAATGCGTTAACGCTTTCGCGCATTCTTAAATTACGCGCCAGCAATACAGCAACGGAAGTTCAAGAAATTATGGCACGCTTAGAGTTGGATAACGCAAATTTAGTTTTGCGTAATGCTGAATTAGATCTCGATCGGCGAACAATTCGAGCACCGATTCCTGGAGTTGTTGGTATTTTGCCCGTTGATGCGGGGAATAACGTGACCCTTAATACTGTAATAGGCCGTATTGAGAATAGAGAACGTATTTTGGTCGATATATGGGCCCCTGAACGATATGTGTCGCGCATCCATAAAGGAGATGAGGTAACGGCAACGTTAGTCGCGCAGCCAGATATGTCTTTTGTTGGTCATATTTATGCGATTGATAATATTGTTGATCCAGAAAGTCGCACACTTCATGTTCAGGTTGAAATCAATAATGAAAAAGATACGCTCATGTCTGGTATGTCCTTTTCTGTTGCCTTGCAATTTCATGGTGGTTCTTTTCCTGTCGTTAATCCTCTTGCAGTTCAATGGAATAGTAAAGGGTCATTCGTTTGGCGTGTGAGAGAAGGGAAAGTAGAGGCTATACCCGTATCAATTATTCAGCATAAAGCAGATCAAGTTTTCGTAAAAGCACCCCTAGAAAATGGTGATCAAGTTGTCATTCAAGGGGTGCAAATGCTTTATCCAGGAAGTAAAGTAACGATTGATGATCCAAAGTCTCATCAACAGCAATTACCAGCAGTTTACGGAACGGATATACAATGAGCCAAGAATTGAGCACAAAACAGCCTACGTCAAAGGTGGAGCAAGGTGGTCTCATTACCTTATTTATTCGCAGACCGGTTTTTACTTTTGTTTTAAATGCTATGATCATCATTGCAGGATTTGCAGCATGGTTAAATGTTGATGTAAGAGAATTACCCGATGTTGATACTCCCGTAACGACGGTTGTGACGGTGTTTTCTGGTGCGTCGGCAGAAACAATTGATCGTGAAGTTACAAAAGTTATAGAAGATGCCGTTTCTCGTGTTTCAGGTGTTAAGACGATTTCTTCAACGTCTTCTTTTGGGCGCTCCCGTGTACAGATTAATTTTAATGTTGGTGTTGATTTGAATGTTGCGGCATCTGATATTCGTGATGCTCTCTCCCGTATTACCTATTCTTTACCGAAAGATGCGGATTCGCCTTTGATTATTAAAGCAGATTCGAATGCAGCTGCCATGATGTATTTGGTTGTGACGTCACCAACAATGAGTGTTGATGATTTAACCACGATTGTAAACGATCAGATTG
This sequence comes from Bartonella sp. CL436QHHD, assembly GCF_042195105.1. Taxonomy (NCBI): domain Bacteria; kingdom Pseudomonadati; phylum Pseudomonadota; class Alphaproteobacteria; order Hyphomicrobiales; family Bartonellaceae; genus Bartonella; species Bartonella sp. CL436QHHD. Next base: position 43,602 of record NZ_JBHINR010000032.1, on the reverse strand, counting down.
TTGATGCAATTTCTGCTGTTGATGGTGTTGGTGATGTACAGGTCGATAGTGCTCGCACAAAGATTTTTCAGATTGATATAGATCAAGCAAAACTTGCAAGTTATGGATTAACTGTAGCAGATATTTCACGTGTTCTTGCTGATATGACAACAGATGTGCCAGTAGGGTCATTACGCAATTCTAAGCAAACTTTAGTTGTACGTGCTACTGCACGTTTAACAACACCAGAATCTTTTGAACAAGTTGTTTTAAAGCCTCATGTGCATCTTGGTGATGTTGCGCATGTTACTTTATCGCCGGATATAGAAACAGTTATTCTTCGTATCAATGGAAAGACAGGTATTGGATTAGGTATCGTGCGTAAAGCACAATCCAACACTCTTAATATTTCTGAAGGTGTGAGAGCCGTTGTTGATAATCTCAAAAGTATTGTTCCTTCTTCTGTACATATAGACGTTATTAATGACGATGCAATTTTTATTAAAAGCGCTCTTCATGAGGTTGAAGTTGCGTTGGTCATTGCTATTTTGAGCGTTATCTTGGTCATTTTTCTTTTTCTCAGAGACATTCGTGTAACGCTGATACCTGCTGTATCTCTTCCTGTCGCTTTGATTGGTACCATTGCGGCTATTTATCTTGTAGGGTTTTCATTGAATATTCTCACATTTTTAGGACTTGTTTTAGCAACAGGGCTTGTTGTGGATGATGCCATTGTTGTTCTTGAGAATATTGTTCGGTGGCGCAACATGGGATTAGGTTCCAGAGCAGCAGCGGTGATAGGAACACGTGAAGTATTTTTTGCTGTTTTAGCAACAACACTGACATTAGTGGCTGTGTTTGTTCCTATTTCCTTTCTTCCTGGGCAAGTTGGAGGGCTTTTTAGAGAATTCGGTTTTGTTTTGGCAATTTCTATTTTGCTTTCTTCAGTTGTTGCCTTAACGCTTTGTCCCATGTTGGCTTCACGTTTTCTCAAAGAACATATTGAGGATAAAGAGGAAGAGTCCCATCATTTTGCTTTTTTATATAAATTAGGTACTTTTTTTCATAAGGCATATACTTACAGTTTGCATAAGTGTTTAGAAAAGCCTTGGGCTGTTGTTTTTGCTTCACTTATTTTTGGGGGTCTTTGTGTTGGAGGCTATACGAAGCTACAACAGGAATTAACGCCAGCAGAAGACAGAGCTGTGATCTTTTTGGTTATTAATGGACCACAAGGTATTTCAACACAATATTTGAACGAGCAAATAGAGCAAATTGAAGCAAGTCTACAGCCATTACGTGATGCAGGGGAGATTGCTAACAGTTACTCTATCGCGGGTGCTGGCGGTTCACCCAATACTGCTTTTTTGATTTTATTGCTTTCATCTTGGGATAAACGTTTACGTAGTCAGCAAGAAATCGTGAAAGATATTAATGCAAAGGTTAAACAGTTTCCCGCAGTTTTTGTATTTGCTGCGCAGGGAAATTCTTTGGGTGTGAGAGGAACTGGGCAAGGGTTGCAATTTGCAATTCTTGGCAATGATTATGCAACATTACAACCCATTGCTGATAAGCTGGTGAGTGCTTTACAAGATGATCCGCGTTTTATTCGCCCACGCCTTACTGTTGATGCAACACAACCGCAATTTTTTATTGAAATCAATCGAAAAAAAGCCTCCGATTTAGGGATTGATATCGCCAATTTGGGCGATACATTACAAACAATGTTGGATGGTAAAAAGATTGGTTCCATTAACGTGGATGATCATTCTTACGATGTTAAATTGATATCGCGTACAAATTCTATGAAGAGTCCTAGCGATTTAGAAAATATTTTTTTAAAAACCAAAGACAATCGATATGTTCCTTTATCGGTTATTGCGCGTTTACATGAAAAAGCTATTGCTCCTCAATTAAAACGGGAAAAACGCATGAATGCTGTTGTTTTAAGCGCAAATCTTGCTCCAGATATCGCTTTAGGGGAAGCTTACCAAACTGTACAGAAAATTGCTTCTCCTTTGTTATCAAAAGGAACCTACTTGGTTCCCTTAGGGGAAGCCGAAACGCTTAATGAAACATCTTCCAATTTTATGATTGTTTTTGGCATTGCCTTTTTGATTATTTTATTGATTTTGGCTGCTCAGTTTGAAAGTTTTATTTCAGGATTCATTATCATGGCCACTGTCCCATTAGGGATTGGTTGTGCTGTAATTGCTATGCTATTAAGTGGTGTGAGTCTTAATATTTACAGCCAAATTGGATTAATTTTGTTAATTGGTGTTATGGCAAAAAATGGTATTCTCATTGTTGAATTTGCAGATCAATTACGTGATCAGGGAAGAAGCGTGCGTGAAGCCGTAGAAGAAGCAGCAAACATTCGCCTTCGTCCAGTTTGTATGACAATGATTTGTGCCATTTTAGGAGGTATTCCTTTGGTTTTAGCCAAAGGTGCTGGCGCAGAAGCTCGTATAGCTTTAGGTTGGGTTATCGTTGGTGGCTTAGGTTTAGCAACTATTTTTACGCTTTATGTTACACCGGTTGTTTATCTTTTTTTAGGGCGTTTTATAAGACCAAAAGCAGAAGAAGATTTACGTTTAACAAAAGAACTCAATCAAGTTAAATGATGTATATGATAGAAAAGATTTGAAAGTTTATTCTTGTAAAAATATCATTTTCGGATCTTATCCTTTATATTTTGTATATTCCTTCATTTTTATGTGAGCAGTGAAAATAGCGAGTAATAAAAGAGATGCTTTCTGCTTTGTTATTGTTTGGGCATAGATTTCATTATCAATAACCATATAGGATAAGCTTATGGGAGATAGCTTTTCGATTCGAAATGAAATGGCTTTTGAAGCCACATTAAAAGCTTTAAGAAACCATGCCGCAAAGGATGGGGTCTATGATATTCGTCGGCATTTTGTAGAAGATGAACAGCGTTTTTCCCATTTTTCCCTCAGACTTGATGATCTTCTTTTCGATTTTTCAAAATGTGGTGTGACATTTAAAACATTGCAACTTCTAGATGATTTAGCGGTTGCAGCAGATGTGTTAGGCCGGCGTGATGCAATGTTTTCTGGTAAGGCGATTAATACAACTGAAAAACGCTCAGTTCTTCATATTGCATTACGTTTACCTGCTGATGAAATTTTCATGTTGGATGGTCATAATCTTATTCGCGATATTCAAGACGTCCTTGAAGATATGGAAAGATTTTCTGAAAAGGTGCGTGATGGAAGCTATAAGGGAAGCAGTGGCGAGAGAATAAGTGATATTGTCAATATTGGTATTGGTGGTTCTGATCTTGGTCCTGCAATGGTCACATACGCTTTAAAACCTTATCATGATGGTCCACAGTGTCATTTTGTTTCGAATGCTGACAGTGCCCATATTTCTGATACTCTCTCTATTTTGAATCCAGCAACAACGCTGTTTGTCATTGCTTCTAAAACTTTTACAACGGCTGAAACAATGGTAAATGCTCAAGTTGCACGTCAGTGGATTTGTTCACATTTAGGAGAAAAAGCCGTTTGTACGCATTTTGTTGCTGTTTCAAGTGCGCTTGATAAAGTGGCAGAATTTGGCATAGATTCCACAAGCGTTTTTAAATTTTGGAATTGGGTTGGAGGACGTTATTCAATTTGGTCAGCCATTGGACTTGTTGTTATGTTTGCAATAGGTGGTGGAAATTTTCGCAAATTTCTCAACGGTGCTTTGCAAATGGACCAACATTTTAAAACTATGCCTTTGCATAAAAATATTCCTATTCGTTTTGCTCTTTTAGGATTTTGGCATCGTGTTATTTGTGGTTATTCATCACGTTCGATCATTCCTTATGCACAGCGTTTAATACATTTTCCAGCTTATTTACAACAGCTTGATATGGAATCAAATGGTAAGCAAGTTTCGCTGGATGGAAAACCATTAAGTTTTTCAAGTGGTCCAATTGTTTGGGGGGATTCAGGAACAAATAGTCAACATGCTTTTTTTCAGCTTCTGCATCAAGGAACAGATATTATTCCTGTAGAATTTATTTTATTTATAAAAGGGCATGAGAAAAATTTACATTCTATGTATGAGATGTTGCTAGCAAACGGTTTAGCACAATCAAAAGCATTGATGAAGGGGCGTAGTATTGAAGATGCTCGGCATATCTTGATAAAAAATGGAGTTGGTGAGGGTGAGGCAGATCATCTAGCACTTCATAGAAGTTTTAAAGGAAACCGTCCTAGCATTACGTTGGTTCAAGATTTATTAACACCTTTTGCACTCGGTCGTCTTATTGCACTTTATGAACATCGTACTTTTGTTGAAGGGATTTTAATGAATATTAATTCATTTGATCAATGGGGGGTTGAACTTGGTAAAGAATTAGCAAACGAGTTACTACCAATTCTTCGTGGAGAAAGTAAAGCGGATAATCGCGATAGTTCAACATTAGGGTTGCTAGCACATATTCAAGCAAGACGTGCAAAATAAATATAATTTGACAGTAGGTTTTGCACTAACTAAGCAAAAGTAGAATGAGAGAGAAATATGAGATAATTCTTTAATTTTACTATGCGTTCTCTTATTATCTGAACTAGATTTATGTAACAGAAAATAAAAAAAGTGCAAAAATTGTAAAAAGGAGAATTTATTCGCAAAAACGATAAAGACCTTCGAGAGGTCTTTGAAGACCCTTTGAGCCCCCCTTAAAATCCTTCGAAAAAAATAAATTGGTACAAAATCTAGTGTCAAATTATACAAAACCCGCTGGCAAGCTACAACCGGCAAACTACGATTAAAGACATTTTAATAATATCGTTTTATAAATTAATGGCGGAGAGAGAGGGATTTGAACCCCCGATAGAGTTGCCCCTATGCCGCATTTCGAGTGCGGTGCTTTCAACCACTCAGCCATCTCTCCATAATAAAGTGAAACAAAAATCGGCACTATTTGAGTGTATAAGGGGTAGATAACCTTCAATTGTTTTTGGTACAACCTTTTTTTCTTTTTTATGGGACTTTATTGACAGAGAATAGAAATTCCTTCATATATACAAAATATAAGCGTGGGGAAATCTGCGCATATTTGTGTTGAAGAAGGTTTTATCCTTCTTTGAGATTTATTACGACTGATAAAAAGCAGCCTATTTTCCCTTATTTCAAGGCAGAAATTAAATAAGAGCTGGAGTGAACGGAAGGATAAAAAATGTTCGCAGTCATTAAAACTGGTGGTAAGCAATACCGCATTGTTGCTAATCAAGTGGTAAAAGTTGAAAAAGTTAGTGGAAATGCGGGTGATGTTGTTGAATTCAATGACATATTAATGGTTGGGCAAGAAGGTAATGCGGTTATTGGTACCCCTGTCGTTGCTGATGCATTGGTGACAGCTGAGATTTTAGAACAGGCACGTGGGCGCAAGGTTATCGCATTTAAGAAGCGCCGTCGTCAAAATTCTAAACGCACGCGTGGCCATCGTCAAGAATTTACGAGGCTTCGTGTTTTAGAAATTTTAATGGGTGGTTCAAAACCTAAAAAAGTTGCTGCAAAACCGATAAAAGAAGAAGCAACTACACCACAAGAAACAAAAGCTGCTGCTTCTATTGAGAAGACGGCTAAAAAAACGGTTGAAAAAAAGACTGCGCCGCAGAAGAAAGCGTCTGTAGCAACAAAGAGTAAGAAAGATTAAAGGAGAGCGTCTATGGCACATAAAAAAGCTGGTGGTTCCTCGCGTAATGGTCGTGATTCAGAATCGAAACGTCTAGGCGTTAAAAAATTTGGTGGTGAAACCGTTATTGCCGGAAATATTATTATTCGCCAGCGTGGTACACGTTGGCATCCTGGTAACAATGTTGGTATTGGAAAAGATCATACGCTTTTTGCATTATCAAATGGAAAGGTTTCTTTTCAACGCAAAGCGGGTAATCGTTCCTATGTTTCAGTCATTCCTATGCTGGAGGCAGCAGAGTAATCTGTAACACTCTCTAGCAATCAACAGGATTTCATTGAATTATAGTTGTGGTTTTATAAGTATTAAAAGGGAAAGATAGAGTCTTATCTTTCCCTTTTTGCGTTGGTACTATAATAAATGTAGAAGATATACGAAAAAGGTAGAATTGAGGAAATGGCTTTTCTCAATGAGGGAAAAAGTTTGTGCGATGTTATGTTAGTATTTAGTACTGAACATATTGATATTATGATAGAATTTGTTGATAAATTTCTGTATAATAATAGTGAGAGAGACTTTCTTTTTATGCATGAAGAAGTGTCTAGTGATTTCTTATAAGAGAAGCAGTTTGTTTTCAGAAAATTATGAGAAATTTAATGAGAGCATTCTTTATGTAATCATTTTGATAAAGATGGGTCTTTTTATCGGCATTGTGGTATTGATGAGTTGTCATACTGTTTTTAGGTGGTAGTGTGGATAGGTGTGGCTATTCATTTAAAAAGACATAGGGATAAAAAATCCATAAGAAGGCAGCCAAAACTACTTTGAAAGTGACATGCATTAAGGAATTTTCGGTAAATCAAGAGTGAAATTATATTTTTAAGGAGGACGGTGTTTAAAGATATAAAAATAACCAACGCGCAATCAGCGCCCTTCAAGAATATTTTTTCTGATTTCACTATTATTGTGTATTGTTGAAAATAAATAAGCATAAGAGCTAGGGTTAAGGCAATCATTGCGTTTCATTTTTTACTTTATTTATCTTATTTGTAGAGTTTTTCTTTATTTTAGTAATTGATGATGGTGCTTGGGGGGATGTTCGTACTTTGCAAATGTGCGACAGAGAGTATTGTGTATTTGCGATATTGATTGAAGTAAAGGTGTAGCTTAAAATATATAAATATTATATATCGAGGGTTTGATATCATAAGATGGGCAGCACGGAATTTTAAAGATGATAAGTTGCATGGAGCAATTTGTAATTATGTAATGAATTTATAAAGAGGGATAATAGGTTAAATAAACTTTGAGGAATCAATCAAAATATTAGCTGAAGTTACGGATGATTGGGAAGGATGCTTTCTTGTAGGAAAAATAATGAAAAGTTATGTTGAATAACTTAGGATAATGAGAGCGTTTCAAAAACATAGTTTTTCAGGTGATTGGTTCTGTAGAAAATGGGGTTTTGTCTTTGTAAAGTAAAAGAGTAAGAGGCAGATTTGCTTATAATGGTTTTAAGCACTTCGCTAGATAATAATATCCAATTGTTTTATCGGTTATATTGAGGTATTTAAGCACCTCACTTAGCTATATTCCGTAAAATATAAATAAAGCTGTGGTGGTATTTATAGCTTGTATTTTGGGAAATGCAGCTTTGAAAAGGAATGTGTCAGAGATATTGGTGTTCAAATGTGAGGCAGTTTGAATTCATGATGAGATATGAGAAAGCAGAAGCAATGAATGTAGATTTTGCTGATGGTGAAATCTTGTCTATAAGATCTGTACAACTTGCAGCTGCTTTTGATCATAAAAATGATGCAATTTATGCTGCTGCTGAATTGCTTGTGCAGGTTGGTGCAGTTGATAAGTGTTATCTGGCAAGCATGCTTGCACGTGAAGAAACAACCAATACTTGGCTTGGAAATGGTATAGCCATTCCTCATGGTATGGCTGAAAATCGTGATTTAATTATCAAGGATGCTGTTGCTGTTATACAGGTTCCTGCTGGTGTTGAGTGGCAGGATGGCAAGAAAGCATATTTGGTTATTGCCATTGCAGCGTGTCCAGATCGCTATAGAGAAATTTGTAAAAAATTGACGTCTCTTTTATTTGATAAAAAACAGCTTGAAGTACTTGCAACAACTATGGACAAACAACAAATTGTTACAACTTTGTTTGACCAAAATATGAAGATAGAAAAAACTTTTATTGGTGACCTTTCTGTGTGTCAGGAATGGACTTTAGATTATCCAAGTGGTCTTCATGCACGACCAGCTTCTCTTTGGGTTGATTTTGCGAAAAAGGCTCAAAGTTCCATCAGAGTTCGCCATGGTCAATATACCGTTGAAATGAAAAATTTGGTTGGTTTATTGCAATTAGGAGCAAAAAACGGTGATGTTCTGATTTTTTCTACAGATGCTTCAGAAGGAACACAACTTCTCAATGATGCCATTGCTATTGCAAAAAAAGTGAGTATTAGTGAAAAATGCCTGATGAGAGCAATGGAATCTCAAACAAAGGCTTTTCATGGTTGGTATCCACGCTCTATGCAAAAAGGCATTTCTGGTGTTGGAGCGAGTTCAGGATTAGCATTTGGTAAGATTTTTGTTTTAAGGCAAAATGATATTTCCATAATAGACCAGCCAATTGATTTTGCAGCTGGTGCAGCATGTCTTGAAAATGCTCTTACAAAAACAAAACATAAAATGGCATCTGTAATTTCTGATATTACAGTGCGTATGGGAGCAGATTCTGCTGCAATTTTTTCTGCGCAAATGGTTTTGCTTGACGATGAAAATTTAATAGCTCAAGCTTGTCGTTTTATAGCGGAAGGTCATGGTGTCGCTTGGTCTTGGGATAGAGCGGTTCGTCAATTTTCAGATATGTTTTTTAAGGTAGATAATCCTTTGTTAGCAGCACGTGCTGTTAATTTAGTTGATGTTGGTCGACGTGTTTTAGGTGAAATCAATCCATCCTATAGATCGTTCTTTTTAAATGATATTCCACATGGTGTAATTCTGGTTACAAATGACCTTTCTCCTTCTGATGTAGCACAACTTGATTGTACAAGGGTAAAAGGATTAGCAACAGCATGGGGAGGTCCATTATCTCATACAGCTATTTTGGCGCGTACTCTTGGTATTCCAATGGTTGTTGCTACAGGTGATGATATTTTAGCGATTCAGTCTGATATTCAGGCTATTATTGATGGCGATAACGGGTTTATTTACCTTGATCCTACGCTTGAAGACGTTAAAGATGCTCAAAGGCATATTGATACTGTTGCGCAAAAACGTGTCAGTGAAATAAGTGCGTGTAGATTACCAGCGCAAACGATAGATGGTCAAAGAATTCGTATCATGGCCAATGTCAACTACGCAAATCAGGTTCCTGTTGCGCTTGATTTGGGGGCTGAAGGTGTTGGACTCATGCGCACGGAATTTTTGTTTTTAGAGAATCCACATATTCCGGATGAAGAGCTACAATTTAATATATATCGGACGATGATTACAGCTGTAGGAGATAAGCCATTAATTATTCGTGCACTTGATATTGGTGGGGATAAACAGGTTACGCATTTACATTTATCTAAAGAGGACAATCCTTTTTTAGGTGTTCGAGGAACGCGGCTTTTGTTACGTCGACGTGATCTTTTGGTGCCTCAATTACGTGCTTTATATCGAGCAGCAAAAGAGGGCGGAGATCTATGGATTGTGTTTCCGATGGTCATGTCTGTTTCAGAGATTGTCGCTATAAAAAAGATTGCAGAGGAAATCCGCAACGATATTGATGCACCAAAATTAAAACTTGGTATTATGATCGAAGTTCCAGCAGCGGCCATTATGGCAGATGTATTGAGCGCCCATGTTGATTTTTTTTCAATTGGAACCAATGACCTAACACAGTATACAATGGCTGTTGATCGGCAAAATCCGTACCTTGTGTCTGAAGCTGATAGCCTTGATCCAGCAGTTTTGCGTATGATTTATCAGACTATTCAGGGAGCTGCACAAAATAAGTGTTGGGTTAGTGTATGTGGTGGTATGGCTGGAGATCCTTTTGGTGCAATGATTTTGACTGGATTGGGAATTAATGAGCTTTCTATGATATCTTGCGATATTTCTCCAGTAAAGGCGTGTTTACAGACTCATAGTTTTGAAGATATGAAAATTTTAGCACAAAAAGCATTACAATGTGAAACTGCACGAGCTGTACGTGCTCTAAGCAAGGATATAAGGTGATAGAGAACATTAAGGGGAAAAAACGAGCTCATTTTTCAGACTAATCAGATCTTTAGTGTTGTAAAACATTATCCTTTAGGACAATTATAAGCAGCATATTAATTTGTAATGGTAATTTATCGTGTTACATAATGAGAGCCTTAAATATTGTAGGGTTTTCTCGTTTTAAATTTCTCTATATTAAATTAATAAAAATTATTCTTTTATACATTACAAAGAGGAGTAATGTATGGATAAAAACACTCTAAGAAAGAATAAATGCCTTTTATGCATTCTCTCAAATCGCAATGGATGTTGTAATATTAGGTGATAAATAGCGTGATGGTACTTGGCTTTTACTTTTTATTTAAGGAAAGATGATGCTATCCAATAGATTTTATACCATTCATAGACACCGTATGAGGTAGATGTGACAAGCTTTAAGAGATGTTTTTTAACAAACGTGTGGATGAGAAAGAAAATAGTATTTTTAGAGTATTCTGTTTTGTTATGAGACCATATCCCACTTAAAGAATGCGATAATCAAAAGTATGAAGTAATACGTAATCTCTTTTAAATAATAGAGATTACTTTAGATATTTTGAAAACTGTAAAGCTGAATTTAAAAGTATATGGTAAAAATGAAAACAGGTTTGCATTTTTATGATTTTGTATTTGACCAAAATGACTATTTTTTCATTTCAGAAAATAAGATATATTCATACATATTAAATTAAAAATGCAAAGGTTTTTTTTGTCTGAATTTTATTTTCTTTAGTATCAACTAAATATAGAAGTGTGAAATTGAATAGAGGATTTAGAGTAGGGCTTATTCTGTAATCCTATGAAAGAGGAAACTGACACCATCACACTATTTTACAGCCCTCAATGTTGCAAGAATTCGTGCTATTTGAAAAAATACATAAGAGGCACTTATCCTCTCTTAAAATGTTCTTCCTCCACATACCATCCCCGCTTATGACGTATAAACGATAATTTATTATTATAAATCAATATTTATATATTATCTGAAACATAAAAGTGATTAGCAGGTAGATCTCATTTCAAGAGAGAGTTGTTTGTAATCAAAGTTACAGTGATTAAGTATTTTCATCCTTGGAGGCAAGAAGAAGGTTGAAAACGATTTTTATTGAAATGAAATTTATTATCTGAATAAACAATTTTAATATTATATACATATAAGAAGTTCATATCGTTATTATTCTATTTATTATTAGGGTAATCAATGGTGTTAAGTGAGAGATATTAATTATTTGGTTATGCAAAACCATGGACTGTATGCCAATTTTAAGAGAAGTATTTTTTTGTGAAGCAGAAAGTGCGTAAATGAGCATGAAAGTTTATAACTGGTGACAATCTTTTTATTCTCATTATTGTATTCTACAAACCTATCCACGAAAAAAGTTTTTTCTTAAAAAGAAGGGATGTGCTTGTTATTCAACAGATATAAGCTCTTACTTTAATAAATGAATTTATTTTTTGGGTTTTGAATGTATAGTTTAGACTTGCACGTTATTTCTTTCTGGGTATAGTGCAAACTTCTGGAGAGGTGGCCGAGTGGTTGAAGGCGCACGCCTGGAACGCGTGTATATGGGAAACCATATCGAGGGTTCGAANCAGCAACACGTGCAGCCAATGCTGGTGCGACAGTTTCGCAAATGAAAGCGCTTTTTGGCTGGACAGAAGATAAAATGGCATCCCTTTATACCAAAACAGCTGATAGAAAACGACTTGCAATAGAAGCAATCAAAAAGCTACAAAAAGGTTCGGGATAGACATAAAATAAGTTAAAAGNGTTATTCAACAGATATAAGCTCTTACTTTAATAAATGAATTTATTTTTTGGGTTTTGAATGTATAGTTTAGACTTGCACGTTATTTCTTTCTGGGTATAGTGCAAACTTCTGGAGAGGTGGCCGAGTGGTTGAAGGCGCACGCCTGGAACGCGTGTATATGGGAAACCATATCGAGGGTTCGAATCCCTCTCTCTCCGCCATACAATTTTCTCCTATGTATAACATATTGATTCTTTGTAATCTTTTTAAAGGTTCGGGAGCGTTAACAAAAGTTCGGGAATAGGATTTTCCAACATACCGTTACAAAGCTCATCTTTTTCCTCCAACATTCTCTAATAATTTTTTGAATTTTTTGAAATCCACTGTTTTAAATGTGCAAAGACATTCTCTATCGGNGAATCAAAGGAATCAAAACTCCCGAACTTTTATATAACTTATTGATTTTATATAAATATAACGCTCCCTCTCTCTCCGCCATTAATTTAAAACGAACTTTCATATGCTTGATATGACATAGTTTAAAAAGCTCAGCATTTGCAGGATTTTTTGCTGTTGCAATTGACCAGTTCGCGCCAATCTATGCCTGTCATTATGTACACCTGGAAATTGCTGTTGAATTTCCATGAATTTTACACTTTTTAAGCTCCTCTCCTCTCGATCTTGAGATAACCTGATCTAGCATAAACGATCTCTTCAAATATCATTAAAGGATTTTTGCCATTATCACTAACTTCTGGTAGAGCTTTTAGAATTAATGGTGATCATAGTGCTATTTGCAATTTCGTTGCTTAACGGGCTAAATGCGTTTTATCCACATGAGAGGTAACGAACACCTCAGCTTTTCTCACGCAATGTGCTTATTTAAAATTAATGTCATGAATATTTGTACAACATTTTTATCTATACGATAATCAAAAAAAGGCTAACATAATATAATAATTGAATATCATTCATGCGGCGCTTTCTTTTATCTTTAAGCTTTGTATGTAAATAGATAGTCCGTGCAAAATAAATAAAGGGGCGCAAAAGCCTATAAATACACATAGGACGTATAATATAGAAAATGAAAAAAATTTTCCTGCATATAAAAGCACAATAGAGAATAAAGCTGTTATGATGCGTACACTGGCATCGCCTGCCAAAATCACCTCGGCTAAATTTTCACTAGGTGTGATAGCTTGTCCAATTGTTATTCCCGATATCCTAAAATAAAATTGCCCAATACCTAATAAAAACCCCATAATATAAAGGGAATATTGAGTAAAATTTAAATATAAAACAAAAGAGATTGCGATCACGGCAAAAGCCGGTGCCCCCCATACAAAAAAACGAATTAAAGATGGAAATTTCTGTAAATAATAAGATGAGATAAGACCATTGATCACAAAACCCAGTGCTGACAAAGCAAAAATAGAATTTTGAATAGCTGTAAATTTTATATTATCTGATGTTATAGAAGCAAGCACAAGTGGCAATAAAACAATAGGCCCCGTATAGAGAGAATTATTCAAAATACGATTAATCGTTAAAAAACGCAACGCAGAAATCCGCCAAAGGCACCTGAACCCAACTCCATAAGCTTTTTGAGATGGCTTTTTTAATAGCTCTTTTGCTCTGTTTAGTTGTTGTATAGACTTTATACGAAACCATAAGCAGGCATTCAAAAGATAGATAAATACAATAAAGGCTATGGCTATTTTGTGCCCCAAATGCGCAATTATAAAATATATAAGCAATGGGGATATAATAACAAAAAACTGACAGCAACTAGTGTAAAATGCAAAAATTCCAGCTTTTTGTTTGGGAGCTGGAACCAGCTGATTCAAGGCACTATTGTTATTTGGGTTATCAGCCCCCATCAAGAGAGCAAGTAAAAAAAATACAAATAAAATAAGTACTGGATTGTTCATAAATAATAAGAAAGACAATAAACAAGCGCAAATAATTTGACTATAAAACCCAATTATAAAGCCTTGATAGTGCGCCAACACGTTTCCCAAACATAAGCCAGCAATTCCAATTGCGATTAAATTAACGACATTTAAAGTAGCAGACGCTTCTCCTGTTGTATCTTGGAATTGTAACAAAGAAAGGCCAATAGATAATACACCACTAGCACAAAAACTCGTCAAACAACCAATCACAATCATAAGAAAAACAGAATTACGCAATAGCCTCTTTCCTTTTAAACAGAGACTCAAGCCATTTTATGATTTTCTCCATTGTCGAATATGGTTCGGTACTAAATTCCAGTTTTTCATAAAAGTTTAGTTCAAATGCGTTATAGGCACTTATTTTTTGAAAGTCATCTGTCAGCATGAATTCTATACTTGGCAACGTTGTACCCATAGATTGAGATAAATAATAGGAAATTACTTTCCAATACATATAGGTATGCTCTCTTGCCAAATAATTTTCCAAGGCATATTTCAAGTGACAACCACTTAAAATATATTTCGGACAATGGTGCAACGGATAATAAATACAAATAGCACCGGCTTCATGTCTGGGACAAGAAGAAATATTAATATTTTTATCATTTCATAATATTATAAAAACGCTCAGTGAGCAGATCTTCCAAATTTAGTCTAGTCACAACAAGATTGGTTGCTAATTTTTGAGAGACATGAGACCAAGCCAATCTTACTACTAAAGTTCCAATAACCTTTAAGTCAGATTCTGGATAAGCTTTTTTAAAATTTTCCACCCATATGTCTCTGTGACATATAATAATTGGCTCATCTCGTCTGAATGAACAAGATGTAATTCTAAACCAATATATTATCACAAAGTTTTGAGCTCTTGAATTCTCCGTATCCTAATCTGGTATTCTTAAATCATCATAGGAACTAAGAATTTTTAAGTATTCCAACTTTTATTAAACTTTGTAACAATCTATTGGAATCTCACCTTCACTGACTTCGACAATTATTTTCTCACCACTACAAGAACAAAAAATTATCTTTGAATTTGCTTACTTTTAGAAAAAAAATGAGCAACACTCTTTCTTAACTAAAAGAAACACGCTCTCTACCTTTTTCTTTATGATTATCAAAAAACTATCCCGTTATAATTTAACCATCCATTATTAGGAGAATATTCTGCGTTTAGCCTAATAAACTGTTATAATCAATGTTTCTCTCTGTTCTAAAAATCAGCGTTTTTTCTCCTAGAGATACTCGTAATTGCTGTACAATCTTTCCCCAAAAGGCACTCCTTCAACATTGCTATTAACACGATCATCCTGAGAAGTTTTATACATACACACTGCATTATACGGAATTCTATGTATTTTTTTAACTTACTCAACGAACCAACATTTTCTAATGGGCAACATAAATCACGAAATTTGTGGGCTGTCACAATTCGAAAAACAATCACATATCTCCCTCTAATGATAGACAATGTCATTAGAAGAAAGCCTTAATGATATCGGTAGAATAAATTAACCAGAAAAAATTGCAGCGCAGATAGAACAAATTTTATTTTATACCTTGTAACTCTCTATAAATTTTAATCCTTTTTGTTAAAGGTTCTTATGCAATTTTTTCTATATTCAGTATTTTTTTCCACTTGTTTGCAACAAAAGATTAATAGCTAAATTCGCCTATGTTATAATAGTTTTTCTTTTGGTAAAAGAGGGCTGCTTCAATCTCGACATGTAAATATTTTAATTCTTTAATATATTCTCTTCAGATGCTTTAGATTAACAACACACCAAAACCAAAATATTTATTTTACTTAAGTTATTGAATATTATTTAAGAAGTAGGAAAATAAAGTGATGCAAGAGTTAAAAAAATTATTTAAAAGTTCAAATCCATCTACATTTTAGAGCCATCACGCATGGTAATAACAGTTGTCATTAGGTATACTAAATATGCTTGATAGCTTTTCTGCTTCATGCTTGTAGGGAGTTCCAGATAGAGATAATACCGGAATCCATCCGTGAATGCTCGATAATAAAGCCGTAAACAAAATTATTTTCTTGTTGTTTAACCGGTTAAGCTTGATCCATTTTTTCTTCCCAATTGCTATATTTTATAAGAAATTGCTACGAATGATCCTCTCCAAAGCTGATAATTCATCATCACTGTGTCCACAAATTGCTATAATAGCTGGGCAGGTATTTAAATCGATGGTTAGGGGGAGGGGCTCGTTTTCTTTAAAAAAGAGCGTAAAATGAACCACATTTTCCCAAGAATGAAGCTTTTGCCGCCATACGTTAACATCTTTTATAATATGACCGTCGATCTCGTTGATAAGGAAGATAATACGCCCTTTTTTCTTAAAGCGACTTGGGGTTTGCGAAAACACGCCTGCAATAAGGTTAACGGAGCTTTCAAGTAAACCATCTTCATAGCAATGCGCGAACAAGGTGGGTGCAATTCCTCCGTGGAGGCGGGCTCCTACTTCGATCATCACTGGACCACGAGCTGTTTGCATGATTTCCATATGCGCAGGTCCATATTCAATCCCCAGTGCGCGAATGCATTGTTTTGCATAAGAGATAAGAGGGGCATAAGAGGGATCTTGAGCATCAAGCACATCAAGTGATTCATAAACAAAAGCACTTCCATTATGAATACCTTTTTTATACCGCGATAAAGCACATATCTTTATAGCCTCTCCATTTACAACGGCGTCGACGATGTATTCCTCTCCCTCCAATCTTTCTTGGAGCAAATAGGCCTCGTTAGGTGCGCCAAAAATATTTTTTTTCTTCCAGTCGATTTCAGAGGTCCACGTTACTACTTCCTCAAGATTAGAGAAAAACAAAACACCATCACTCCCTGCAGAATCATTTGGCTTTACCACATAGCCGCTGTGGCTTTCAAAACCATCGAGAGTACAATCGTTTTTTGTAAGAATCTTTGATCGGATGTAAGATAAACCATTTTCACAAAGGCGTTTTTGCATCGCTGCTTTTTTCGTCGCCAATCGGTAGTCAAGGGGTTATTCCCAAGACAACCATAATAAGCCGCCAATTGCTCTGCACAATAGATACCTCTTTCGGCACCCGCTATTACAGCCTCTATCGTGCCAATAGGAAAGCATTTCTTTATCTCATCTACACTATGAAGCTTCGCTTCTGCCATGCCCTTTCCCTGATAAGAAAGCATAAAGTGTGAAAAAGGAGCTGCTTGAGAGACAACACCATAACAAGCATAGCCTAATTTTTGCAAAGCAGGGCCATAGAGGGCACCCGTGGAGAAAGGGTCGACAATAAGAATAGGTTTTCTCATACTTTGTTCCGCTGTGATAAAAGGAAAAGAACATAAATAAAGATTATTAGCCCTATAAGGGGCAGAAGATAAACAGCTGCTTGAGGACCCATAAGGGCAGAGCTTGTAAGAAGACCAAGAATGACATAACCTGCCGATTGGGAGAGGGTATAAAGCATACCGCTATAGCTTCCCACCAGCTCTGCTTGAGCCTCTGTTTTGGTTGCTTCAATCGTATGTTTGCGGGCATTAATTCGCATGGTATTCATTGAAAAGCCAATAAAAAAGCAAAAGACCACAGCCAAATAGGGCGATTGTGTTGTGCTAAAAATAAGATCAGCCATGCTCAACATAAGGGCTGGGAGAATAAATTCAAAACGAGGGATTTTGATAAAAGCAGCCAAAAAAGCGCCCACGCCCGCAACCGCACTGCAAAGCCCATAATATTCAGAACCAAAATTTTTCACACTCTGAAAAAGAATAGTTGCCAGCGTATTATAAGCGCAAATATGAAAGCCAATAAGTCCTATGCAGACGCATAAAAGTTTAAGTTCACGGGAGAGCTCATCCGCTTGCGGTGTAGGCGCTGGCTTCTTACCAGTTTCAAGTGTTGTGGTATCTGTGGCGTTATATTCATCGCAAAAGATAATATATCCGGCTATAAGGCTTATAATGATGTCAAACACACAAAGTGTCACAATCAAACCATTATAACCGATTTCAGCTGCTGCCCCTCGAGGGCTGGTCGCTTCTAAGAGATAACCACTCAGTGCTGCTCCCAAAAATGCGCCAATTTGCACCACTGTTTGCATAATGCGGGAAGCCTTTTGGGCGCTAATATAACCACTAAGTGCTAGTTTAGTATTATAAGTCTCGAGAGTGCTTAAGGTAATCAAAGAGAGATAGCCGATAGAGATAGAGACAGCGATAAAACCAAAGGGGGAATCAGCGTAATGGAAAAGTGCAATCAATAAAAGAAGGCTATAGATAATGATTCGCCTTTTGTATAAATCGACCAACCGCAGTGAGGCTTTAATGTGCACAAGACCGCTTTTTTTCAAAAGATAGGGCATAAGGGTGCCCAAAGCCATGGTTACGCCTAGGAAAACCGATGAGGATGTTATGCGATAAGCATTCCAAAGATTACTTAAAAATAAGACCATATCAGAAAGATACAGCAGGACAACAAGCCCATAAAACCGAAACATCAGTTGTTTGTGCACATTATCCCCCCCCATTTCAGAATCTCTTAAAAACACACAGTATTATAAATCAGCACACATGTTTACAAATAATAAATACACACACACATATTACTGGGCATGTCAAGTTTTTTGGTAGGGAACATTTGAACGCTGATGTTTATGGTAGTGATAGCTTATTATTCAGGAGAATGAATAGCGATAGAGGCTGGTATTTTTACTGCGTCTGTTGCGGGAGGCTTGCCAATAAGGGGAAAGCCAGATAACGAATATAACTATGTCCTAGAGATATATTTTGCGCTTTCAAGTTGATTTTATTTATACTCAAGGTTGAGGTTTTTCTATTGACCGTTGTTAGATGTTGTTGTGACAATAAACTTCGTTATCTATCAGAAACATTTATGGCATTAGCGCTAAGGTATTGTATTAAAGCCTTTACATAGTAGTCTGTCTGATAGAGAGGTATTATTGGTTCAGTTTTAGGAGGCTTTATTACGGCTGATTTGGGCGTCGTCGTTGTTTGAGGTCTTATTATAATATTCTTAATTTCAGTTTATGAATATACCGAAAAATATAGTGAAACATTTGATTTAAACGCTTTTGCAAGACATATTTCAATATCTCAGCGATGTTTTCCAAGAATTGCTCTGCTGCTTTTTGACGGGATCGGATATCAAATGCTTATAGCGAGGGCAGTGGTTTGAGAAAAGATAGAGTTGATTTCATTAGCTTCCTATGGAGCGCAATCTAGTAGCAGCTCTTAAGGGACAATAATATACTGAGATCGAACTCATTTCTATACACTTACACGACGCTATAGGAGTAATCCTCAGAAACTCTACTAGAATTCGTCAAAAAATGGCAGGTTATGGAGTGTGAACAAAAAAATATATTTTTTACAAATACTTAATCTCATTTTAAGTTGTCTAAAATATAACCTTATCTTAAAACTAAGTCTATATACTACCATTTATCATAAAGTTATACAAAATGCGGGAGTATTGTGTTTTTCTGTTTAGAGACGAGTTAAAAAACACCTTATTAAACATTAAGAGATTTCAGACATAAAACAATTTAACTTATGGAAAGTATATAGACAAAATGTATCTTGATAAAAAAGTTTATAATTCCATGGGGTCTCCAAAGAAATTTTTTGGTTCTTTTATTGTCTTATGTGGATTTGATGGGAGTGGTAAGACAACACAAACAAAAGAAATCGCTCGCCATTACTCAATAGAAAAACATATAATACAAACTTTTCAACCCAGTTATTGGAATAGAAATAATCCAGAAATTAGAGATTACTTAGATAATGGAAAAGCAATTGATCCGTTGCTTTTAGCACTCTTATCAGCGACAGATAGACGCAAACATACGCTTGAAATTATTGAACCTTACTTCACGTCATCGCAAAATTTATTAATTAGCGATCGATATGTTTATTCTAGTCTTGCTTATTTTTATGCTCGAGACTTTCTGTTGAAAGTGTAGTTAAATTAAATCAATCTATTCCAAGACCTCATATTACATTTTATCTTCATTTACCGCCCACTACTATACTAGAGCGGTTGCAGAAAAGGGATGGTTTAAACTTAAAATACGAAGAAAAACTCTCTTTTATTGAAAAAGTTTACAAAGTATACAAAGTTTTATCAGAAATAGATGAGCGGTTTATAACAATTGATGGAACTGCTTCTGTTTCTTTAATTCATCATCAAATACGACATCATATAGATGAAGTTTGTTTTTTATTATGAATAAAATCATTTATTAATCAATTTATCCACGATAGATCCTCCTTTATGTATTCGTACTCTAAATCTGAAACTTTAGAGATATGATTGCAATAATTTAACTGTTCAGGAAAAATATCACGTTATATATTTTAATTAAAAAACTAACTGTAATGAGCTTGTTTTAAAAGATTTAGAGAAGGGGAGTAGAAAAGTTAGCAATATTT
The DNA here is from genome assembly GCF_042195105.1 of Bartonella sp. CL436QHHD. Taxonomy (NCBI): domain Bacteria; kingdom Pseudomonadati; phylum Pseudomonadota; class Alphaproteobacteria; order Hyphomicrobiales; family Bartonellaceae; genus Bartonella; species Bartonella sp. CL436QHHD. The sequence continues at coordinate 23,547 of NZ_JBHINR010000032.1, read as the reverse complement.
ATTGTGAGGATAATAGTATGTTTATTCTTTTAGAGACGAAGTGTGGTGATAGAAGAACGACATGGAGGAATATACTCGAGCATATTTTAGTGCACGGAATAATAAGGACAATAATGTGAGTGAAGCTTCCATACCGTAAAATTGTTTCACATATGTATAAAGGTGTAGCTTCTGAATAAAACGCACATAAAATATTAATTTTGTTTTTGTCCATAAATGTTCCGTTTTCATAGAAGAATTAATCATAAAACAGCACAAAGATTGTAAAAGCCTCAAAAAAGAAATTTTGCTTTCTTAAATTTAATGATCTAAAATGAAAATTGTAAGAATGCCTGTTTTTAAACAGGATGTATCATGCATATCGACTGGTATTCATTTTAGAGGATAATTTATGTTCACTTCAAATTTGAAGGAACGCATTGCTTTATTTGAAAATAGAACTTTTCTCTATTTTACTTTGAGCGGCTTATTTGCTACATTTGGAAGTGGACTAAATTATATTACATTGTCATGGCTCGCTTACAATCAGACGGGCTCAATCCGTGGTGTAGCGTTGATGATGCTTTTTCTTTGGACGCCTGGCATTATTTTTGCGCCTATTTTTGGCATATTGGCAGATAAATATAATCGTAAAACGCAGATTATTATTTCAAATCTTGTGAGAGGTTTGGTAATTGTAAGCTGGGTAATGCTTTGGCATTTTGGTATAGAAATTGAATTGATGGTCTTATCTGCTCTTTTGGGTATTTTTATCCCTTTTTATATGCCATCAGCTATTTCTTTAATTCAAAGTATTGTGCTGAAGGAACAGCTCATCAATGCAAATGCGACCATCGATATGGTTTATGAACTTGGCACTATCGTAGGTATGGGCTTAAGTGGATTTATACTGTCCTATGCAGGAACAAAAGGAACTCTTCTAATAGGTGGTATATTCTTTATCATTGCTGGTTTATTTAATTTTGCAATGAAGGTACCTAAAAACCGAAGATCTAAAAATCAAAACCAGCAAAATTGGTGGGAAAATTATACAGCATCCCTTCATTATTTTAAACAGAATCCGGCTCTTTTTGTACCTTATATAAGCCAGATGATTATTATGACTCTTTTGATGACCATTCCTGTTATTCTCGTTCCTTATATACAAGAGGTTTTACATGCAGATAGCAGTATCTTTGCAATATTTGAGGTGCTTTATTCTATGGGCGTATTGACAGGTGCGTTTTTTTCACCACTTCTTTGTAAAGTTTTATCTATCAGGAAAACATTAGCCATTTTATTAGCTTTTATGGCTATTGGCCTCGCTATTCTATCTGTTAATACACACAATTTTGTTGTTTTTCCTGTTTACTTTATGATTGGATTTGGACTTTCGAGTTGGGCTCTTTCGATTTCTTTATCACAACTCTCTTGTGATCCTGAATACCAAGGAAGATTGCAGGCAAGTTTTAATGGTATCTCTGGATGCTTGATCCTCGGAGTCTACCTCATTATGGCAAGCGATAACAGTAGCATATCACCTCAATCGATATATTTTTTTCAAAGCATTGTTGCGTTTGTTGGAATACTCATAGTGCTGTTTTATAGACATGAAAAACAATAAATTACGTTTAAGAGTGGTCAATATACGCTATTTTATAAACATTTACGCTGCAGCACATTTCATATTTTGCTTTTAAAGGAGAGTTGAGAAAATGTAAAAGTTGGTGCTTAATGAACAAAGCATAAATTGATGTATACTAGAGAATACTCTCTATTTTTTGATAATGATCTAAAAGAATTGATGCGTTTCTTTAATTCATCTCACTGTTGTTAAGAAGACGAAAACGTAACACTTTAAATCTTCTTGAGAGTTTTTTGTTTAAGCGTAGTAGAAAGTAAAGCAATGAGGTAATATCGTATCATATGGGGAGAGTATTGTATTATTTTTGTTTTTCAAAATCCATATGAAAAATTGTATCAATTTCATCTTCATTGGAATGGGTATTTCTACGACGATGCAAGGTTTGCACAATCTCTTTTTTTAAAACAGCATCTGTTTCACTTAAACGATGAATACTGAGTTCCAATTCAAGAGATAACGCCAAATCCACGCACAATTTAAGCTCTTCTCCAATGTCGAAACCGCGTTGATAGTCGTCATAAAGACCAACCAGTGTATCAGATAATTCTTTATCGCATAAAGAGGTCATGCTTAATTCCTCAACGTTGCAGGTTTCCATGCAGCTTTTTTAAGTATCACTCCACTATCATCACTTAAAATTGCCATGTATACGAACCTCATGGTTTTGTCAATTTTCTGCAAAATACGCGCTTTTAAATCAATGCCTATTAAAGATTTTATTACTCCAAGTTTTTGAAGCGCCCAATTGTAAATATGGATGGCAATGTGTTTACTATAGAACTTATAGCATTTAAAATACATTGCCAAAAGGCTTTTAATGTGCGTAGAGGAAGAGTATTCTGACGATAAACCAAACACCCTGAAATCTCTATTGCCAATTACAGCTAACTCAGTGTCATTAATATATAAAATAAGCAAACAGGGTTTGTAAACGTCTAACTTTTTAATAACGAGTGATAATCTCATTTTTTGTAGAATACCAATTATTTTGCCTATTTTATATTGATTTTTAGACATTGATAAACTTTTTACCTTATAAAAACCTATGGGAAATGCATTTGCATATTTTTGTAATAAGATTTCAGTGGTATATTGCACAGCATGGAATGAAGAGAATCGTATTAGGCTTTTTGCTTTTGAAAGAATATGACTGCGACTTGTGAGAAAGCCGTTGGCAAGAATTGGCTTGGCATGCAAACTGATAGAGTTGGCAGTGGCGCATTTAGTTTTTTCATTGGCCTGTGTCCAAATGTTTTTGACTCTGGAAAATAGCCTCTGATAGGCTTGAGTTTTTCCAAGGTTATATTACAGGAGCGCAGTTCAGTAAAATACCACGGCAATTGCATTTTTTGTGTAATTGTCATAATTTTCGCTCCTGCTTAAACGGATGCTGCAACATCTGTTTTTGTGGGGTTATGTATGTGATAACTGCTCTTTTTAAGGAGCAGTAATAATAGATATAAATCAATATAATTATTTAGTCAACAATTATATTGATTTTGGAGTGTTTTTTGGCTCGTCCGGAAGCAAAACCTAAAACTGAGTTGGCAAAACGTTTTCGTGAAGTGCGTCACGCTCTTGGTTTTACAGAGCGTAAGCAGTTTGCTGCACATCTTGGTATCACTGCTGGCTCTGTAGGAACTTATGAAACTGGTATAAGTGAGCCTACAGCCTCTGCGCTCTCCAAATATCAAGAAATTTGTGGTATTTCCTTAGATTGGCTTGTGACGGGCAATGGCGAGATGTTTTCAGATATGGCAAAGGCAAAAGCAGCTGGTTTTAAACCGCAAGCGATACCTGCTGGGCTGATGAAAAAGCTGGGACATTTAGTTTATACGACCTATCATGATGCAAAAATAGATCTTTCTCCTGAAGATGTTGCGGAATTAGCAGCAGAGCTTTATGGAAGATTGCAAGAGCTTATTCAAAACCTCAATGATATGGAAGAAGTCGAAGCCACTTTGCCACTTTTAAAATTACATTTAAAGCGTAAAATCGAAACTGAAAAGCATATCTAGAAATTTCATAAGATACGAATGAACAGCCTTTTAAAAAAATAAAACTTTTTTGATTTTCTGCTGTATAACCAAGTTTGGAATGTGAAAATCTCACGATCTTCGAGTCTTTTATTCAACCTGAAAAACGAGAAGCTATCATTATAAATCAATATATTGTTCTGATTAAAAATAAAGCAGTTCATAAAAAGAACGACGGGTAGCAATACAAACAAAATTGATTCAAAAAGAAGCTAATATAGTGTCATTCCTGAAATATTTGTTGGTTGAGGGAAAAGATACTGACAACAGTGAAAATACAATGACGATGTTTTGTTCCTATAGAAGGGTAACAGACATATACGCGAGAAGAACGAAAGATCATTTATAGCACTTTTGTCTTTTTATGAAGAGGACAAGATGAGCACGTTGGAACTTTTTACAGAGCGTGCATCATTATATTAAGAAAGATTTCTTTCAAAGATATGCATTATATATTGAAACAGATTATCTAGCAACAAAGCGTGAGATTATCATGATAATCGTTATCTATTACATTGTGCTATAAGTTAAAAAAATCATAAATTTGTGTTTATAAGAACAGCTATTTTATTGAGAAGTATTTTTACAAATTTATAAAAAATTATTTTTTACACTCTTGCCATTTTGCTGATGCGCTTTATTTGAAAAGTAGAATTGCTCTTTAGTGAAACTATTTTGTTAAGAGATAAACCGCAGTATTTTTAAATGGAGATTACGGTATATTTTCAAAGTCTTGTGTTTTTATTGATTTTTTAGCTTGAATCCCTCTAGCTAAAAGGGTTGGGGACTTTTCTAGATTTGATGTTGTTGCAGAGATTTAGGGCGATGTCGTAAAGATAGCGGTATCGTAGGGGGGAGTTTTGTCTTGATTTATTGGTTTTTGAAGTGCGCAAACAAGGGTTTTGCCGTGTGTGTTTTCGCACATTGTAATGATGTTGAACTCTGTTGGAGGAGGTTCTTATGAAAAAAAAATATTCCACACCAAATTTAATTAAAGTTGTCTCTCTTAGTACGGTAATGGCGACACTCTTATCGAGTGTTTCGCCTGTTTTTGCTGCCAACTTTGCATTCGTAGGAGGAAATAATAATAGCACAAGTCTTGCCGGCGTTTCATATGCACATGGTAGTCATGGGAGTGTTGTGTTGGCTGGTGATGATGATTTCTGTGGTGCAGACAACGTTATTGGTCGTGGCGGTAAGCAACAGCAGGGAATTGCTGATAATCAACGAATAACTGCAGAAGATCAATATAATAGATTTATCAATGGTTACACTGGGACAAACGGGCGTAATGCTTATGGTACGACCACTCAACAGGTTACTTGGCAGAGTGATGGGACTCTGACCAACAATGCTACTTATATGGGAATAGCTACTGGAGGGGTTTCAAGTGCTATGCCTGAGGCTTATGGTGTTTATTCTTTTGCTACTGGCTGTGGTTCTGCTGCAACGGGTAATTATTCAACCGTTTTTGGTGCAGGTGCGACAGCAAAGGCAGGGGGTGCGCAAGCCTTTGGTGTTTCCGCACTTGCAAGTGGTATAGCAAGTGTTGCTATGGGTGTGGGATCAGAAGCATCGGGGGAATCTACGGTTGCTATCGGTGGACTTGCAACCGCATTAGGTGAAAATAGCATTGCTGTGGGGACGAAGGCAAGAGCAGAAAAGAATTTTGCGATTGCTTTAGGAACAGATGCTGAAGCTAAAGGTTCAGGTTCTATTGCAATAGGGGGCAGGCGCTCTGACAGAACTGAAGAATCTGCTCCTAAAAGAAAAGTAATAGCGGAGGGTGAAAATGCGATTGCTATAGGGTCGCATACATACGCTAAAACAGAAGATTCCGTTGCGATTGGAGCAAATGCACAGGTACTTGTTAATGATGGTGTTGCTATCGGTGGTGGTTCTGTCTCTGATAGAAACAAAGGTGTTAAGGGGTATGACCCTTACCTTAATGGTGATACGACAGAAACCGGTATGGCATGGGTAAGTACAACAGGGGCTTTTAGTGTTGGTGAAGTTGGTGGTACTGGTAATGGTAACCTAACACGACAAATTACTGGGGTCGCTGCTGGAAGTAGAGATACCGATGCGGTAAACGTAGCACAGCTAAAAGCTATGAAAGATGTCATAGCAGGGGGGGGAGGCTGGAAACTTTCTGCTAACGATAAAGATCCGACAGATGTGCATACAGGCAATACCGTAGATTTTTCAGTGAAAAGTAAAAACGATGAAGGAAAAGACAATTTAACGGTTGCAAAAAACACTGAAGCGAATAAGCATAAAATTGAGTTTACTTTGAACGATCATCTTAAGTTGATGCAAGTCACTACCGGTCAAAGTTCTATGAGTGATGATGGTTTTTTTGTGGATGGCGGTGAAAACAGTTCACGTATGACTGTTGATGGCTTTTATGTTAATGATGGAAAAGGCCCAAGTATGTCTGTGGATGGTATTGATGCTGGCTATACAAACATTAGAAATCTGTTAGATGCGACTGAAGATGGTGAGGCAGTGAATTTTGGGCAGTTGAAAGAATATGTAAAAAAGAACGGGGGCGGCTGGAAGCTTGCTGTTGAAGAGAACCAGGCTTTAGATATTAATCCAGGCAACACAGTTCATTTTTTTGCTGTTGAGGCTGAAGATACTGGTCACAAAAATATAAAAATTGCAAATACAAATGGGAAAAACGTCTCTTTTGATTTAGCTGATGATATTAATGTAATGACTGTCAAAACAGGAAAAAGCATTATGGATGCTGCTGGCTTTAGATTTGACGGTGATGAGGGGCCGAGCATAACTGTTAATGGTATTGATGCTGGCAATAAAAAGATTACAAAAGTAGCTAAGGCAGAAGACGATACTGATGCTGTAAATTATGAACAGTTGAAAGAAGTAAAAATACTTGCAGAAAATGGCTGGAAACTTTCTGTTGATGGGAACAATGCTACAGATGTTAAAGCTGGGAGTAAAGTAGATCTTGTTGCGGGTGCGAGTGAGGATGGAAGCAAAAATATCAAAATTGCAAAAGACAATAATAATAGAGTTACATTTACTTTGAATGATACTCTTAATCTCACGAGTGTCACGACAGGCAACAGCATTATGAGCGATAATGGCTTTGGGTTTGTTGATGGGGGACCAAGCATAACTACGAATGGTATTGATGCTGGTGATAAAAAGATTACAGGAGTAGCGGCAGGGGAAGATGATGCCGATGCAGTAAGTTATAAGCAGTTAAAAGACTTTACAGCAGGGATGGCAACAGGCTGGAAGCTTTCTGTCAATGGTGAGGGAGCTACAGATGTTAAAGCTGGTAGTACGGTGAATTTTGTTGCAGTTAAGCAGAAAGACGATGATAATAATGAGAGTGAGAACACAAATATAAAAATTGTCAAAAGTGAAGACAATCAAGTATCCTTTGATTTAAGCGAATATATTAAAGTTGGTCGTGTAGAAACAGGGGATAGCAGAATGAGTAATGCCGGTTTCATGATCAAGGATGGTCCAAACATGACCAAGGGTGGCATTAATGCTGCAAAGACACAAATTAAAGGAGTCGCAGATGGTAGCGATGAGCATGATGCTGTTAATCTTTCACAATTATATAAAATGAAGTTTGAGATAGAAGACAATAGTCTTGTTAAATGGAGTAAAAGTAAAAATTTAATTACCATTGGTGCCGAAAAAGAAGGTATTGAAATCAAAGTTGCGAACTCTGAAGGCAAGGATCGAATTATTTCTGGTGTTGCAGTTGGAAAGGTCAGTTCCGATTCAACAGAAGCAATAAATGGCCATCAGCTTTTCAATTATGCTGCGAATATATCAGAATATTTTGGTGGTGAGACAAATGTGATTGATGGTATAAAACCAACTTTTATGGTTCAGAATACAAAACATAGTAATGTAACTGATGCTTTTAAAGATATCGATAGCTCTATCACAGATATTTATAGTCAGATTAACAATGTAACAAGTAATAATCTTGTTAAATGGGATGAGGGCGAAAAGCTTATTACCATTGGTAAAGAAAAAGGCGGTACGAAAATTAATATCACAGGTACTGATGGAGGTCGAACCATTACGGGTGTGAAAAATGGTGAAATTTCCAAAGACTCCATGGAAGCCGTAAATGGTAGTCAGATTAATACAATAGCTGGAGATATTGCAAATTATTTTGGTGGTAATGCAAAATTTATTAACGGTGCTTTTGTTAAACCGAGATATAATTTAACTACTATTGAAGCAGATGGTACAGTAAAACAGAAAGAACATAATGATGTTGGATCGGCTTTGTCAGGGCTTGATACAAATATCAGGATTGTTAATGCAAATTTGATCAGTGGGTTTAATGATGTTGCTAAATATTTTGGTGGTGGCGCTGGATATGATGAAAATGGAGAATGGCATGCTCCTACTTTCCAAGTTTATCATATCGGCGATAATGGTGCCGTCTCTAAGAAGCCTTATCAAAACGTTGCTGATGCTTTTGAAGGTGTGAACAATACTTTCACAAATATTCACAATCAAATCTCTGATATAACAAAAAATAGCCTTGTGAAGCAGGAGGGAGAAGACGGTCTTATTACTGTTGGTAAAGAAACCGGTGGTACAAAAATAAGTATTGCAAATAAAGATAATCAAGAGAGAACACTTTTCGGTATAAAAGATGGAGAAATCTCTCAAGCATCAAAAGAAGCAGTAAATGGTTCACAGCTCTTCAAGGTTGCTGAAAATACATCGAAATATTTTGGTGGCAGTACAGATGTACTTTCCGGTATAGAACCAACTTTCCTTATTGATGGAACGGCATATGATAATGTTACAGATGCGTTTACGGGTGTAAATATTTCTATCCATAAAATTGATGATAAGATTTCTGATGTGATAAAAAATAGTCTTGTTAAGCAAGATGGAGGTGCATCAGGTGTTATTACTATTGGTAAGGATACCGCTGGTACTGAGATCAATATTGCAGGTGTTGGTGGTTCAGGACGTAAAATTTCTGGCGTGCGGGAGGCAGAAAATGGCGATGAAGCTGTTAACAAAGACCAACTTGATAAAAGCATAAAGGATATTACGAAAGATATTGAGACAGCAACTGCAGCTGCGGTTCTCTACGATAAGAATGGCGATGATAGTGTTAATTACGGTAGTGTAACTTTGGGTGGCAATAAGAGTAATGGGCCAGTTGCTCTTCATAACGTAAAAGATGGCAGCCTTTCTCAAGATTCTCATGATGCAATCAATGGTAGTCAGATTAATAAAATATCAGCAGATATTGCAAAGTTTTTTGGTGGTGGTGCAAAGTTTATTGACGGTGCTTTTAAAGGGCTGAAATATACTGTATCCGCTATTGTAGATGGTGTGGTAGGTAAGGCTAATTTTTACAATGTTGGTGATGCTTTAACAGGTCTTGATAAAAATGTTCAAGATGTGAATCAACGCTTAACGAATGTATCCAATGAGTTTAATCAGAAAATTGAAGATTTCTCTAAAGATGCTTTACTGTGGGATGATGATGAAGAAGCATTTGTGGCACGTCATGAAAAAGATGGGCAGAAAACAAAGAGCAAATTGAAGTATCTTTTGGATGGTGAGATTGCTCAAGGTTCAACAGATGCCATTACGGGCAACCAACTTTATTCCATGAATAACCAGCTTGCTAATTATTTCGGTGGCGGTGCTAAATATGAGAATGGCAAATGGACAAATCCTACTTTTAAGATTGTTCAAGTCAATGCTGATGGTACGACTGTTGAGAAAGAGCACCATAATGTCGCTGATGCTTTTGGTGATATTAATAATGGGATGTCAAATATTAACAACCGTATTGATGATGTCATCAACAAGGTCGATACAGATGCTTTAAAGTGGAATGATAAAGAAAAAGCCTATGATGCTAATCGTGATGGTAAGCCGAATAAAATTATCAATGTAGCTGATGGTAAAATTGTAAAAGGTTCGAAAGATGCGGTCAATGGTGGACAACTTTGGGAAACTAATGAACGTGTCACTGGTGTTGAAAAAGATGTGAAGCATCTTACCAACAGAGTTGATAATATTTCAAATACGATTGCTGATATTGGTGATGTAGTTCTCAATATTGATACAAAAGTTGATAACATCAATAATAGAGTTGACGGTATTGAAGAGGACGCTGTTCGTTATGACAGAGATGCAAACGGCAAAAAGACCAATAAAATCACATTAGCGGGTGGTGATGCCAGTGAACCTGTTTTGATTGATAATGTAGCTGATGGTAAAATTGAGAAGGGATCAAAAGAAGCTGTAAATGGTGGTCAACTCCATGACTATACTAAAGAACAGATGAAGATTATTCTTGATGAATCCAAGCACTACACAGATCAACGGGTTAATAATATTGTGATTGATGCGATTGATGATGCTGTTGATCAGTCTAAACAATATACAGATATGAAGTTTAACGTTTTAAACTACAGTATTGAGAGTGTGAAAAAAGAGGCAAGACAAGCAGCGGCTATTGGTCTTGCGGTGTCTAACTTACGCTACAATGATACACCTGGAAAATTAAGCGTTGGATTTGGTACTGGTTTATGGCGTAGTCAATCTGCATTTGCCTTTGGTGCAGGTTACACCTCAGAAAATGGAAAATACCGCTCTAACATATCCGCAACAACTTCTGGAGGTCACTGGGGTGTAGGTGCGGGATTCAATATGACATTGAACTGATAATAAACAAAATACATAAAAATTCCTTTTCACCCCTGTCTCATGAGGCAGGGGTGAATTGTTGTTACGTATGTAAAAATTATATATAAATTGATAAGCGCTATAACGACAAATACAGGTTTAAAAAACAGAAAAAACCTATACACTTTCAACAAAATGAACTTCTTATTTCAAAATAAGATAATAAATTTTTCCATAAATTATAAGTTCATTATTTTTTCTTTAATTTTTAAATCTGAAAAATCTGTAGCGCTTTACAGATAGAAAAAAACTTTCGCTCTACTACAAATCTATTAAAAAGTTTTCTACTAAGATAAAAGTACACATTCAAATGTATTTCAACTTTACTGGAAGAAGTTATAAAACAATCCACTAAATTAACTCTAACCCTTGCAAAAAACAAACAATAAGTTTAAAAGTTAAAAAAACTAATTACCACAAAGAAATTTACTTTCTTAGGAAATGTAAAAGAGCAAAACACATTAACCATAAAAGCTAAAAACACAACTTCTCTATCTTTGCAGTCCGGTACTAAATTTTTGAATACGTTTAGAAAAACCAAATTTAGGAAACTTTATAGCGTTTAAATGTGTCTTTTTTGTGTTTATAGTTATTTCTTTCATTGGGGAGTTCATTATGAAAAAATTATATACAAAATTAGCAGGGAGCAATTTAAAATTTTCCCGTTTTCCTTTTATTAAAGTCCTATCCTTGACTTCAATAGCTGCACTTTTAGCCAGTATTTCCCCTGTTTTTTCGAATGATCTTGATTCAGGAGAAGAGATTTCTTCAAACATAAGGAATACTGCTGAGATATATCCACAAAGTATTGTCTCTGTTTATGATAGCTATAACAGTGATTTGGATTCTTCTAGTGCATCACAGGAAAATTATTTAACAGCGCTGAATGTTTCTTTGACATCCAAGGTAAGTGCTGCTGATGACTATGCAAATTTTTTAACCAAAACTCTTACTGGTGTGAGCGATTATAGTCCTATAGTGAATGTTTTGGTAAAATCCAGCGATTCGATACGTTCAATTGATATGAATGCTGGAAGTGAAAAAATAACAAGAGCAGCTTTAACTCCAAGTGTTGTAAAGGGAGATCAGATAACTAGGAATAAGAGTTTTGGTAATCCTTTGGGTAATCCTCTTGTCTATGGTGAACGAGCTCAGGGAGAATCTCATGATGCTATTGTTTACGGGCAGGTAGCGCAGACGAAGGCTGACCAAGGGATTGCAATCGGCTTAACTGCTTTAGCCGGTAGGAGTAGAGATACTAAAAATAGCATTGCAATCGGTTCTTCTCTAACCGATAGTTATGATGAAAAACAGAGAACAGTTTCATTCGGTGATTTTTCAATAGCCTTCGGTAGTAAAGCACATAGTTATGCAAATGAAGCGATTGCTATGGGGTACAATGCATATGCACAGGAGCAGGCGCTGCAGGGAATTGCTATAGGCGCTAGCTCTAATGTGACGGTTGCGGCAGGTGTTGCTCTAGGAAGCGATTCTGTAGCTGATAGGGCTGCTGGTGAGCTTGGCTACACTTCTTTGTTGCAGGGGTCTGCAACAAACGTTGAGGCGCAATGGAAAAGTACGCGGGGCTCAGTTAGTGTTGGTGATTATAGTAAGGGTATAACCAGACAAATTACAGGCGTAGCTGCTGGTTCTAATATTACCGATGCAGTGAACCTTAAACAGTTGCAGGACTTAGAACAAGTTGTAAGACAAAACGGTTGGAAATTCTCTGTTGGAGATAAAAATGCTACAACTGTTCTTATGGATAGCGCGGTAGATTTTTCCGCTGGAAGTAGCAACCTAAATATTACAAAGGGCGAAGATGACAATAAAGTAAAGTTTGATCTGGCTCAAGACATTGCACTGGAGAGCGTAAAGGCAGGTAAAAATACCTTCGATGCTACGGGCTTAGTAATTACTGATGGTCCGAAAATAATCATTTCTGGGATAGATGCTGGGGGTAAAAAGATTACAGGAGTGTCGGATGGCACTGGAGCGAACGATGCAGTTAATTTTTCACAGTTAAGCAAAACCAATGAGGGTCTTTCGTCCACAGCGAGAAATCTGGAAACGGCTATGGCGAATACATCAAAATATTTTGGTGGAGGTGCAGGAGTTGCTGGTTCTGACATGACGGGACCAACTTATGACTTATCCAAGATTGATACAAAGGGTAATATAACAGAGGGCTCTTTTAAAGATGTTGGGAGTGCATTTACTGGTCTTGATACAAATATCAAGAATGTGAATGCACGGATTAAAGAAGTTTCTGAAGGAGTAGCACAGGATTCTTTGTTATGGAATGATGAAGCCAATGCCTTTGTAGCGCGTCATGAAAAGAGAAAAGAAGAAAAAGGCAGGGCTGTAAGAACACAAGAAAACAGTAGAATTACGTTTCTAGAAAGTGGTGAGATTACCCAAAACTCAACAGATGCAGTAAATGGTGGTCAGCTCTATACAATGGGTAACACGCTTGCATCCTATTTTGGTGGTGGTGCTGGTTATGATGAAGAGGGCAAATGGAAAGCACCGGATTTCAAGATCAAGCAGTTTGGTGAGGATGGTACTTCTTTTGACAAGAATTATCAGAATGTAGCGGATGCACTTTCCGGTGTTGGTACTTCTATCACAAATGTTCAGAATAAATTGACTGAACAGGTTAATAATGTGATTACCAAAGTGGAAAGCGAAAGCTTTATTCAGCAAGATAAGACAACGAGTCGTCTCACTATTGGTGCAAAAGTAGGTGGCGCAGAAATCAATATTGCAAATGAAAGCGGTGCGGATCGGATAATTTCTGGTGTTGGGGAAGCAAAGAACAATAATGACGCTGTTAACAAAAGCCAGCTTGATAGCAATATCAAGAATGTCAATGATAATGTAACAAATAAGTTTAGCGAACTTACTAAAAACATAACGAATATTACTCAGCAAGTTAAAGGTGATGCTTTGTTATGGAACGATAAAGCTAATGCCTTTGTAGCACGTCATGAAAAGAAGCAAGAAGAAAAAGGCAGAGCTGTCAGGACACAAGAAAACAGTAGAATTACGTTTCTTTTAGATGGTGTTGTTTCTAAAGATTCAACGGATGCTGTCACGGGTGGTCAGCTTTATTCGCTGAACGAACAACTTGCAACCTATTTTGGTGGAGGTGCAGGTTATGATGAGCAAGGACAATGGAAAGCTCCAAGTTTTAAGGTTAAGACAGTTAAGGATGATGGTAAATCTGAAGAGATAGACTATGGCAATGTGACGGATGCTTTGGCTGGAGTTGGTAATTCTTTCACAAATATTAGAAATGAGATTAGCAAAGAGATTAATAATGAGATTGCCAATGTGAAAGGTGATAGCCTTGTTAAGAAAGATCAAGCAACCAAATTTATCACTATTGGTAAAGAAGTAGAAGGCAGTGAAATCAATATCGCTAATAGTAGCAAAGCAGATCGAACTCTTTCTGGTGTGAAGGCAGCAACACAAAATAATGAAGCGGTTAATAAAGGTCAGCTTGATGAAAGTTTAAAGAAGCTTTCTAACAGTCTTCAGTCTGATGATTCAGCCGTTGTTCACTACGATAAAAAAGAGGGTGATAATAACACTATAAATTATGCGAGTGTGACTTTAGGAAAAGGTGCAAATTCTGCTGCTGTAGCACTTCACAATGTTGCTGATGGTCAGATTGCCAAGGGTTCACATGATACAGTCACGGGTGGACAGCTTCATATCATCACAGATGATTTCTCAAAAATTTTAGGTGGAGATGTATCCTTTGATGGAAAAAACTTTAAAGTACCAGGGTATAAATTATCGAATATTGATGAAAAAGGTGTTGTAACAGATAAACCGCATACCGATGTTGGTTCTGCCTTTAAAGGACTTGATGATAATATCAAGAATGTGAATGCTCGCATTAAGGAAGTCTCAGAAGGAGTTGCACAAGATTCTTTATCTTGGAGCGATGCTGACAAAGCTTTTGTCGCCCAGCATGGGGAAGGTGATGACAGAAAGGCAAGTAAAATCACATCGCTTGCTGTAGGAGATATTACGAAAGAATCGATGGATGCCGTAAATGGTTCTCAACTTTATTCACTGGGCGATAAGGTTGCAAAATATTTTTCTGATGACGCTGAATATAAGGATGGGGAATTGAAAGTTCCTGATTTTAAGCTCAAAATTATCAATGATGATGGCACTGAAGCTGAATCAAGCTATAAGAATGTATCAGATGCATTTTCAGGTGTGGGTAAACTTTTCACAAAGGTTCAAACTGCGATCAGCGATGTAATCAGTAATTTGCTTGTTACGAAAAATGAAGATGTTATCAACATTGGTAAAGGAGTAGAAGGTAGTGAAATCAATATCGCAAACAAGAGTGGTAAGGATAGAACCCTTTCTGGTGTGAAGGCAGCAGAAAAAGCCAATGAAGCTGTGAACAAAGAACAATTTGATAAAGGTTTGAAGGATCTTTCTGATACCCTTCTGTCTGATAGTTCTTCTGTTGTTCTTTACGATAAAACAACAGATAATCAAACTGATTATACAAATGTAACTTTTGGGAAAGGGAAGGATGCTACACCTGTTGCGCTCCATAATGTAGCCGCCGGATCGATTGCGGAAAACTCAACGGATGTTATCAATGGAGGACAGGTTCACATTCTTTCAATGGATATAGCAAAATTGTTGGGTGGAGATGCTGAATTTAAGGGTGGTGCTTTTAAAGGGCCAACTTATAATTTATCCAGTATTGATAAAGGTGGCGAAGTAACAGATAAACCGCATACCGATGTTGGTTCTGCCTTTAAAGGACTTGATGACAATATCAAGAATGTGAACGCTCGCATTAAGGAGGTCTCAGAGGGAGTTGCACAAGATTCTTTATCTTGGAGCGATGGTGACAAAGCTTTTATCGCTCTGCATGGGAAAGGTGATGACAGAAAAGCAAGCAAGATCACATCACTTGCGGCTGGCTCTATAGTATCAGGCTCGAGTGATGCGGTTAATGGCGGACAGATTTATGATCTGAATCAGTCGCTAGCAAAGTATTTTGGTGGTGATGCTAAGTATGATGGTGATGGCTGGGCGCTTCCAGGTTTCAAGATAATGACTTTCCAAGAAGATGGAAGCTTTGAAGAGGAGAATTATGATAGCATTGCAGCCGCGTTTGCCGGTGTAAATAAGGTTTTCAAGAATCTTCATAATGAGATTTCAGACAACATTGAGCAAAATGCGTTGTTGTGGAGTGATGATGCAGGTGCGTTTGTAGCACAGCATGAGAAAGAAGGTAACAAGGAAAACAGCAAGATCACGTTCCTTGCGAAAGGAAAGATATCAGAAGATTCGACGGATGCGATTAATGGTGGTCAGATTTATACACTTCAACAGACATTTGCCTCATATTTTGGTGGAGGAGCTGGTTATGATAAGGAAGGAAACTGGCAAGGACCAAAATTCACTGTTCAGGTCTTTAATAAGGATGGTACGAAAGGTGATAAAGAGGAACGTAATAATGTCTCTGAAGCATTTGATGTTGTTAATGACAGCATGAGCACTATCAACGATCGTATAAAAGAAGTTGAAAAGGGTACCTCTTTGAATAGTCTGAATTGGAATGAAGAAAAAGGAAGTTATGATGCATCTCATGTGGATTCTCAGGGTGTTAAGAGTCCAAGTAAGATTATCAATGTAGCGAATGGTAAGGTAGACAGAGATTCAAAAGAAGCAGTGAATGGAGGACAGCTTTGGGAAACTCAGCAGATGATTACAGATCAGGTCAAGGATATTGAAAATAGAGTTACGGAGGGATCTGTACAATACGATAAAGATAAAGAAACGGGAAAAAAGACCAATAAAGTTAGCTTAGTTGGTGGAGATGAAAGTTCTCCAGTATTAATAGCCAATGTAGCCGATGGAAAGATTGAAAAGGATTCGAAAGAAGCGGTTAATGGCGGTCAATTAAAAGATAAGATGGATTTTGTGCTTGAAAGTGCCAATAAGTATACGGATGAGCAAATTTCTCATCTTGTAAAAGATGGAGTTAGTGGGGCTAATTCGTATACGGATATGAAGTTTTCGACATTAAGTTATGCTGTTGAGGATGTTCGAAAAGAGGCAAGACAAGCAGCAGCTGTTGGTTTAGCGGTAGCTGGTTTACGCTATAGTGATATTCCTGGAAAATTAACAATCGCATTTGGTAGTGGTTTATGGCGTAGTCAATCTGCTTTTGCTTTTGGTGCAGGTTATACTTCAGAGAACGGTGATATTGGTTCCAACTTGTCAATTACCACTTCTGGAGGTCACTGGGGTATAAGTACAGGGGTTAATGTGATACTCAACTAATAAACGACTAAATCCATAAAATTGATTTGCCTTTTTCTTATTTAAGAAAAGGGCAAATTTTTTACTTTCTTCCAGAACTCTCTAAAGCTATTCTAAATGTATAAAACTCCCGTAATTATATAAAATCCGAATATAAAAAGCTTATTACAACTTTTGTTGAGAATAAAAGAGCTTAGTGGTAAAGATTCAAAAAATTGATTGCTATTATTTTGATTTATTAAAATGCTTCAAGCAATGTAAATACGAATATACCCTTTATTAAAAGAAGACAGTTTTAGCTTTTATTTTCGTATAGTTTTAAACGTATGCTTTATAATGCAACGATCTACAGGATATGCAATGTACTCCAAACACAAGTATTGCTTTAGGGTAGTGGAGCGCAAACGGAAAAAGAATGGAGCGTTGCTGTAGGCAATATGGCTCATGCTTTAGAGAAAAGCAGTGTCGCAGTAGGTGGTGAATATAATAAGAAGAGCGAACACGGGGAAAATGATTATACTCTTTCGAAGAGTGATTATTCAACAGTAGTAGGAGCTGTTTCTAAAGCTTTAGAATATGGTTCGATTGCTCTTGGTCACTCCGTGCATATGCATTTGCTCAAGAAGCTATTTCTATGGGCTTCTATTCAAAAGCAAAAGGGGGTGGAAGTATCGCTTTAGGTTCCCATTCTAAAGAAAGTGATGGTTGATGGGAGAGCTATCGGGAACAACTCTGTGTCTGGTAGAGCTGCTGGCGTTTTTGGAGATACGTCTGTTCTGCAAGGACCGGTTAAAAACATCTAATCTCAATGGAAAAGTACGAAAGTTGCAGTAAGTATTGGTGTTCCTAGTAAGAACATAACGCGACAAATTATAGGCGTAGCAGCTGGCGTAGCAGCTGATAGAAAATCTGCCGATGCAGTGAACCTTAGACAGTTGCAAGATTTAGAAGAAGTCGTAAGAAAAAAGGTTGAAAACTGTCTATTTCTGATGAGGCAGCTAAAGATATGGGTGCTAGATAGTGCAATGAATTTTTCACAACTGAAGGGAATAAAAGAACAAGTAGCAGTGAGTATTTTTGTAAAACAGGATACAGCAACGAGACACATTACCATTAGTAAGGATATAGATGGGGCATTTTAGTAAAAAGCTTTCATAAATCCTCTAATGAAATAAAAAAATCTTATTCACGAAAAATAAACTGATGCCTAGCGGATGATCAATAGGCACAACAAAAATTATACCTCTTTCAAAGAGATCAAAGCTAAAAACGACACACAACCTTTAGTAGAAAAATGAAATCTATTCTAATATTAAGTATTTTTTTACCTTCCTCAAATTGATTTTCACGAACCTTCCCCTAATTACCCTTCTAAAGACGCTGTAGAAACAACAGCTTATGTCTTAATTTTATTTATGACCTAAAACACGCTGTAAAAGCAGGAACACGCAAAGGAAATAAGAAAGCTTTAGAGTTCTAGAGCATACCTTTTTTGTGTTTTTAATCTATTATTATGAAGGGGGTATTATGAAAAAATTATATACTACACAAAATCTGCGTGATTTGAGTTTTTCTCGTTCACATCATCGATCATCATTGTTTAAAGTAGCTTCGTTAGGAACTGCGGTGGCATTGTTTTTATCGAATGTTTCTCCTGTTTTTTCAGCAAATCTCGATTTAACAAAAGCATCTCTTGAAAATGTGAAGAATGCTGCCGTGGTTTATCCGCAAAGTACTCTTTCTGCTTATAATGATTATACAAGTGGTATGGGGGGGGATAATTCTGCCATAAATGTTTTAACAGTCGACGGAAGGTCTGTATGGAAAGATGCGCAAAATATCTTTACAGTGGGTGGCGCTGTTATTTTAGATCCAGAGGAATATACGGAAAAGGGGAAAAGTGTAGCTATAGACTCTACAGCGCACGCTTTAGGACTAGGTAATATCGCGATAGATGCCGGATATAATAACCAAGATGATAATAGAGATGCATTCGTAAATGCTTATTCTTTACGAGTGAGGGCTGATGGTGATGAAACTGTTGCTATAGGGTCTGGGCCTGAAACGCGGGCGTATGGAAAGGTTATTCTTGGGGACGGTTCTGGGACTGTCTCAGGTTTTGGCATGGCCGGTTATGATCCTTTCACTAAAGGTTTATCAGGTGATGATAGTCATGTATGGGTAGGTAATGCAGGTATAGCGACTATTGGTAATGATAAAGAGAAGATGGCGCGCCAGCTTGAGGGGGTGGCAGCTGGTACTTATAATACTGATGCTGTGAATGTTGCGCAGTTAAAATCATTACAAAAATACGTAGATCAAGGTTGGAACCTATCCGTTGGGGGTGAAAATGCTAAAGCCGTTGGTATAAAAGATACTGTAGATTTGTCAGCGGCAAGTGGCAACCTTACGATTATAAAAGGTGAGGAAGACAATAATGTAAAATTTGATCTAGCTAAGAATATTACAGTGGAACGAGTTACCGCTGGAAGAAGCTCTATAAGTGATGATGGCATTCTGTTTGCTAATGGGGCTGGTATAACTGTGGATGGTATTGATGCTGGCAATAAGCAGATTACAGGAGTGGCAGCTGGGGAAGAACCTGAGGATGCAGTGAATTTTGCGCAGTTAGGGAAGATTGAGAATACAGTTGAAGGTGTAACTCATAATATATCACAATATTTTGGTGGTGGAGCGGATGTATTTAACGGTAAGGCGCCCAGTTACACTATTCAGGGCAAACCACATAATGGTTTTGAATCTACTTTTAATGCTGTTGATACTTCTATCACGAATATACAAAATCAGATTGCGAATGTGGCAAAAAACAGCCTCGTTAAGCAGGAGGAAAATGAAAGTGCTATCACCATTGGTGAGTCAACAGGTGGCACTGAAATCAATGTTGCAAACAAATCTGGTGAAAATAGGATAATTTCCGGTGTGAAGGCAGCTGTAAATGCTAATGACGCTGTTAATAAAGAACAACTGGATGGGCGTATAGCAGATATTAGTAACAGTATTAATAACATTGAAGAGGGAAGTGCTTTTGCAGTTCTCTACGATAAAAAAGCAGATGGAGCCGTTAATTATAATAGTGTGTCTTTAGGTGGTGATAAGACTACAGCACCGGTTGCTCTCCGTAATGTTAAAGATGGGAAAATTATTGAAAATTCGCATGATGCAATCAATGGTAGTCAGCTTTGGAAGACGAATGATCGTGTTGCAGGTGCTGAAAAGGATATTGTCCATATTAACGATAAGGTTACTAACATATCAGCTACGGTTACTGATCTTGGTGAAGAGGTGTTCAATATTCAGAAAGTGGGTGCTTTTGCAGTTCTCTACGATAAAAAAGCAGATGGAGCCGTTAATTATAATAGTGTGTCTTTAGGTGGTGATAAGACTACGGCACCGGTTGCTCTCCATAATGTTAAAGATGGCATGATTGCGCAAGGATCGCATGATGCAATTAATGGTAGCCAGATTGAAAAAATATCCCGAGATGTAGCAGTCATTTTTGGTGGTGATGCGGAATTTAGCGAAGGTATTTTGTTTGGTCCGCACTATCATTTATCGCAAATTTCTGAAGATGGTGTAGCAATAACTAAGGACCATAATAATGTTGGTGATGCTTTGACAGGGCTTGATGACAATATCAACAATGTGAATAGCCGCTTAACACATGTAGCCAATGAGTTTACTCAGAAAATTGATGGTGTCTCTAAAGATTCTCTGTTGTGGAGTAATAATGAGCAGGCATTTGTAGCACAGCATGGAGCAGACAAAGAAAATAGCAAAATTAAATTTCTTGCCAATGGAGACATTTCTGCTAATTCAACCGATGCGGTAAATGGTTCACAACTTTTTGTTACTAATCAGAATGTTACCACTGTTACGAATAATCTAGCAAAAATTTCTCAAAATACATCTCAATATTTTGGTGGTGGTGCAGATGTATCTAACGGTAAGGCTCCCACTTACACTATTCAGGGTAAGCCACACAATGGTTTTGAATCTACTTTTAATGCTGTTGATGCTTCTATCACGAATATTCAAAATCAGATTACGAATGCGACAAAAAACAGCCTCGTTAAACAAGAAGAA
This sequence comes from Bartonella sp. CL436QHHD, assembly GCF_042195105.1. NCBI lineage: Bacteria > Pseudomonadati > Pseudomonadota > Alphaproteobacteria > Hyphomicrobiales > Bartonellaceae > Bartonella > Bartonella sp. CL436QHHD. The sequence continues at coordinate 2,742 of NZ_JBHINR010000032.1, read as the reverse complement.
AATGAAGGTACTATCACCATAGGTAAGGCAACAGGTGGTATAGAAATCAATGTTGCAAATAATGCAGGCAACGATAGGACGATTTCTGGTGTGAAGGCAGCTGTAAATGCTAATGAAGCTGTTAACAAAGCCCAGCTTGATAAAAGTATAGAGATGATTTCTAATGATATTAATCTCACAAGTGCTGCTGCAGTTCTCTACGATAAAGAAAACGGTGCCATTAATTATGGTAGCGTAACTTTAGGTGGGGTAGATAACCAAGACCCTGTTGCTCTCCATAATGTTAAAGATGGCATAATTGCGCAAGGATCGCATGATGCAATCAATGGGAACCAAATTAATAAAATATCTGGAGATATAGCAAATTATTTTGGTGGTGGTGCGTCATTCAAGAATGGTACCTTTAAAGGACCAAAATATAGTTTATCTGTTATTGATACAGATGGTCAGATGGCAAAAGCCAACTATTATGACGTTGGGTCAGCTTTGACAGGTCTTGATGCAAATGTGAAGAGTGTGAATACGCATCTGACGAATGTGGTAAACGATGTTAATGAAAAAATCACGAATATTACTCAAGAAGTTAAAGGGGACGCCTTGTTGTGGAACGGTGATGAGCAGGCATTTGTAGCACAGCATGGAGAGGGAAGAACCAATAGCAAAATTAAGTTTCTTGCCAATGGAGACATTTCTGCTAATTCAACCGATGCGGTAAATGGTTCACAACTTTTTGTTACTAATCAGAATGTTACCACTGTTACGAATAATCTAGAAAAAATTTCTCAAAATACATCTCAATATTTTGGTGGTGGTGCAGATGTATCTAACGGTAAGGCTCCCACTTACACTATTCAGGGTAAGCCACATAATGGTTTTGAATCTACTTTTAATGCTGTTGATGCTTCTATCACGAATATTCAAAATCAGATTACGAATGCGACAAAAAATAGCCTCGTTAAGCAGGAAGAGAATGAAGGTGCTATCACCATTGGTGAGTCAACAGGTGGTATAGAAATCAATGTTGCAAACGAATCTGGTGATGCTCGTACAATTTCCGGTGTAAAAGCTGCAGAGTGGAGTGATGAAGCTGTTAACAAAGCCCAGCTTGATAAAAGTATAGAGATGATTTCTAATGATATTAATCTCACAAGAGCTGCTGCAGTTCTCTACGATAAAGAAAATGGTGCCATTAATTATGGTAGCGTAACTTTAGGTGGGGTAGATAACCAAGACCCTGTTGCTCTCCATAATGTTAAAGATGGCATAATTGCGCAAGGATCGCATGATGCAATCAATGGGAACCAAATTAATAAAATATCTGGAGATATAGCAAATTATTTTGGTGGTGATGCTTCATTCGAAAATGGTGCCTTTAAAGGACCAAAATATAGTTTATCTGTTATTGTTGAAGATGGTCAGGTGGCAAAAGCCAATTATCATGACGTTGGCTCAGCTTTGACAGGTCTTGATGCAAATGTGAAGAGTGTGAATACGCATCTGACGAATGTGGTAAACGATGTCAATGAAAAAATCACGAATATTACTCAAGAAGTTAAAGGGGACGCCTTGTTGTGGAACAGTGATGAGCAGGCATTTGTAGCACAGCATGGAGAGGGAAGAACCAATAGCAAAATTAAGTTTCTTGCCAATGGAGATATTTCTGCTAATTCAACCGATGCTATAAATGGTTCGCAACTTTATCTTATGAGCAACCAATTGGCTGCGTATTTTGGTGGTGGCGCTGACTATAATAATGGAGAATGGACTGCTCCTACTTTCAAGATAGCACAATTCAAGGCTGACGGTAGCTCTGGTGAAAAGAAGAATTATCATAACGTTGCCAGTGCTTTTGACGGCGTGAGTGAGAGTATGTCTAAGATAAACGACCGCATTCAAAATGTTGAAAACAATGTCTCGTCTAATGGTTTAAATTGGAATGAGCAGAAAAAAGCTTATGACGCTAGCCATGATGGTCAACCAAGTAAGATTATCAATGTAGCAGATGGTAAAATTGTAGAAGGGTCAAAAGATGCAGTCAATGGCGGACAGCTTTGGGAGACCAACGAACGTATCACTGGCGTTGAAAAAGATATTAAGCATATTGAAAACAGAGTCGACAATATTTCCACTACGGTTACGAATATTGGTGAAACGGTTTTCAATATTGAAGACAGAGTTGATAATATTGAGAACACGGTTAATAATCTTTCTGATGGCGCAGTTAACTATGATAAAGATGGAGAAGGAAACAAAACCAATAGGATCACTTTAGAGGGTGGAGATTCCAGTGAACCTGTTTTAATTGATAATGTTGCGGATGGCCGTATTGAGAAGGACTCGAAAGAAGCTGTGAATGGTGGTCAACTGCATGATTACACTCAGCAACAGATGAAAATTGTTCTCGATGATGCAAAAAAATATACGGATAGTCGGGTGGATAATATTGTTATTAATGCCATTGATGATGCTGTTGATCGGTCTGACCGATATACAGATATGAAGTTTAATATTTTAAGTTATGATATTAAGAGCGTACGGAAAGAGGCAAGGCAAGCAGCCGCCGTTGGTCTAGCAGTATCCAACCTACGTTACTTCGACGAGCCAGGATCTTTGAGTGTCTCATTTGGTAGCGGCACATGGCGTGGACAATCCGCATTTGCCCTTGGTGCTGGTTATACATCTGAAAACGGAAAAATCCGCTCTAATCTCTCTGCCACGAGTGCTGGTGGTCATTGGGGCATA